>DATDNP010000150.1:0-10533 GCA_036518215.1 Candidatus Limnocylindria bacterium
TCGAACTCGCGCTGCGTCTCCTGATAGCGCATGCGACCGAGCTCTTCGGTGAGCCACCAGTTGTGTTGTTCCATGTGCGGAGTGTCATCCCATCACGCGAGAAAGAAAGAGTCGCGTGACGCACAGGATGCGCGAGGTGACGAAGATCACATACGGTGCGCGCCGTGCGATGCGCATGCGCGCGACGCCGTACCCTCGATGTATGACGGAGACGCGTCCCGCGATCACCGATGTCGAGGAGCCCGCACTCGTCGCATGGCTCGCCGAGCACGGGGAGGCGGCCTATCGCGCGAAGCAGATACGCCGTCACGTCGCTCGCGGCACGGGCGCCGGCTGGTCCGAGCTCACGGATCTGCCCGTTGGACTGCGCGAGGAGCTCGAGAAGGCCTTTCGCTGGTCGTCCGTGGAGCCCGTGCACGAGATCGAGAGCGCGGACCGCGAGACGCGGAAGGTCCTCCTTCGTCTCCACGACGGCCATCACATCGAGTCCGTGCTCATGCCGCATCATGGCGCGCGGAATTCGGTGTGCTTCTCGACGCAGGCAGGATGTCCGATGGCCTGCGCGTTCTGCGCGACGGGCGAGATGGGTCTCATCCGCCATCTCACGACGGGCGAGATCGTGGACCAGGTCCGTCACTGGCAGCGCGAGCTCATCGGGCGGGGGGAGCGGGTGTCCCATGTCGTCGCGATGGGAATGGGTGAGCCGCTCGCGAATCTCGATGCGGTCGTCGGCGCGGTGCGCTGGCTCATCGATCCGGAGCTTTTCGGCATCAGCCCGCGCCGCGTCACGATCTCGACCGTGGGTCTCGTGCCGCAGATGGACGAGCTGGCGGCGCTCGACCTTCCCATGAATCTCGCCGTGTCGCTTCACGCGCCGAACGACCGCATCCGAGCGGCGATCGTCCCGGCCAACAAGCGCTGGACGATCGACGAGGTGCTCGCGGCGTCGAAGCGCTACGTCGAGCGCACGAAGCGGCGCATCACCTTCGAGTACGTGCTTCTCGCGGGTGTGAACGACGCCGAGCGCGACGCGATCGAGCTCGCGTCACGGATCGTGAAGCTCGGACGCACCGCGGACTTCCACGTGAACCTCATCCCCGTGAATCCAGGGCCCGGCGGGTTCGCGCGGCCTCCGGTGGAGCGCATGGAGCGGTTCGCGGAGGCGCTGCAGGAGCGCGGGATCGCAGCGACGCTGCGTATCAGCAAGGGTCAGGACATCGCCGCGGGGTGCGGCCAGCTGAAGGTGCCCGAGGGGAAAGCGAGGCTCGCGAGGACCTAGGCTCGCGCCTTCTCCTGCTTCTTCGCCATGCGCGCCGACTTCGTCTGCGTCCGGCGGCAGCGTGAGCACACGAGCAGCTTCGCGCCGCCGATCACGGCGGGGTGAAGGTTCGCATCGAAGCGACGGCGCGTGTGGACCTTCGAGTGGCTGACGTTCGATCCGAATGCGGCGGTCTTCCCGCAGATCGCGCAGGCGCGTGGCATCGACGGCATCTCCTCAGGGGAACTGAACGTCAATGGTACAGTCGCGCGCATCGCGACGCAATGCGACGGTGCCACCCTCCTGCGCATCCTCGAGGCCGCTGCGGAGCGTCTGGAGCGCTCGGTCGACGAGGTCAACGCGCTGAATGTGTATCCCGTTCCCGACGGCGATACCGGCACGAACATGCTCCACACCTGCGGCTCGGCGCTGAAGTACGCGCGCGCGGCGGAGCCGACCGTGCCGGCCGTCACCGCGGCCGCGGCGCACGGCGCGCTCATGGGCGCGCGCGGGAACAGCGGCGTGATCCTGTCGCAGATCATCCGTGGGCTGAAGGAGGCGTGCGCGACCGCGGACGCGGTCGGACCCGCGGAGCTCCGCGATGCGCTGCGGCTCGCGCGCCGCTACGCCCACGAGGCCGTGACCGCGCCGGCGCCCGGGACGATCCTCACGGTGACGGCGGCGATCGAAGGCGCGGCCGACGGATCCGAGGTCGCCGCGACCCTCGCGAGCGTCGTACGGAGCGCCGATGCCGCGGTGGCGCGCACGCGCGAGGAGAACGCGACGAACAGGGCCGCGGGCGTCGTCGACGCCGGCGCGAAGGGGCTGTTCTACCTGCTCGATGGCGCACTCGCCGCGGTCGAAGGCCGCGCCATCGGCGTCGCGAGCGCTGTCGCTCCCGTCGTCACGCACGGCGCGGCGGTCGCGAGCGAGGTGACGAGCTGGAAGGGCGCGTACGACGTGCAGTTCCTGGTGGAGCATCCGTCGCGCGCGATCGCCGACGTGCGCCGCGAGATGGAAGAGTTCGGCGCGGACTGCGTCCTCGTCGTCGGCGACGAGAGCGTGATGAAGGTGCACGTCCACACGCTCCATCCGGATCAGATCATCCGCATCGGCCTCACGAGCGGGCGCATCGCCGACGTCGTCGTCGAGGATCTCGACGCGATGACCGCGGAGCACGAGCGCGCGACCGGGATCGTCGTCGCGCCGCCGGCGCCAGCGGCCCCCGTCGGCGTCCTCGCGATCGTCCCCGGTGCGGGGTTCGCGACGGTCGCCGCGTCGCTCGGTGCGACGCCCCTCCGCGGCGGCGCCACGATGAATCCCTCGACGGAGGAGATCCTCACGGGCATCCGCGAGGCGAACGCGCGTCACGTCATCGTCCTGCCGAACGACAAGAACGTGATCATGGCGGCCGAGTCCGCGGCGAAGATCGCCGAGTGCCAGGTGACCGTCATCCGGACGCGCAACGTCGGTCAGGGCATGGCGGCGCTCGTGGCGTTCGATCCCGCGAAGGATCCCGCCACCGTGTCGGAGGAGATGCGCGAGGTCTCCGAGCGCGCGCATGGGATCGAGGTGACGCGCGCGATCCGCGCGACGACGATCGACGGGCAGACCGTCCGAGAGGGCGAGGCGATCGCGCTCCTCGACGGGCGGCTCGTCGCGCACGCCGACGACGATGTCGTCGCCCTCGTCGAGGCCGCGAAGCGGCTGACGGACGCGGAGGTCTTCACGCTATATAGCGGCGCCGACGTCGACGAGGCCCGCGTGGAATACGCCGCGCAGCGACTGCGCGCGAGCTGTCCGAAGGTGTCGGTCGAGGTGGTGAGCGGCGGGCAGGCGCACTACCCCTTCATCGTGACCGCCGAATGAAGGGAGACCGCTCGTACGTCGACACGAACGCGCGGGAGCTCGCGCGGCTGCGCGCGCTCGTCGAGCGCGTCTCGGACGACGACCTTCGGAAGCCCGCGAACGCCGAGTGGACCGTCGCCGCGACGCTGCTCCACCTCGCGTTCTGGGACGAGCGCTCGCTCTGGCTCGCCGGCAAGATCGAGCGAGGCGAGCCGTTCGTGAAGGCCGAGGTCGAGCCCGAGCCGCCGACGTGGATCAACGACACGGTGCGGCCGTTCCTCCACGCGATCCCGCCGCGCGAGGCGGCCACGCTCACGCTGCGCACGGCGGAGGAGTGCGACCGCACGGTCGCGTCCCTGCCTCCGGAGAAGATGTGGCCGAACGACCGCACGAGCCTCCTCAACGCGTTCCGATCCGAACATCGACGCGAGCATCTCGACAAGATCGAGGAAGCGCTGCGCCGCTGACGCGCGCGGCTGAGGCACCATTGGCGGCGATGGCGACGAACGTGGCGGCGCGGCGCGGTCCGGCATCGTCGCTCGACCTTCCCGTCACCGCGCTGCCGGGCGTCGGCGCCGAGTCCGGCAAGCTGCTCGAGCGGCTCGAGATACGGACCATCGGCGATCTCCTGTGGCATCTGCCCCGGACGTATGCCGACTTCTCGAAGTTCACCCCGCTGCGGCAGGTGCGCGCCGAGCAGGAGCAGACCGTCGAGGCGATCCTCGGTCGCATCGGGCAGCGGCGCACGTCGACGGGGAAGCTCATGACCGAGGTCGAGCTCATCGATCCGGCGGACCACTCGCCGTCGCCGGTCCGCGCGACGTGGTTCGGACGGCAGTTCATCAAGGAGCGCTTCCCCGAGGGACAGCTCGTGCGCGTCTCCGGGCGCGTGCGGTTCTTCGGACGGTCGCTCCAGTTCTCGAACCCGAAGATCGAGCCGGCCGACGCGGAGCGCGTCCACACCGGCCGCATCGTTCCGATGTACCGCCTCACCGAGGGGCTGAAGGAGGGCGTCCTCCGCCGGTGGCTGCACACCGCGGTCGAAGGCGGCCCGCGCCGCTCGCCCGTCGTGAAGGAGGTCGCCGAGCGTCTCCCCGACGCGATCCGCGAGCGGCGGAAGCTGCTCGGGATCCAGGACGCGCTCCATGAGATCCACTTCCCGTCGGACTGGCCGCCGCTCTTCGAGGCCCGCAGACGGCTCGCGTTCGAGGAGCTCTTCGTCCTCCAGCTCGCGCTTTCCCAGCGCCGCGCGCGGTGGACGAAGGATGCGAAGGCCCTCCCGCTGCGCACCGACGACGCGGTGCTCGACGGGTGGATCGCGGAGCTTCCCTTCGCGCTCACGTCCGCGCAGCGCAAGGCACTCGGACAGATCCGCGGCGATCTCGCGCGCGGCGTGCCGATGTCGCGCCTCCTCGAGGGCGATGTCGGGTCGGGCAAGACCGTCGTCGCGGCGCTCGCCGCGCGGATCGCGGTCGCGTCGGGCGCGCAGGCCGCGCTCATGGCGCCGACGGAGCTGCTCGCGGAGCAGCACTACCGCTCGCTGACAGCGCTCTTCGGCGAGAGGCTGCGCATCGCGCTCCTCACGTCGAGCGTCACGGGCGCGGCGCGCGAGCAGACGCTCGCGGCCCTCGCGTCCGGAACGCTCGACGTCGTGGTCGGGACGCATGCGCTCGTCGAGGAGTCCGTCGGGTTCAGGCGCCTCGCGCTCGCGATCGTCGACGAGCAGCATCGCTTCGGCGTGCGCCAACGCGCGACGTTCCGCGAGAAGGGCATCGATCCGCACCTGCTCCTCACGACGGCGACGCCGATCCCGCAGACGCTGTCGCAGACGCTCTACCGCGACCTCGATATCAGCGTGCTCGACGAGCTCCCCGCGGGACAGCAGCAGATCCGCACCGAGGTCCGGACGAGCGACGCGCTCCCGAAGGTGTGGCCGTGGGTCCGCGACCGCGTCGCGCAGGGCGAGCAGGTCTTCGTGGTCACGCCGCGGATCGAGGAAGGGGAAGACGATCTCCCGAGCGCGGAGGCGACGTTCCGCGATCTCTCCGCGAACGAGCTGAAGGGGCTGCGGCTCGCGCTCCTGCACGGACGGATGCCGCCGAAGGAGCGTGACAAGGTCATGGCGCGGTTCGCCGCGCGAGAGATCGACGTGCTCGTCGCGACGACCGTCATCGAGGTCGGCATCGACATCCCGAACGCGACCGTGATGGTCATCCTCGGCGCGGAGCGCTTCGGCCTCGCGCAGCTGCACCAGCTTCGCGGCCGCGTCGGCCGCCGTGGCCAGAAGGCGTTCTGCGTCCTCGTCTCGGAGAAGGCCGAGGAGTCGGAGCGGCTCGCGGCGATGACCGAGACGGACGTGAAGACGGGGAAGCCGCTCGACGGCTTCCAGCTCGCGCGACGCGACCTCGAGATCCGCGGCGCCGGAGAGTTCCTCGGCGAGCGCCAGAGCGGGCTCGAGAACGAGCTGCGCATCGTCGATCTCGCCGACATCGACCCGACGCTGCTCGACGAGACCGCGCTCGAGGCGGATCGTCTCATGGCGGAGGACCCCGACCTTGTGCGGCCGGAGCACGCGCGTCTCGCCGATGCCGTGGCCGACCTCTGGCGCCGGTACGCGCTCGCGTAGATGAGGGTCATCGCCGGCATCGCGAAGGGCCGGACGCTCGTCGCGCCGCGGGGGTCCGGCACGCGTCCGGCGACGGACCGGATACGCGAGACGCTCTTCCAGATCCTCGAGCCGGACCTTCCCGAGACCCGCGTGCTCGATCTCTTCGCGGGCGCGGGGACGCTCGGGATCGAGGCGCTCTCGCGGGGCGCCGGCCACGCGACGTTCGTCGAGCGCTCCGCCGACGCGCTCGCCTCGCTCCGGCGGAACCTCAAGGAGACGGCGTTCGAGGACCGGAGCGACATCGTCCCGGCGAACGTGCTCGCGTATCTGGAGCACGCGCTCGCGGTGCCGTACGACTTCGTCTTCTGCGACCCGCCGTTCGCCGACGTAGCGGTCCTCGAGGCCGTGCTCGAGCGGCTTCCCGGCGCACGCGCGCTCGGCGCCGATGGGATGGTCATCGCGCGCGTCCTGAAGAAGCACCGTCCGCAGCTCCCAGTAGGGGTGAACCTCGCGCGGACGAAGGAGATCGGCGAGGAGGCGCTCCTCTTCCTGCGATACGATGCTGCCGGCGGAGGAGGGTGACGTTGGACATCCAGTTCCTCGTTGAGAGGCTCGAAGCGCTGGTCGTGAACGCGCGGAAGGTCCCGATGACGAGCCAGGTGATGGTCGAGCAGGCCACGATCCTCGACCTCATCGATCAGCTTCGCGTCGCCATTCCCGAAGAGGTCCGCCAGGCCCGGCGCGTCAATCAGGAGAGCGACCGCGTGCTCGCGAAGGCGCGCGAGGAGGCAGAGCAGATCATCGCCGCCGCGCAGGAGCAGGCGGCGCTCCTCTTGCAGGACCAATCGATCCTGCGGGAGGCAGAAACGAAGGCGCAGGAGATCGTCGACCGTGCGGAGAGCAAGTCCGACGAGACGATGCGCGGTGCAGATCAGTACGCCGCGGACGTCCTCGTGCGACTCGAGTCCGATCTCGTGAAGACGCTGTCCATCATCAAGAAGAGCCTTGAGATGCTCGAGGAGCGGACGCCCCGGCCCCAGGAGGGCTAAAGATCCGTGATCATCAACGTCGCGCCGCTGTTGAAGCAGCCGGTGGGCGCGCAGGCCGAATATCACGTCGCCGAAGATCCGATCGACCCGCATGGCGAGAACGGCGGGCTCCTCGAGGCGAACGCCGTGTCGATCGATTCGAACATCGTCGGGACGCACACGAATCCCGGCGCGTATCTCGAGGGCGACGCCGAGGCGCGCGTCGGCGTCACCTGCAGCCGCTGCCTGCGGCCGTTCGAGACCGAGGTGCACGCCGACTTCGCCGAGCAGTACTACGCGACGATCGGCGTCGAGCGTGGCGAGCGCCTCGCGGATGCGCCGCGCGACGCGAAGACCATCGACTCGGACTTCCGCATCGACCTCACGCCGCTCCTCCGTGAGGAGCTCCTGCTCGCGACGCCGCTCGCGCCGATCCACAGCCCGGACTGCAAGGGCCTCTGCCCGGTGTGCGGGCGCGATCTGAACACCGAGCCGCACGTGCACGAGGAAGACGTCGACGAGCGTTGGGCGAGGCTCGGCCAGCTGAAGGACTTCCACCCGGAGAGCTGAGCTAGCGGCCGGTGATCGCGCGCCATATCCCGCGCAGCGCGTCGAACGCGGTGAACTGATCGAGGAAGCGGTCGTAGTGGAGGAAGTACTCCTGCGCTTCCTTGCCCGCGAGGAGCGCCGCGAGCGCGACAGCCGTCGCGCGAGGCGTGAGGGCCGCGCCCGGACGGTAGTGATGCCACGCCGCGATCGCGATGAACCAGAACTCGAAGACGTTCGGGAACACGAGCAGGACGAGACGTTCGCCGGTCGCCTCGAAGATGACCTCGCCGATCATCCGGAACGCGAAGAGGACGACGGCGATTGGCCGCTCGATGCCGCGCCAGCGCAGGGCGACCACCAGGAAGGTCGCCATGTAGGCGAGGTCGCAGATCTTGTCGAGGCGCTGGTAGTCCGGAATGCCGCCGATCGCGTCCATGAGGAAGAGATCGCAGAAGTCCGCGACGACGGCGATGAGCGCGCCCGCGAGCGGCCACCGCAACACGGGGAGCGCGCTCGCGACGCGATAGAGCACGAAGATGGCGACCTGCCAGGTCACATCCGGGCCTTCCTCACCGCTAGAATCATCACGAACCCCCACAAGGAGCAACTGATTTGGCTGGTCATCCCAAGAAGCGGATCCCGCATGCCGCGCAGGGCGAGCGTCGCAGTCATCTGGCCCTGAAGGCACAGAATCTGGTCGCCTGCCCGCAGTGCCGCAGCCCAAAGCCGTCCCACCAGGCGTGTCCGCATTGCGGCACCTTCCGCGGCCGTCAGGTCATCAAGATCAAGCAGAGGCGTCCGGCTTCGGCCTCTTCGTAGCTCATGCGCATCGCCGTCGACGCCATGGGTGGCGACCACGCCCCGGACGAGATCGTCCGGGGCGCGTTGCTGTACAGGGAGGTGGGCGGTCCGGCCGACCTCGTCCTCGTCGGCGATGAAGCGAAGCTGACGAAGCTCCTGCCCGCCGGCACGTCGCGCATCGAGATCGCGCACGCTGGGAGCGTCGTCGAGATGGGCGAGCATCCCGCGACCGCGCTCCGCCGTCGCGACGACACGTCCATCGGGGTCGCCACGCGTCTCGTGAAGGAGGGCAGGGCGGACGCCGTCGTCTCTGCGGGCAACACCGGCGCGACGATGGCCGCCGCGCTGCTCATCCTCGGACGCGTGCGCGGCATCGATCGCCCCGCGCTCTGCGGGATGCTGCCGGTGCTCGGCGAGAAGCCGGCGGTGTGTCTCCTCGACGCGGGGGCGACGATGGATGCGACCGCGAAGAACCTGCTCCAGTACGCGCAGATGGCGACCGCGTTCATGGAGAAGGTCCACGACGTGAAAGGACCGACGGTCGGCCTCATCAACGTGGGCGAGGAGCCCGAGAAGGGCGACAAGCTCCGCCTCGAGGCGCACGCGCTCCTCTCGGGCGCGAGCGACGTGAACTTCTACGGCAACATCGAGGGGCGCGACGTCCTCCGCGGCACGACGGACATCTGTCTCTGCGACGGCTTCACCGGCAACGTGATCGCGAAGGCGCTCGAGGGCGCCTTCGACACGCTCGTGTCGGGGATCAGAACGGATATCTTCGGCGGACCGCTCGGGAAGATCGCGGGCGCGTTCGCGTATCCCGGGATCCGTCGCTTCCGCCATCGCTTCGACTACGACCCGTACGTCTCGGCGCCGCTCCTCGGCATCGCCGGCGTCTCAGTCGTCACTCATGGGCGCGCACGCGCGAACATGATGCGGTGGGCGATCACGGTGGGAGAACGAGCGGTGTCGTCTCGGCTCATCGAGGCGATCGGCACGACGGCGGCACCGGCGGCGTGATGAAGCAGCGCCCGCCGCGCGGCGGCCGCCATCCGGCCCGTCGCGTGGCGCTGCAGACGCTCTTCGAGATCGACTTCAACCGCGCGGACCCGAAGGAGACCTGGCAGCGCGGCTCGTTCCGGGCCGGGCTCACCGAACAGGCCGCGGAGTTCGCGTGGCAGCTCGTGGAGGGCGTGCTCGAGAACCGGAAGGATCTCGACGAGGAGATCCACACGCTCGCGCCCGAATTCCCGCTCTCCCAGATGGCCGCGGTCGATCGCAACGTCCTGCGGATCGCGCTCTACGAGCTTCGCGTGCTCGGCGACGCACCCGCCGCAGCGATCATCGACGAAGCCGTCGAGCTCGCGAAGCTCTTCGGCAGCGAGGCCTCACCGAAGTTCGTGAACGGCGTCCTCGCGACCGCTGTCGGCGGACGGAGAGAAGCGCCGCCGTCCTAGCGGATCACGAGCGGGACGCTCACGACACCCTGCTCCGTGCCGTCCTTCGGGCTGACCTCATAGACCTCGAGCGTGACGTTTCCGCTCACCGACGACGGCAGCGTGACCGGCGCGCTGAACGTACCCCAGAACACGCTCGTCCCGATGCTCGCCGTCGTGTGACCGTTCGCGACGATCTTGCCGCTCGCGTCCTTCACGCGCCAGACGACGTTCGCCTCGAACGTACGCGCAAGCCCGCTCAGCGTGAACGATCGCTGCGCCGCGGACGCTGGTGCGGGCGACGCCACAGCGATCCGGTCGCTCACGGTCCGCGGGTCGCCGCCGATCTCGACGATGAGATGCTGCGGATCCGGCTCGTATGCGCGCCACGGACGGGCATCGTCGAGTCCGAGCTGGACGAACGCGTCGCTGCTCGTCACGAGCCGCAGCGGGCTCCGGTCGACGCGCTCGACGTGACCCACGGCACCGAACTCGCCGGTGGCGTTCACGTGGAAGGCGATCGTCAGCAGGTACGCCGGCGGCGCCCCGTCGCCGGTGTTGTGCGGGACGCTGCCGTCGTTCCGCTGGAAGCTGATCGCGAAGGGCGGGAGGTCCGTCTTGGTGGCGTTGTGCGCGCGGTCGCTGCCGACGAACGTGTAGCGGACGAGCGTGCCGTCGACGATCTCGCGCGACACGACGTCACCGGTGACGTTGGGGAGCTTCGTGCTGCCTTCGAACTCGGTCGTGCCGGTCTGCGCGATGGCGGCGTAGCCCGAGACGTCATCGCGCGTGAGCGGTCTGTTGACGACCAGCTGGTCGATGGTGGCCGTCGTCTTTCCGTTCTCGACGACGAGGACGCGGCGGATACCCGTTTCCTCGGTAGCGGTGTACACGATCTGCTGGACGAGCTGCTGCGCTTGTGCCGCGCCGTGGACCCCCCAGCCGTTCGGCAGGTCGAAGCCGACGGTGGCGAGGTCGCCGTCGATCTTCACGCCGACGCCGTACGAA
>DATDNP010000151.1:0-20806 GCA_036518215.1 Candidatus Limnocylindria bacterium
CGTCCGTGTAACGGCGGGGGCCAAAAGGGTCGCGCGCCCGTCTGTTTCCGTGACGGCAGGCCGATACGAAATCCCTTTGCTGGCGTTGATACCGATGCTATGGTCGGCGGCAGACCGTCCGGCCGAGCTCAAGCACGCTGAGGAAGGGGACACACGGCCATCGGATCGCAGCCGCATACCCGGCGCGTCAGAGGCACGTCGCGCGCCGCGCTCGTGCTCCTGGCCGCGGTCGCGCTCCTCGTGGCCACCAGCGCGCCCTCCCTGGCCGACCCCGGCAGCCCACCCGACGTGTCCGCCCTCGAGCGCGCCGTCGCGGAGGCTCGGGCGAACGTACAGAGGTACCAGGAGGCAGCCAAGCAGTACCAGTCCGCGGTCAACGCCGCCACCGCTCGCATCGCCGAGCTCTCGAACCAGGCCGCCGATGCCCAGGACGCCGCGGACGCGCTCAGCCTCGAGATCCAGGTCACCGAGGAGCAGCTCGCGCTCGTCGCGTACCAGATCGACGAGACGCAGTCGCTCGTGGACTCGCTCACGACGCAGGCCGCGGCGGAGCAGCAGCAGCTCGTGAAGGCGGAGACGACGTACTCGTCGGACCTGCGCATGACGTACCGCTTCGCGCAGCAGAGTCCGCTCGAGATGCTCCTCTCGTCCTCGTCGCTCACCGACTTCGCGAACCGCGTCCAGGCGATGATCCTCGTCGCGCGCGCGGACAAGCAGCTCGTCGGACAGATCAACACGCTGAAGGCGGCGACCGCGGCGGACAAGGCGGACGCCGATCTGCATGCGAAGGAGATCGTCGGGCTCAAGCAGCAGATCCAGGAGCAGCAGAAGGTCCTCGAGAAGCAGCGCGCCGACTATCAGGCCGCGGTCTCGGTCGCGGTCGCGTCCATCGGTGAGCAGTCCACGCTGCGCAGTCAGGCCGCGTCGGACAAGGCGAACGCGGACGCCGCCGCCCGATCGGCGCAGAACCAGTACGAGCAGCTCGCGACCGAGCTCGCGCTCCGCACCGGCCTCGGCATCTTCCAGGGCAAGCTCTTCCTCTGGCCCGTGAACGGCGTCCTCACGCAGGGCTTCGGCCCGACGCGATTCACCGGTGAACCGCCCGCGTGGTACGGCGGCGTGTACTACCCGCACTTCCACAACGGCATCGACATCGCCGCGCCGATGTACACGCCGATCCGCGCGCCGGCGGCCGGCCAGGTGACGACGGTCGGCAAGCCCTACGCGTCCTACGGCGACTACGCCGAGGTCGTCATCATCGCGCACGGCTCGAACTTCTCGACGCTGTACGGACACCTTGACGACAGCGTGCGCCCGCCGACGGTGCGTGCCGGACAGCGCGTGAACGCCGGCGACATCATCGGCTACATCGGCATGACCGGCTTCACGACGGGCCCGCACCTGCACTTCATGACGATCTCGGGCGGGATCGCGGTCAATCCGCTCGCGTATCTCCCGCCGCGATAGCGACGTCGTAGCGGCCGATGGCGCGCGAGGCCGCACGCACGGCCTCATCCTTCAGGCCACCGAGGATCATCCACGCGAGAGCGCGTGACGGACGGATCCCCTTCGGTCCCGACCAGCTCATCTCATCCTTCGCCACCAGCCAGGTGCGGTCCGCGCGCCGCCCCGAGTGCGTCGCGACGTTGCGCCGCGCCGCACGCAGCCCGCGCACGACAGCGTCGTGGTCCGACGGCGTCGTGAGGCCGTAGCGCAGGTTCAGGTCGTTGATCCGCGCGGTCACGGCGTAGGTCGCGTCCACGAGCTCGTCGCGCGTCATCGCGTCCGTCTCGAACGTGAGCACGCTGCCCCAGTCGGGCGCGAGGAGCGCCTCCTCATGGTCCGCGAGCGTCCGCCGATGCACGCGGTATCCGATCTCCGGATCTTCGAACGCGCGGCTGCCCGGATCGAGGAACGGCGCGAGCGGCGCGACGAACGGCCGGAGGCGCCCGCCGGCGCCGAACCGCTCCATGAGGTACTCGCAGTAGTCGCCGATGCCGAGCGCGGACGCGTGCGTCTGCCCCGGAATGCCGACCATGAAGAAGAGGTCGAGGGTGTGGCAGCCGTGCGCGAACGCGGTCGCGATCGTCTCTTCCACCTCGCCGTTCGTGCATCCGAACTTGCCGTTCTTCGCGCGCAGGCGCTCCTCCTGCGTCTCGATCGTGACCTGCAGGCTCCAGCGGCGGAGGCTTTTCGAGATGAGCTCGAAGAGGTCTTCTCGCGCCGCGGAGAAGAGCTCGAACACCATCTCGTTCGGGACGCGCTCGCGCTCGAGCAGCTCGAAGAACCGCCGCATGCGCGCGCGGCCTCCCATGCGCGGGTCGTGAATGACGAAGATCGGCGAGCGCGAGAAGCTGCGGATGACGCGGACGTCTTCGATGAGCCGCTCCGGCGAGCGGAACGCCGGCCGCTGCCGCGCGCATACCTGCCGGTACGCGGATCGCGATCCGCCGCAGATCGCGCAATCGAGGACGCAGCCGCGGCCGTTCAGCAGCACCGTGAGCGGCTGCTGCAGCCACCCCTCGTACGGGAGCGCGTCGGCGAGCCGCCCGTGCATCGCGACCGAGCGAAGCATGTGGCCGTACGCGGGGATGTCGAACGCGTCGAGATCGGTCGGCACGTAGCTCAGGCCGTTGTGCACGACGTGCCCGTCGTCGCGCTTCCACGAGAGATTCGCGACCGACGCGAGCGGTCGGTGCTCGCGCAGCGCCTGAAGCAGCTGGCGGCACGGCTCCTCCGTGGAGTCGCCCGCGATGACGAAATCGATCGCCGGCTCGCGCATGAGCTCGTCGTGGAAGTAGCTCGCGGACAACCCGCCGATGAGGACGCGCGCTCGAGGGTGGAGACGCTTCACGAGCCGGGCGACCGCGAGCGCACCGTGCGCGTGCGGCAGCCAGTGGAGATCGATGCCGAAGACACGCGCGTCGAGACGCCGGAGGTAGCGCACCGCGTCGAAGCCGGGCTCCCCGACCATGCGCCGCGCGAGGTTCACGATGCGCACGCGGTAGTTGTTGCGCACGAGATACGACGCGATGCTGGTCATGCCCATCGGATACATCTCGAATTCCTCGGTCGACGGGATGACCTGGGCGGTGGGCGCGCGGAACTGCTCCCGCTCGCGGAAGTCGAAGACCGACGGCGCATGGATGAGGACGAGATCGTGGATGTGCCGATCATCCAAGCGAGCGTGAGGCGGCGAGTGGGTCGTCGCGCCCTATCGCTCTGCCGTAGGTCACCTCTCGCGCGCTCGCTTTGAGCCGACTGAGCGACGGACGACGATCCTGGCCGCCGGCGTCTGACGCCGCGGCACGTGGCTACCGGACAGCACCCGCGCGTCGTCTCGTCTGGCCGGATCGCGCTGGACGGCGGACGCTTGCGCGGGAGGTGTTCCATGGACTGCCCGAAGTGCGAAGGAACGCTGACGATCGCGCTGGGTTCGCCGGTGAGCCCGTACCTCTCGATGTACTTCTGCGAGCGGTGCCATTGGGGCGCGCTCAGATGCGGCGACACGAGCTGTGACGGCTACCTCGTCGCGCACGAGGTCGGTCGCGCCGAGACGGTGCGGTACGACTGCGTGAAGTGCTCGTGGACCGGCACCGGCATTCGGATGCCGGCGCACGTTCGCGGGATCACGGTCAAGCCCGCCTAGCGCGAGCCTCGCCGGCGTCCGCGATTCACAAGTTCTTCACAACGCGCTCGTAGCGTCGGTGCCGTGATGCGGACCGGAACGCCTCCCGCCGCAACGAACCTGCTCGTCGCGGCCGCGGCGCTCACGCTGCTCGCGGCGTCGGCCGTCCACTTCGGAGTCGTGCTCCCGATCCCGGGCGCCACCATCGGCGATCCGTTCCCCGGCGCCGCGATCCCTGAGGCGATCATCGGCCTCACGCTCCTCGCCGGCCTCGCCGCCGCACTGGTCGCGCGCGCTCGCGCCGTCCTCGTCGCGGCGACGCTCTTCGCCACCGCGGGCACGATCTTCGGTCTCGCCATCACGATCGGGAGCGACCGCGGTGGCGACATCGCGTACCACGTCGTGCTGCTTTCGGGCCTCCTCGCGGCGCTCGTCCTGCTGCTGTTCGGCGATCGTTCCGATCTGCCCGCCGCGCTCGCGGCGCTGCGCGCGCTCACCGTCGTCGACGGCGCGGTGTTCCTCGTCGCGGCGGTGCAGAACGTGGGCGCGCGGATCGCGGTCGGTCCGATCGACTGGTACTTCGCGTCACCCGTCGTGCAGGCGGGCGTCGGCGAAGCGCTCATCGCCCTCGCGCTCTTCGTCGCAGCCGGGACGATGCGCCGATCGCAGCTGTCCATCGCATACGCGCTCTCGATCTTCGGGATCACCTTCGGCCTGTTGTCGCAGCGGGTCGTCGGTCCGCCGCGCGAGATCCACGCGCTGCTCGTGCCGCTCGCCGTGACCGGCGTCACCCTCCTCCGCTCGCTCCGGGACCGCGCCGTCGGGTAGGCGCGCACAGCCCTGCGCGGGATCGCCCCGCGCGGCTCGCGCCAGGCCCTCGTCCCGATAGGTACCGACGCCGCTACCGCCC
Organism: Candidatus Limnocylindria bacterium; assembly: GCA_036518215.1. Taxonomy (GTDB): domain Bacteria; phylum Chloroflexota; class Limnocylindria; order P2-11E; family P2-11E; genus CF-39. The sequence goes on from DATDNP010000151.1 coordinate 4,539, forward strand.
GCGCGTCCGCGCGAGCAAGGTGGAGGCATCACACCGAAGCGCCGACGGGCGGGCGTCAGCGCGGAAAGGGACGTCATGAAGGTGCTCGTCGCGTACGAGAGCAAGTACGGCGCGACCGCGGGCATCGCCGAGCGCATCGCGGAGACGCTGCGCAAGGACGGGTTCGCCGTCGATCTCATGAAGGCGCGCGAGGTCCACGAGCTGCGCTCCTACGACGCGTTCGTCGTCGGGAGCGCGGTGTATTACGGCGCGTGGATGAAGGAGGCGATCGACTTCGTGAAGCGCGAGTCCGCCACGCTCGCGGCGCGGCCGCTCTGGCTCTTCAGCAGCGGACCGACCGGCGCGGAGACGACCGACAAGCAGGGACGCGATCTGCGTGAGGTATTCCTGCCGAAGACGATCGCCGAGCTGCCGGTGCGGCCGCGCGGCCACCGCGTGTTCTACGGCTCGTTCGACCCGAAGAACATGGGCGGCATCATCGGAGCGCTCCTCTCCAAGATCCCGACGTCCGCCGCCGGTACGAGCGCGGGCGACTTCCGGGACTGGACCGACATCGCGTCGTGGGCCGATGCGATCGCGAAAGACCTCACCACGGCGCCGACCGAACGCGTCGCCGCGGTCGCTGGATAGGAGGCGGATGCCATGACCACGATCGTCCAACCCCAGGCACAGGAGCGCGCCAACGTCGCCGGATTCTGGATCCGTGTCGGCGCGTTCTTGATCGACTCGATCGTCCTCGGGATCGTCGCCGGCGCGTTCACCGGTGGCGACGCGATCACGAACCCGGACGTCACGAACGCGCAGCACAGCGGCATCGAGACCATCGCGAGCTTCCTGTTCTTCACGCTGCTGTGGTCGAGCATCGGCGGCGGGCAGACGCTCGGGATGCGGCTGCTCGGCCTCCGCGTGGTCGACCGTGAGGGAAAGACCATCGGCTACGGCACCGCCGTGCTCCGCTACATCGGCTTCGTCATCTCGTGCGTCGCGATCCTCCTCGGCCTCATCTGGGTCGCGTTCGACCCGTACAAGCAGGGCTGGCACGACAAGATCGCCGGCACGTATGTGGTGAAGATCCACTAGCGGCTATCGTCGGGTCCTTGTACCTGACGAAGGAGCGACTCGAGGCCGCGGCGCGGCGGTGGGGCGAGCCGCGGCCCCTCTCTTTCGAATACGCGATCGGCGACCGCGAGCGCGCGCTCGTCGCTGGAAGCCGCCATCACGGGCGAAGCCACGACATCACGCTCTTCATCGCGCGCGGGGACGAGTGGGCGGTCATCGCGAAGCCGTCGTTCCCGCCGGGCGTGTGGCGCGCCCCGAGCGGCGGGCTCCATCCCGGCGAGGAGCTCGAGACGGGCGCCCTCCGCGAGGCGCTCGAGGAGACCGGGCTCGTCGTCTCGCTCGAGCGCTATCTCGTGCACATCGACGCGACCTTCCGTCACGGCGACGCGGTCGAGCCGTGGCACAGCGAGGTGTTCCTCGCGCGCGCGGTGGCCGGCGAGCTCGCCCCGATCGACACGCGCGAGATCAGCGGCGCGCGCTGGATGACGCGCGACGAGCTGCAGGGCGTCGTGCGCGAGCGACTGCTCGCGTCCGGTCGCGGCCTCTTCGCGTATCGCGCCGCGCTGCACGACGCGACCTTCGCCGCGCTCGACGCCCTGCCGGAGATCTAGGCGGGCACCGGCGCGCGCTTTCCGATGCGGATCCGCCACCCCGGACCCTGCTCGAGGTAGTCCCACGTGTAGCGGCCGGGGAGCATGAGGTCGAAGTGACGGCGGAGCGGCTGTGGATCGTGATCGACGACGAGGACGAAGGTCCCGCCATCGGGGAGCGCACCGAAGGTGTCGAAGATGCGACGGTGCCGCTCGTGGTGGGAGATCGGCCGTACGTCGAGCGACGGCTCGCGTCCGTTCGCCGAAGCCTCCGCGGTCGCGTGGATCTCGTCGAGGAGCGTGCGCTGCGCGTCGGGCCCGAGCGCGCGCTCGATGAATGGCAGGTAGACGCGCTCCTCCTTCTCGAGGTGCACGTCGATGAGGGCCGCGAGGCGGTCCAGGAGCTCGCGCAGCGTGTCGCGCGCCGCCGTCGCGTCGATCTCGTCCTTCGGCGAGCGGAGACGCGCCGCCGCCGCGGCGATCATCCGCGCGTGCGCCTGGATGTGCTCGTGATCGATGCGCATCGTGGCCGTGGCTTGAAAGGCGCCCTGCACGAGGCGATCGATCGCGGGATAGAGGTGCGCCTCCTCCCCGCTCGCGTGCGGCAGGAGGTCGTCGCGCAGGAAGGCAAGGACCGCGTCGACGTCCGCGGGCGTCCCGGTGCGTATGGCCCGCTCGCTGGTGGCGTTCATGCGCTTCGCGATCTCCCGGTGATGGGCCTTGATGGTGTCGGTGACTTCGCTCATGGCGTGGTCTCCCTCTCGATCTCGTCCAGCAGCTCACGCTCGTCCAACCGGTACACCGCCGCGGCGTCGTGGACCGTCTCGAAGCGCGCCACGAGGCATCCGACGCACAACATGCGATGTCGCATGAGGACGCGAACGGCCTTCGGGTGCGTCGCGAGGAGCGCGGCGATCGTGAGATCGGGCGTGAGCGTCATGCCATGGGTATGCGGCCGCGCGCGTCCGCCGTCGTTGCGGTAGCGCAACGACCTGCGTCGTTCGTTGGCACAGCATCCGCAGCGACATCACGTCATGCGGGAGAAGGACATGCGATCACCGATGAACGGACGCGGCGAGGCCCCGACCCACGGAGCGAATGAGAGCGCCGAGCGTCTGCGCGAGAAGATGCGCGACCTCCACGGCGCCGCGAACCGCGCGCGCGCGCAGGCGGAGGCCGAGCGCGTGCTCGCGACGTCGCGGCCCTCGGTCTAGGGCTCGCCGAGCTCCTCGCCGATGGCGACGAGCGCGTGCGGCTGCCGTACGAGGATCCGCTGGCGTGCCGTCGAGACGACACCGCGGCGCTGCCACGCCGCGAGGATCCGGCTCACCGAGTAGAGCGTCGTACCGATCATCTCCGCGAGCTCCGCACGTGTGATCGGTAGGTCGATGAGGACGCCGTCCTCCGTCCTGCGCCCGGCCTGATGCGCGAGGCGCAAGAGGGCGCGCGCGAGACGTCGTTCGACGCGCTCGGTGGAGACCTCCTGCAGGCGGTCTTGGAACTCGCGCAGACGGCCGCCGACCACGCGGAGCGCGCTCGTCGCGAAGCGTGGATGCTGCTCGAGCAGCCGTGCGGTCGCGGCGCTATCCCACGCGAGCACGGTCACCGGCTCGACGGCCTCCGCGGTCCCGGGGTAGCGGTCCTCGCCGAGGAGCGGGACGCAGCCGAACAGCTCGCCCGGCGTGATGAAGCGGACGAGCGTCTCGCGTCCGTCGGCCGTCGTCTGCGCGACCTTCACGCGTCCTTCGAGGAGGACCATGAAGCCTTCGGCCGCGTCGCCCTGATGGAAGAGCGCGTCGCCCGGCGCGTAGCGCCGCCGCTTCGCGAGCGCGCGCGCCTCCTTCGCCTCGTCCGCCGGCAGCCCGCGAAAGAGCTCGCTCTCCTCGACGTCGCTCATGCGCGCCTCCGGGCGAGCGCGGCGTCGACGCGCCGCATGACGGACGCGAGCACGCGCGCGCCGGAGAGGTCGAGCTCGCGCGTCGCCGTGACGAGCGTGACCCTGCCGCCTCGTGTCCGCAGCAGCTCCCGCACCGCAGCCCGCGTCCCGGGATCGCGAAGCTCGTCCTCGTAGCGGCGCGCGAATTCGGCGAACCGCGCCGGATCGTGCCCGTACCAGCGGCGGAGCGCGTCGCTCGGCGCGAGATCCTTACGCCATCCCTGCCAGCTCGCGTCCTCTGTACGGACGCCACGCGGCCACAGGCGATCCACGAGGATGCGCGTGCCGTCCGCGCGCGAGGCCGGCTCGTAGACGCGCTTCGCCGCGATGCGCGTGCTCACCGCCCCATAGTCCCGCTGTCACGCGGATTGCGCTGGCGCAACGACGCCGGGCCGCCGCGAGCCGATGCTGCGTGAAGCCCAAGACCGGGCGGGAGGTGCGTCATGGCCGCGCTCGTGAACGATTACCGCGACAGGGTGCAGTTCGGGCCGGAGCGGTTCACGCCCGTTCCGCTCGGCGAGAGCGCGCGCACGAAAGCGCTCCTTGTCTGTCTCGAGCCGGGACAGTTCATCCCGATCCACGATCCGAACGTCGACGTGACGTTCGTCGTGCTCGAGGGCACGGGCACGATCGTCGCTGGCGCGCAGGAGGCGGCCGTGGGACCGGGAGCCGTCTCCTTCGTGCCGGCGGGCGAGCCCCGCGGCCTCCGCAGCGACCGCGATCGGCTCGTCGCGCTGCACGTCGTGACGCCGCCGCCGACCGCGGCCGACCACACGAAGGTGATGGCCGGGCTCGCGCGGGGGAGCTGGCGCTGACCCACTGACCCCTTGCCTGGCGGTGTACGCTGGTCTTACCCCCCTCCCCAGGGGGGTGGGAGGCACCGCATGAACGGCGACAAGCACGAGCTCGTGGCCCGGCTCGCATCGATCGAGGGTCACATCAAGGGCATCCGCAAGATGGTCGAGGACGACACCTACTGCGTGGACGTCCTCAAGCAGACGTTCGCCGTCGAGCGCGCGCTGCAGAAGTTCGAATCCGAGGTGCTCCGCGGCCATCTCTCCACCTGCGTGCCCACGGGGTTCAAGCAAGGCCGCAACGAGGCGATGATCGACGAGCTGAGCGAGCTCTTCGCGCTCGCACGGAAATGAGCGCTACCGTCGTCGCCGATACGGCGACCGCCCCTGTCGACAGCAAGCGCGAGCTCGCGATCACCGGCATGACGTGCGCGTCGTGCGTCATCTCCGTCGAGACTGCCCTCAAGAGCGTTCCCGGCGTCGCGTCCGCCGAGGTGAACCTCGCGAACGAGCGCGCGACCGTGCATCTCGATCCGACGAAGGTCGAGCTGCCGATCCTCGTGCACGCGGTCGAGCGCGCCGGATACGGCGCGCTCGTCATCCCCGAGGGCGAGGCAGCGCGCACCGCGGCGATCGAGGACGAGCGCGCGCTCCGTCTTCGATACGTCGGATCGCTGCGCCGTCGTCTCGTCGTCGCCGCCGTGCTCGGCGGACTCACGATGGTGCTCTCGATGATCGCGCCGCTCTTCGTGCCGGCGCTCGAGAGCGCGGCGTGGCGTCCGTACGCGCTGTTCCTCCTCGCCACACCTGTGCAGCTCTGGGCCGCCGCGCCCTTCTACCGCGCGGCATGGAATGGCGCGCGTCACGGGACCAGCAATATGAACACGCTCGTCGCCGTCGGCACCACTGCGGCGTACGGACTATCCGTCGTGGCGACGTTCCTTCCCGACCTCTTCACGTCGAACGGCCTCGATCCGATGAAGAACATCTACTACGAGACGTCGAGCGCGATCATCGCGCTCATCCTCGCAGGACGCTTCATGGAGGCGCGCGCACGCGCGCACACCGGCGACGCGATCCGCGCGCTCCTCGCGCTCGGCGCGAAGACCGCGCACGTGCGGCGACCGGGCGGCGTCGAGGAGGACGTCCCGATCGATCAGCTCAAGGTCGGGGACATCGTGATCGTGAAGCCGGGCGAGACGATCGCGACCGACGGCCTCGTGCTCGCCGGGTCATCCTCTGTCGACGAATCGATGCTCACGGGAGAATCGATCCCGGTCGAGAAGACGGCCGGCGCCGAGGTCACGGGCGGCACGCTCAACACGACCGGAACGCTCCGCTTCCGGGCGACGCGCGTCGGCGAGAGCACGACGCTCGCGCAGATCGTGCGTCTGGTGGAGGACGCGCAGGCGTCGAAGGCGCCGATCCAGCGGCTGGTGGACCAGATCGCGGCGATCTTCGTCCCGATCGTGTTCGTCATCGCCGGCGCCGCCTTCGTCGTGTGGATGCTCATCGGTCCGGAGCCGAAGCTCACGTACGCGCTCAGCTCATTCATCGCGGTGCTCATCATCGCGTGCCCGTGCGCGCTCGGGCTCGCGACGCCGACGGCGATCATGGTCGGCACCGGGCGCGGTGCCTCGCGCGGCATCCTCATCAAGAGCGCGCAGGCGCTCGAGCAGGCACAGAAGGTCGACACCGTCGTCTTCGACAAGACCGGCACGCTCACGGTCGGGCGGCCTCAGGTCACCGACTTCATCGCCTGCTCGGAGATCGGCGCCGACGAGGCGCTCCACTTCATCGCGAGCGCGGAGCTGCGGTCGGAGCACCCGCTCGCGAACGCCGTCCTCGAGGAGGCGCGCGCGAAGAAGGTCGCAGCCGTGGATCCGGAGAGCTTCGAGGCGGTCCCGGGCGAAGGCATTCACGCCGTCGTCGAAGGCCACGATGTGTACGTGGGCAACGCCGCCTTTGCGATCGCGCACGGCTTCGCGGACCTGACCGACGCGGCGCTCGCGCAGCACGAGGCCGCCGGAAAGACGCCGCTCGTCGCGACGCTCGACGGCAAGCCGCTCGCGATCCTCGCGCTCGCGGACGTCCCCCGCGCCGCGTCGAAGGACGCCATTTCTGAGCTGAAGAAGATGGGTCTGCGCACGCTGCTCGTATCGGGCGACACGACGCGCACCGCAGAGGCGATCGCGCGGATGCTGGGCATCGACGAGGTGCGCGCGCGCGTGCGGCCCGACGCGAAAGCGTCGATCGTGAGCGAGCTGCAGCGGTCCGGCCGGAAGGTCGCGATGGTCGGAGATGGCGTGAACGACGCGCCGGCACTCGCCCAGGCCGATCTCGGCATCGCGATCGGCAGCGGCACGGACGTCGCGATCGCGTCCGCCCAGATCGTCCTCGTCGGAGGCGATCCGCGCGGCGTCGCGCGCGCGCTGCGCCTCTCGCGGAAGACCGTCACTACGATCCGCGCGAACCTGTTCTGGGCGTTCTTCTACAACGTCGCGCTCATCCCGCTCGCCGCCGGCGTCTTCTACCCGTTCCTCGGCGTGCTGCTCTCGCCGATCTTCGCGGCCGGCGCGATGGCGATCTCCTCGGTGACCGTCGTGACGAACTCGTTGCGCCTGCGTGGCGCGACCATCGATCGATAGAAGGGATAGGTGAGGTCATGGCTCTTGTGAAGATGCTCGACCCGGTGTGCGGCATGGTGGTGGACATCGCGGAGGCGCGCGACGCCGGGCTCACGCTCGAGCGTCCCGAGCGTGAGTACGCGTTCTGCGCGGCGGGCTGCCTCACCTCGTTCGCGAAGGACCCGCAGCGCTTCATCCCGAAGGTGGAGGAATGGCTCGCGGCCGGCTCGCCTGACGCGCACCACGGCCACCACGATGCGACGCCCGAGATCGATAACGGCATGCGCGAGTGGTACAAGTCGTGTCGCTGCTGCATGAGCGAGGCGTACCCGACCCTCGTCGAGCAGCTCGACGCGGAGAAGGCGCAAGCGACCGGCAGCTCCTAATACTTCGTAGCACGATCTAGTTAGCGGAGCCGGAACGCGGTCTGCAGGGTCGATGGCGGGAGGACTGCCATGGCCGAAACGACCGCCGACCTGCTCGTGGACCGCCTCATCGATTGGGGCGTCGACACCGTCTTCGGCCTGCCCGGCGACGGGATCAACGGGATCATCGAGGCGCTGCGGACGCGCAAGGACCGCATCCGCTTCATCCACGTGCGGCACGAGGAGTCCGCCGCCTTCATGGCGTGCGCGCACGCGAAGTACACCGGCCGGCTCGGTGTGTGTCTCGCGACGAGCGGACCGGGCGGCATCCATCTCCTGAACGGCCTGTACGACGCGAAGCTAGACAAGCAGCCCGTGCTCGCGATCACGGGGATGCCGTTCCACGACCTGATCGGGACGCATACCCAGCAGGACGTCGCGCTCGACAAGCTCTTCATGGACGTCGCCGCCTACAGCGAGCGCGTCATGGGCGTCGCCCATGTCGAGAACGTGACCGACCTCGCGTGCCGGTACGCCACCGAGTACCGCACCGTCGCGCATCTCACGATCCCGGTGGATGTGCAGGACCAGACCGGCGCGAAGCGCTCGAAGCGCAACGTCCCCGGTCATACCTCGGACGCTCGCGCCGGTGGGGCGATGCAGGCGAGCGAGACCGACATGCGCCGCGCGGCGGAGATCCTGAACGCCGGTACGAAGGTCGCCATCCTCGCGGGCGCGGGCGCGATCGGCGCCACCGACGAGCTCGAGGCGGCGGCGGAGATCCTCGCCGCGCCGATCGTGAAGCCGCTCCTCGGCAAGGCCGCCGTGCCCGACGACAGCGAGTACACGACCGGACCGATCGGCCTCCTCGGCACGACGCCCTCGCAGGAGGTCATGGAGGGCTGCGACACGCTCCTCGTGGTCGGCACGTCGTTCCCCTACATCGAGTTCCTGCCGAAGCCGGATCAGGCGCGCGCCGTCCAGATCGAGATCGACCCGATGCGCGTCGGCCTGCGGTATCCGGTCGAGGTCGGCCTCGTCGGGGACTCGCGACGCGTGCTGCGCGCGCTCATGCCGATGCTGAAGCGCCAGCGCGACCGAGCGTTCCTCGAAAAGGCGCGCGCGGGTATGAAGGACTGGCGTGCGCTCATGAAGGAGCGCGCGAGCCGCGAGGACATGCCGATGAAGCCGCAGGTCGTCGCCCATCATCTCGGCGAGCTCCTGCGGAGCGACGCGATCGTAACGAGCGATAGCGGGACGATCGCGACATGGTTCGCGCGTCACATACCGGTGAAGCGCGGGCAGATGCATTCGCTCTCGGGCACGCTCGCGACGATGGCGAACGGCCTCCCGTACACGATCGCGGCCCAGCTCGCGTACCCCGACCGCCAATGCGTCGCGTTCGTCGGCGACGGAGGGTTCGCGATGCTCATGGCCGAGTTCGCGACGGCCGTGAAGTACGAGCTCCCCATCAAGGTCGTCGTCATGCGCAACAACACGCTCGGGCAGATCAAGTGGGAACAGATGGTGTTCCTCGGGAATCCCGAGTACGGCTGCGACCTCAACCCGATCGACTTCGCGAAGTTCGCCGAGGCCTGCGGCGGCACCGGATTCCACGTCGAGGACCCGAAGGACTGTCGCGCGACGCTCGAGGCCGCGCTTGCCGCGAAGGGCCCCGTCATCGTCGACGCGGTCATCGATCCATTCGAGCCGCCGATGCCGGGCAAGGTGACGCTGGACCAGGCGAAGAAGATGGCCGAGTCGCTCGTGCGCGGCGAGCCAGACCGCGAGCGGATCGCGAAGACGATCCTCGAGGACCGCCTCCGCGAGATCGTGTGAACGACACCGTCGAACGGATCGCCGTTCATGCGTACCGGGTCCCCACCGACCGGCCCGAGTCCGACGGCACGTTCGAGTGGACGAGCACGACGTGTGTGCTCGTCCACGCGTTCGGCGCCGGGGAGTGGGGGATCGGGTACACGTATGCCGACCTCGCGACGGCGACGCTCATCCGCGACACCCTCGCCGAGGTCGTTGTTGGATGCGACGTCTTCGCGCCGCAGGCCGCGTGGCGCGCGATGGTGCACGCTGTCCGGAACCTCGGACGCCCCGGCATCGCGTCGATGGCCATCAGCGCGGTCGACAACGCGCTGTGGGATCTCAAGGCGCACGTGCTCGACGTCTCGCTCGTCGAGCTCCTCGGCCCGGTGCGCGACCGCATCGCGGCGTACGGGAGCGGCGGCTTCACGTCGTACACCGCCGACGAGCTGGCGGAGCAGCTCGGCGGCTGGGCGCGCTGCGGCTATGGGCGCGTGAAGATGAAGGTCGGCCGGGACGCGCGCGCCGACGTCGACCGCGTCGCGGTGGCGCGTGACGCGATCGGGCCGAAGATCGAGCTGTTCGTGGACGCGAACGGCGCGTACACGCGCACCGTCGCGGCCGCGCAGGCGGAGGCGTTCGCGCGCTACGGCGTGACGTGGTTCGAGGAGCCGGTCTCCTCCGACGACCTCGCCGGCCTGCGGGAGCTGCGCGACCGGACGCCGGCCGACATGGCCGTCGCCGCGGGCGAGTACGGCTATCAGCCGGAGTACTTCGACCGCATGCTCGCCGCGGACGCCGTCGACGTGCTCCAGGCGGATGCGACGCGCTGCGAGGGGATCACCGGTCTCCTCACCGTCGCGTCGCTGTGCGAGGCGCGCGGGATGAAGCTCTCCGCGCACTGCGCCCCGGCGCTGCATGTGCACCCGTTCTGCGCCATCGGCCCGGCCATCCACATCGAGGCGTTCCACGACCACACGCGCATCGAGCACCTCCTCTTCGACGGCGCTCCCGTCACCGAGCGCGGCACGTTCGCCCCCGACCTCACACGAGCGGGCTTCGGCCTCCGTCTGAAGGACGCCGACGCCGCCCGCTACGAGATCGCATGAGCGTCACGGCAGAGCGCGCCTCCTCGCTCACGCCGGCCGCGTTCGTCGACCGCGCAGCGCTCGAGCGCGACCTCCGTGCGCGGATACGCGGCGAGGTGCGGTTCGACGCGGCCTCACGCGGGCTCTACTCGACCGACGCCTCGAACTACCGGCAGGTGCCGATCGGCGTCGTCATCCCGCGCGACGCCGACGACGTCGTCCACACGATCGACATCGCACGAGAGCATCGCGCGCCGATCCTCTCGCGCGGCGGCGGGACGAGCCTCGCCGGGCAGTGCTGCAACGCCGCGATCGTCATGGATCATTCGAAGTACTTCCGCGACATCGTGCGCATCGACCCCGACCGCAGGCGCGCGTGGGTGCGCCCCGGATGCGTGCTGGACGATCTCCGGAATGCCGCAGAGCGGCACCATCTCACGTTCGGACCCGACCCCGCGACGCACGATCACAACACGCTCGGCGGGATGGTCGGCAACAACTCCTGCGGCGTGCATTCGGTGATGGCCGGGAAGACGGTCGACAACATCGAATCGCTCGAGGTCGTCACGTACGACGGGACGCGGATCCGCGTCGGGAAGACGAGTGACGCGGAGCTCGAGCGCATCATCGCCGCGGGCGACCGGCGCGGCGACATCTACCGGCGCATGCGCGACCTCCGTGACCGGTATGCCGACGAGATCCGCAGGCGCTATCCGAAGATCCCGCGGCGCGTGTCCGGCTACAACCTCGACCAGCTCCTCCCCGAGAACGGCTTCGACGTCGCGCGCGCGCTCGTCGGCAGCGAGAGCACGGTCGTGACGATCCTCGAGATCGAGGCGCGGCTCGTGGAGAGCCCGCCCGGGCGCGCGCTCCTCGTCCTCGGCTACGAGGACGTCTTTAGCGCGGGCGACCACGTTCCGCAGGTGCTCGCGGAGCGTCCGATCGCCTGCGAAGGCCTCGACGACCTCGAGGTCGACGACATGAAGAAGCAGGGCATCCATCCCGAGGACGTCGAGCTCATGCCGAAGGGCCGTGGCTGGCTCCTCGTCGAGTTCGGCGCGGACACCGACGAGGCGGCCGCCGAGCGCGCGCGCGAGGCTGAGCGCGCCCTCGCGGGCGACGCCGTCTCTTCGAAGATCGTCACCGACCGCCACCGTCAGCACCAGATCTGGATCGTCCGCGAGTCGGGGCTCGGCGCGACGGCGCGCGTGCCCGGCGAGCGCGACACGTGGCCCGGGTGGGAGGACTCCGCGGTGCCGCCGGACAAGGTGGGGCCGTACCTGCGCGACCTCCGGCGGCTCATGGACGCGCACGGCTACACCGACTGCTCGCTCTACGGGCACTTCGGGGACGGCTGCATCCACGTGAGCATCAGCTTCGACCTGAAGACGGCGGCCGGTATCGCGAACTACACATCGTTCCTCGACGAAGCTTCGGACGCCGTGCTCGCATACGGCGGATCGCTCTCGGGCGAGCACGGCGACGGGCAAGCGCGCGCGGACCTGCTGCCGAAGATGTTCGGCGCCGATCTCGTGCGCGCGTTCGAGGAGTTCAAGGACATCTGGGATCCCGACGGACTCATGAATCCCGGCAAGATCGTGCGTGCCCACCACATCGACGAGGATCTGCGTCTCGGCACGCGATACGACCCGCCGACCGTCCCGACGCACTTCGACTACGGGACCGACGGCAGCTTCGCGAACGCGACGCTCCGCTGCTTCGGCGTGGGCGAGTGCCGCCGCGAGGAGCACGGGACGATGTGCCCGAGCTATCGCGTCACGCGAGAGGAGCAGCACTCGACGCGCGGTCGCGCGCGCCTCCTCTTCGAGATGATGCAGGGCGACCCGGTGTCGGGCGGATGGGCCGACGAGGGCGTGCACGAGGCCCTCGATCTCTGCCTCGCGTGCAAGGGCTGCAAGGGCGACTGCCCGCTGCACGTCGACATGGCGTCGTACAAGGCCGAGTTCCTCGCGCACCACTACGCCGGCAGGCTGCGGCCCCGCAGCGCGTACGCAATGGGTCTGATCTACTGGACCGCGCGCGCCGCGTCGCGCGCGCCGTGGCTCGTGAACGCGCTCGCGTCATTCCCGCCCACCGGTCGCATCGCGAAGGATCTCGCGGGGATCGCGCCGCAGCGTCGCATCCCGCGCTTCGCGGGGAGGCCGTTCACAACCGAGTTCCGCCGCTCGCACGTCACGAGCGGCACGAAGCGCGTCATCCTCTGGCCCGACACGTTCAACAACTACTTCCATCCCGAGACGGCGCACAACGCCGTGCGCGTGCTCGAGTCGCTCGGCTTCAGCGTCGAGATCCCGAAGATCTCGCTCTGCTGCGGCCGCCCGCTGTACGACTTTGGGTTCCTCGGGCTCGCGCGCCGGCTCCTGCGACAGACGCTCGTCGCCCTGCGCGACGAGATCCGGTCGGGCGTCACCATCGTGGGCCTCGAGCCGTCCTGCGTGACCGTCTTCCGCGACGAGCTCGGGAAGCTGTTCCCGCACGACGAGGATGCGAAGCGCCTCGCGCAGCAGACGCTCCTCTTCAGCGAGCTGCTCGACCGCGAGCGGGACCTCGCGTTGCCGCAGGTCAGCGGCAAGGCGATCGTCCACGGGCACTGCCATCACAAGAGCGTGCTCGGATTCGAGCCCGAGAAGCGCGTGCTCGAGCGCATCGGTCTCGAGCACGAGATCCTCGACTCCGGCTGCTGCGGGATGGCGGGCTCGTTCGGGTTCGAGCGCGAGCACTACGGCGTCTCGACCGCCGTCGGCGAGCTCGTCCTCCTGCCGCGCGTGCGCGGCGCGGGCCGCGAGACGCTCGTCGTCGCCGACGGCTTCAGCTGCCGCGAGCAGATCGCGCAGAGCGGCGGCCGGGACGCGGTCCATCTCGCCGATGTCATGGCGATGGCGCTACCGCGATGACGGTCGCGCGCGGGATCGGGCCGAGCGAGCGCGTCGGCGTCTACGAGGTCCCCGACGACGAGCTCGCGACGGGGAGCACGCTCGGCGGACCGAAGATCGTGCTCACCCTCAAGGCGACCGGCGCGATCGACCGGATCTACGCGCCCGACGCCGGCCGGACGCTCATCGGCCCCGTCGTGCTGCGCCATTACGACGAGCGCGTGGGGATGCCGCTCGTTCAGGAGACGGTCGGCCGCTTCTTCATCCACCCCGAGCACCAGGAGCATCAGTACTCGCTCCAGAACGGCCTCGTCGTGCACGAGGACGTGTTCGTGCTCTCCGGCAGGCCGGAGGGCGGCGAAGCCGTCGACCCGCCGGCCGCGTACCTCGCCGTCGAGATACGCAATCCCACCGCCGTCGAGATCCCCGTGTCGACCTACGCGTTCGCGGACCTGCGCGGCGACACGCAGCACGACGTCGTCACCGAATACCGCGAGGACGGCGCCGCGCTCGTCGCGTGGAACGAGAGCGCGCACGACCTCGTGCGCGTGTTCGGCTGCACCGAGACGCCGGAGAGCTACGAGGTGACGCTCGATTACGGGAAGGCCGTCTCGAATTCCCACCTCGGCGCGCTGTCCGGCGCGACAGGCGAGTTCAGCGATCCGCTCGGCGTGCTGCAGCTGCGCCACGTCATCGCGCCGGGCGCCGCCGCGCGCTTCGCCTTCACGTTCACGTTCGGCGACGGGAAGCGCGCGGCGCTGCGCACGCACCGCGCGCTCCCGGATCCGGTCACCGCGCTCGGTCGCACGAGCGCGTACTACCGGGAGGTGCTCGACCGGTCGCGCGTGCTCACGCCGAGCGAGGACGTGAACCGCGGGGTGCTCTGGGCGAAGGCGAACATGCTGCGGGTCATGTTGCGCGCGCCGACGGGCTGGTGCTTCGTGAACGACCCCGCTCGCTCGAACAACAGCGTCGGCCGCGACACGTGCTGGTTCGCGTTCGGAGCGGATTACGTCGCGCCCGACTTCGCGCGCGAGTCGCTCCGCGCGTACGTCGAGACGCAGGAGCGCAGCGGCAAGGTCGTCGAGTACTACGACGTGCGCAACGGCACGAGCGAGGACTATGACCTCAACATCAACGACAACACGCCGCTCCTCGTGCTGGCGCTGTGGCATCACTTCAACACGACGGGCGACCGAGACTTCCTCGAAGAGACGTATCCGGCGGCGCGGCGCGCGGCCGAGTACATCCTCACGCAGCGCGACGAGCGCGGCCTCGTGTGGTGCAGCGCGACGGGGACCGGGACCGCCGGCATCGTCGGATGGCGGAACGTGATCAAGGAGTACCGGTTGTCGGGCGCGACGACCGAGCTGAATTCCGAGTGCTACGCGGCGGTCGACACCGCGGCGCAGATGGCGCGGACGCTCGGCCGCCACGAGGAGAGCGCGCGCTTCGGCGCCGAGGCGTCGCGGCTGCGCGATGCGATCAACGCGCACCTGCGCAACCCCGACAACGGTCTCTACTACCTCTCGATCGACGTCGACGGCAACCCGCGGAGCGATGTGACGAGCGATCTGGTGTTCCCGGTCATGTTCGGCGTCGCGCCGGACGACGTGTCCGCGCACATCATCGCGCGGCTCTCGGACCGCGAGTTCTGGACGGACGCGGGCATCCGCACGGTCCCGCGCGACGCGCCGAACTACACGCCGAACGGCGGCTGGGGTCTCCTCGGCGGCGTTTGGGTCGGCGTGACGTTCTGGTACGCGCGCGCTGCGGCGAAGTACACGCCGGCGTTCATGGACCACGCGCTCGCGACGAGCTTCCGCCAGTACTCCGCGAATCCGCGGCAGAACAACACGGTGCCCGGGCAGTTCTCCGAGTGGCTCCACGGCGAGACGCTGACGAACGAGGGGATGATGCTGTCGCCCTGGTTCCCGCCGCGCTACGTGTGGGCGGCGATCGAAGGCGTCGCGGGGCTCGCGCCCGAGGGAGACTCGGTGCGGTGCTGGCCGCACCTCGCGCCCGACTGGAAGTGGATGGGCGTGCAGGATCTCCTCTATCGCGGCGAGCGCATCACCTGGTTCGCGGTCCGCGTGCCCGAGCTGCAGATGTTCACGAACTTCCATTTTCAGGAGTCCTCTGCGTATCTCGCCTACGAGGAGGACATCTCGCACCAGGTGCACGTGACCGGTGACAGCATCGTCGCGCTCGGCCTTCGCCAGGGCGCCGACCTGCTCCTCTTCGTCGGCAACACGCAGCCGCGCACGAAGATGGCCGCACTCCGCGTCGACGCGGACCTCTGCGGGTCGTACCGCCCGCGCTACTTCAACAGCCTTCTCGGGACGTGGGAGGGCGGGGACGAGCTGCTCACGGCGGAACGTCTCCGGCGCGGCGTCTCGCTGCAGCTCGAACGCCGCGGCTTCTGGGTCCTCGACCTGAAGCAGGTGACCTGATGCGCTACGGCATGAGCCTCCTCCTCTGGACCGGCGACGTCACGCCCGCGCACGCGCCGCTCCTGCGGTCTCTGAAGGAGTGGGGCTTCGACTTCGCCGAGCTCCCTCTGCTCACGAACACCGATGAGGCGAACTATCGCGAGCTGCGGAAGATCCTCGACGACGTCGGTCTCGACCGCACGCTCAACGTGGGCGCCTCGCCTGACCACGATCCCATCGCGGCCGATCCCGCGATCCGCCGCGCCGCGGTCGAGCGCTTCGAGCGCGTCATCGACATCTGCGCGCTCCTGGGCGTGCGGATCATGAATGGGCCCATGAGCGCGCCGGTGAACGTCCTTGCCGGCAGGCCGCGCACGCGAGACGAATGGTCGCGCGCCGTAGAGGTGTTCCAGGAGCTCGCGCCATATGCCGCGCAGCGGGGCGTCGTCCTCGCCCACGAATACCTGAACCGCTTCCAGACCTACTTCCTCAACGACGTGGCGGACAGCGTGACGTTCGCGAACGCCGTGCGCCATCCGAGCTTCGCCCTGATCTACGACACGTATCACGGTCAGCTCGAGGAGAAGTCGCACGCCGACGCGATCGCGCGCGCCGCTCCACATCTCGCGTACGTCCAGATCAGCGAGAGCGACCGCTCCACGCCG
>DATDNP010000152.1:0-13563 GCA_036518215.1 Candidatus Limnocylindria bacterium
GCCACAGCAGCCCACCACGCCCGGCGGCCTCATCCAGCGCCAGCGGAGCACCGCCACCGCCGACAGCGGCAAGAACCTCCTCGAGGTGCAGGCGCTCAAGATGCACTTCCCGCTGACGCAGGGGATCATCTTCCAGCGTCAGGTCGGCGCGGTGCGCGCCGTCGATGGCATCGACTTCTTCGTCGAGAAGGGCGAGACGCTCGGCCTCGTGGGCGAGTCCGGGTGCGGCAAGTCGACGACCGGTCGCGCGATCCTCCAGCTCTACAAGCCGACGGCGGGATCCGTGAAGTTCGACGGGACGGAGCTCACGAAGCTTCCCGGCGAGCAGATGCGTCGCATGCGCCGCCGGATGCAGATGATCTTCCAGGATCCCTACGCGTCGCTGAACCCGCGCATGACCGTCGGCAACATCATCGGCGAGCCGCTCGAGGTACATAACCTCGCGAAGGGACGCGCGAAGACCGAGCGCGTGCAGGAGCTCCTCAAGATCGTCGGCCTGAACCCGTACTTCACGAACCGCTACCCGCACGAGTTCTCGGGTGGCCAGCGCCAGCGCATCGGCGTCGCGCGCGCGCTCGCGGTCGAGCCGGACTTCATCGTCGCGGACGAGCCGATCTCCGCGCTCGACGTGTCCATCCAGGCGCAGATCATCAACCTGCTCGAAGAGCTGCAGGACAAGTTCAAGCTCACGTACCTCTTCATCGCGCACGACCTGTCCGTCGTGCGTCACATCTCGGACCGCGTCGCGGTCATGTACCTCGGCAAGATCGTCGAGCTCGCCGACCGCATCGACCTGTACGAGCACCCGCTCCACCCGTATAGCCAGGCGCTCCTGTCGGCCGTGCCGATCCCCGACCCGCAGGTCGAGATGAAGCGCAAGCGCATCATCCTCACCGGCGACGTCCCGAGCCCGGTGAATCCGCCGTCCGGCTGCCGCTTCCACACGCGCTGCTGGAAGGCGCAGCAGATCTGCTCCGAGGTGGACCCGGAGTTCATCGAGCACGCGCCGCGGCACTGGGCGGCCTGCCACTTCCCAGGGGCCTAACGGCCCGCTACCGCTCTTCGCGTGTCTCGCTAGCAGCTCGCTGCTGGCTCGGCATGCCGATCCGGAGTCGGCTCGGTCGGAGTGAATCCTCCCTCGCCGACGCTCTTCCATGCGCAAACGCCGGCCCGCCGGCGTCGCGCTCGCGTCGCGATCGGGCCGGCTGTGCGCGGGACTCGCTCGAGGAGAGCGCGACGCTCCCCGTCGGCCTCCGCCCGGTGCGGCGGCCGGGCGACACCGCCGGGAGCGCGCGCTACTTCATGAGTTGCAGCTGCGGATTGATGGCGATGGCTCCCCAGTGCACGCGCGCGACGGTCGCCTCCGGGAGATAGGCCCAGCTCGCGAAGTACACGTACACGGGCTGGGTGAGCAGCTCCGCCGGAAGCTGTGACGCGGATGGCAACCCGGCGTGCTGCATGTACTTCACACCGTTCACGAAGAGCGAAACGGAATCCCGCGTCAGCTCGAGGCGGAAGTGATCGCGGCAGCTCGCGTCTGGATCGGTCGGCCGGCAGAGGCGCCATGCGGCGGCGCGTTCACCGAGAGGCGTCCCGCCGTACACGCTCGGTGCGCCGGCGGCGCTCTGCGCGGAGAGCCACGCGGTGATCTTGTCGGCGTCGTAGATGCGGCACTCCGAGAGGCGATCCGCGGGAAGCGCGCATCCGATCGCCGCGGCGCCGCCGAACTGCCCCGCCGCGTACCAGCCGTTCGTCTCGCGCGTCGACGGCCGCGGCGCCGTCGTCACGACGACCTCCGGCCACACGCGCTCGCCGTACGCCGTCATGCCGGCGGAGACGTCGAACTGGACCACGAGCTTCCCATCGTCGAAGTGGAACGCTTCATCCGGTCGCATGAGCGAACCGCCGTTGTTCGGTCCGACGAAGAAGTCCTCGGCCGAGCCCTCGTACTGCCCGATCGGCGATCCGCTGCCGGCGATGTCCACCATCCAGTGGTCGTTGTGCGCGAACGTCTCCGTGCGGTACACGGTCGTCGCGGCGTGCGAGATCGTGCGGCGCGCGTCGTCGAAGACGAGGTAGCCGGCGCCGAGCGACGAATGCATCGCGCCGGCGAAGCTATCGGCCCACGTGTTCGTACCGCGCCGCGCCGTGTCGACCGCAGATGAGTAGCCGTCGCACCACGCCGGTTCAGCGGGGGCTAACGCGCCGAGCGGGACGGGCGCGTCGATGCACTCGGCCGGCGCCGGCGCGCTCGGCCGGACCGCCGCCCGCAGTGGGCCGGCCGCGGTGACGGTCGCCGCGATGATGACGACGAGGGCAGCGAACGCGACGAGCGGACGCATCCGCCGACGATACCGCCGGTCATGACACCTCTGGGGTGTGCAGGATGGCCCTGTGAACACCAGTGCCGCCGTTCGGGTAGTCCGAAGTGGCGACCAGAGAGAACGCCACTAGACTCTGGCTTCTACCTGGCGGGCTGGTATCTGCGAAAGGAGCGAGAGAGGGGACCATGCACCATCCACGCAGCCGGCGTGTCCTTATCGCGGCATTCGCGGCGAGCATGCTCGTCGCGACGGCCTGCACAAGCGGCACGCCGAACACAAGCGCATCGCCCAGCGCTGCGGCGTCAGCGACGGAGACGCCTCAGGACGGCGGTCGCATCATCAGCGGCAGCATCTCGGACATCGCGACCATGCAGCCGATCCTCGTGAACGACACCGCGTCGGGTGAGGTCGCGGGGCTTCTGTACGCGGTGCTCATCTCCGCCGACCCGAAGACCGGTGAGCCCAAGCCGAACCTCGCGACGTTCAGCGCGTCGTCCGACGGTCTCACGTACACCTTCGAGATCGACCCGAAGGCGAACTGGTCGGACGGCAAGCCGATCATCGGTCAGGACTACCTCACGGGCGTCCTCGCGGTCGGCAAGTCCGCGAAGACCGTCCGCAAGTCCTCTTTCACGACGATCCAGGGCTTCCAGGACTGGGTCGATGGCAAGGCAGACACGATCTCCGGGATCAAGATCGACTCTTCGAACCCGAAGAAGTTCACCGTGACCCTCACGAAGGTCACGTGCCCGGCCCTCCTCCAGATCGCGAACAACTCGTACACGCTGCCGACGCAGGTCTTCGGCAAGTACGTGACAAAGGCCAGCAAGCCGGAGGACATCGACAACGCCCCGGAGAACGTGAACCCGCAGGTGGTCAGCGGGCCGTTCACGTTCAGTGAGTGGCGCAAGGGCGACCAGGTCATCCTCAAGAAGAACCCGAACTACTTCAAGGGCGCGCCGCACGTCGACGAGTACGTGTTCAAGGTCGTCGCGAACACGGCCGCGATCACGGCAGGCCTGAAGACGGGCGAGATCACCTACTCGACGATCGCCGCGCGTGACCTCGCCGACATGCAGACCGTCGACACGGTGAAGATCCAGAAGTACTCGAGCCTTGGCTACACCTTCATCGGCTGGGACACGCAGTCGAACGCCGCCGGCGCGGCCCTGTCGGACAAGCGCGTCCGTCAGGCGCTCGCGTACGGCATCGACATGGACGCCGTGATCAAGTCCGTCGTCTTCGGCGAGGCCATCGCGCACGTCGCGCACCACGTGCCCGTGCAGTGGGCCTACCCGAGCGACCAGTCCGCGCTCAACCCGTACAAGTTCGACAAGAACAAGGCGCAGCAGCTCCTCACCGACGCCGGCTGGACGAAGGGCTCCGATGGGATCCTTCAGAAGGACGGCAAGAAGTTCACGATGACCATCTCGACGAACTCGGGGAA
The DNA here is from genome assembly GCA_036518215.1 of Candidatus Limnocylindria bacterium. Lineage (GTDB taxonomy): Bacteria > Chloroflexota > Limnocylindria > P2-11E > P2-11E > CF-39. Next base: position 3,772 of record DATDNP010000152.1, read on the forward strand.
CACCGAGCGTGAGACGCTCGCGCAGGTCGCGGCCGATCAGTACAAGCAGCTCGGCATCGACGCGAAGGCCGCACCGGAAGCGTTCCAGGGCCTCGTCACGAAGCTCACCAGCGGCGACAAGACGCTCGACGCGACGATCATCGGCTGGAGCCTCGGCACCGAGCCCGACCCGTACCAGATCTGGCACTCGAGCCAGATCCCCGACCCGGCGAAGAACGTGACGGGCTTCGGCTTCACGTACTTCAAGAGCGCGGACATGGACAAGGCCATCGAGGAGGCGCGTACGCCCTCCAACGGCGACTGCTCCACCGCCGCGCGCAAGAAGCAGTACGACACGTTCAACAAGATCCTGAACGACGAGCAGCCGTACAACTTCGGGTACGTCCCGAACGTTCTCGCGACGGCGCAGAAGTCGCTGCAGGGTTGGAACCCGCAGCCATTCAGCACGCTCTACAACGTCGAGCAGTGGTGGATCAAGAAGTAGCCTGACGCAGTGGGGGCGCCCGAAAGGGCGCCCCCACATGCCGACGTGGAGGCGCCTTGCGAACCTTCATCCTCCGGCGGCTGATCTACGCGATCCCGACGCTCATCGGGGTCTCGATCATCACGTTCGCGATCATCCGTCTCTCGCCGGGGGACCCGATCCGGCTCTACACCTTCGGCGCGCGCGACATCACGCAGGAGGACATCGAGGCCCTCCGGCACGTGTACGGGCTCGATAAGCCTCTGCCGCTCCAATACCTGGACTGGATATGGAGGGTCCTGCACGGCGACTTCGGACAGTCATTCATCTATCACCAGGACGCGGCGCAGCTCTTCATCCAATACATCCCGAACACCATCCAGCTCGCGCTCGTCGCGCTCGCCATCCAGCTCGTCGTCGGCGTGCCGCTCGGCGTCGTGGCCGCGCTGAAGCGCGGCACGTGGGTGGACAACGTCGTCCGCGTGTTCGGCGTGGCCGGGCACGCGATCCCGAGCTTCTGGCTCGGCCTCGTGATGATCATCGTCTTCGCGGTGCAGCTGCGCTGGTTGCCGAGCCAGGGGATCCTCACGGTCGGCGCCGATCAGTGGGACATCCTCGACCGCATCAAACACATGCTCATGCCGGCGGTGGTGCTGTCGCTCACCGGGATCGCGCAGTACTCGCGCATCCTGCGGACGGAGACGCTGGACGTCCTCGGGCAGGACTTCGTGCGCACCGCCCATGCGAAGGGGCTTCGTGAGCGAACGGTCATCTTCGTGCACGCGCTGCGGAACGCGCTCATCCCGGTCGTGACCGCGCTCGGAGGCATCCTCGCCGGACTCATCGGCGGCGCGCTCGTCATCGAGCAGGTGTTCAGCTGGCCGGGCATCGGTCGGTTCACGTTCGCGGCCGCGATCGCGAAGGACTATCCGATCATCGAGGCCGGCACGATGATCTCCGCGACGCTCCTCATCATCAGCTACCTGCTGCGGGACATCGCGTACGCGATCGTCGATCCGCGGATCAAGGCCGCATAGATGGCGACGACGACGCAAGCGATGCGCGCCGCGGCGCAGGACACGCTCACGCGGCCGTCGCGCAGCCTCTGGTCGAACGCGTTGTGGAAGCTGCGCCACGACCGGCTCACGATCGCGGCGTTCCTCGTGCTCATGCTCCTCGCCCTCATCTCGGCCGGTGCCGACTTCTTCGCGGCGAACATCTTCCACTACACCTTCGAGCGGCAGGATCTCCTCCACACGTACGAGAAGCCCCAGTTCGCCAACCTCGCGTTCCTCCTCGGATCGGACGAGATCGGCCGGAGCCAGGTCGTGCGGCTGCTCTACGGAGGGCGCGTGTCCCTCGCCGTCGGGTTCGTCGCGGCGCTCGTGAACCTCACCGTCGGCGTGAGCATCGGCCTCGCCGCGGGCTACCTGCGCGGCCGGGTCGACGACCTCTTCACCTGGTTCGTGACGACGCTGAACTCGATCCCGACGCTCTTCCTGCTCCTCATCTTCGCCGCGATCTGGCAGCCCGGTCCGGCGACGCTCACCGTCGTCATCGGCCTGCTCTTCTGGACGGGCATCTCACTCTTCGTGCGCGGCCAGACCTTCGCGCTGCGCGAGCGCGAGTTCGTCATCGCCGCGAAGACGATCGGCGCGCGCGACCGGCGGATCATGTTCCGGCACATCCTGCCGAACATCCTCCCGCTCATCTTCGTCCTCGCGGCGATCGACGTGGGCGGCATCATCCTCGCCGAGTCCGCGCTGTCGTTCCTCGGCCTCGGCATCCTTCCGCCCACGCCGTCGTGGGGGAACATGCTCACCGGCGCCACGCAGTACTTCGTTCGCGCCCCGTGGCTCGTCTATCCGCCGGGCGCGATGATCTTCCTCACGGTGCTGTGCCTGTACCTGATCGGCGACGGTCTGCGTGACGCACTCGATCCGCGTGTCCGCGGCAACGCCGGCTAGAGCCGGCCTCCTCGCGCTCCTCGTCGTCGTCGCGGGCTGCGCACCGTCGGTCCCCGTGGCGAGCGCATCCCCGTCGCCCACGGCCGTTCCCACCGGCGGAGCGCTCCGCGTCGTCCAGGCGTCCGACATCACGACGCTCGATCCGTGGTCGTCGCACGACGCGGCGACCGATCTCGTGCTGCGACAGATCTACGAGCCGCTCGTGGATCTCGAGCCCGGCACGTTCCGGATCGTGCCGAAGCTCGCGGCGCGCTGGGCGATCTCCGGGGACGGTCGTACGTACACTTTCACGCTCCGGTCGGGCGTTCGCTTCCAGGACGGGACCCCGCTCGACGCGGGCGCCGTCGTCGCGAGCTTCGAGCGCGGACGCACGCTCGGCCGGCTGGCCGCGTTCCCCGATCTCTCGGCGAGCGCCGCCGACGCGTCGACCGTCGTCTTCACGCTGCGCGCCGCGTACGCGCCGTTCCTCGCGGCGGTCGCTGCGCCGCGCTTCGCGATCGTGAGCCCGGGGTGCGTCGCCCACGACGGCTCATGGGCGACCGCGGCATTCTCGTGCGAGGCCGGCACGGGTCCGTTCCATGCCGAGCCCACGACGTGGCGGCCGGGGAGCATCACGCTCGTGCGGAACGCAGGCTACTGGGGCCGCGACGCGGACGGTCATCCGCTGCCGTACCTCGACACCGTCACGTTCCAGTCGATGGCCGATGACGCGGCGCGCGGCGCGGCCGTGCACAACGCGGTCGCGGACGTCGCGCTCGACCTTGGACCTGCGGCCATCCCGGCCGTCCGGGCCGATCCGAACATCGCGATCCTGCGCCGGCCCTCCGCCGACACGTCCTTCCTCGGCTTCAACGTGATCGCTCCACCGCTTTCGTCCGCGGACGTCCGGAAGGCCATCGCGATGGCCATCGACCGCGGCGCCATCGCGCAGACCGTGTTCGGCGGCGATGCGAAGGTCGCCTCGCAGCTCGTCCCGCCGGGCTTCATCGGGTACGACGGGACGATCACCGAGTTCGCGAGGTACGACAGCGCGTTCGCGAAGAACCTGCTCGCCGGCGCCGGTGAGGGCGCCGGCTTCGCGACGGAGCTCTGGTATCCCGCGACGCCGTCGCCGACGCTCCCCGACCCGCGGCGCGTCGCGCAGGCGATCGCGGCGGATCTCGCGAAGGTCGGCATCACCGCCGCCCTCCACGCCTACGACGACGCGCCGAACGGCGCGATGCCGCTCTGGATCCAGGCGCGCACGGCGCTCTGGGCCGATGCCGACGCGTTCCTCTCCGACGTGAGCGGCGACGGCGTCGTGCAGGCGCTCCTCGACCGGGCGCGTTCAGAGAGCGACGAGTCGAAGCGTGCCGAGCTCTACAAGCAGGTCACGAAGCTCCTCCAGCAGCAGACCGCGCGCCTCCCGCTCTTCAACGCGACCGTGCCGATCGCGGCGAACAAGCGGGTGCGCGGCCTCGTGCCGCAATCGATCGTGGGCGAGTCGTTCGCGCCGGTGTGGCTCGGCCGCTGATCCCCGAGTGTCGCCCACGGCATGTTCGCGAGGCCCCATGATGTGAACGTGATGATCATGGGCGGCGGAGGCGGGCACGGCTTCATGATGTGGGGCCGCGGCGGGGATCAGCCTGGAAAGCGGCCCTCGCTCGAGATGTACCGTCGGCTCCTGCGCTTCGTCGCGCCGTACAAGTGGAATCTCGTGTTCGCGGCGGTGCTCCTCGTCATCTCGACCGGGCTCGGCCTCATCTGGCCCCAGGTCGTGCAGCGCGTGCTCGACGTCGGCCTCAAGCAGCCGTCGTTCCTCGACCTGCTCGTGCTCGGTCTCATCGTCGTGCTCCTCGTGCGCGCGATCGTGGACGGTATCCGCCAGTACGTGATGACGTACACCGGCGAGAAGGTCATCTTCGATCTGCGAATGGGGATCGTGCGGCACATGCAGTCCCTCTCGCTCTCGTTCTTCAACGTACGGAAGACGGGCGAGCTCATGTCGCACATCACGAGCGACGCGACGCTCGTCCACGGCGTCATCACGCAGACGATCATTCAGGTGCTCGGACAGGTGCTCACGCTCGTCGGCGGCGTCGCGACGATCTTCTTCATGAACTGGAAGCTCGCGCTCCTCACGCTCGTCGTCGCGCCACCGATCGGGATCCTCGGCCAGCGCATGGGTCGTCGCATTCGCACGCTCTCCCTCGCGACGCAGGAGGCGCAGGCGGACGCGGTGTCGGTCCTTCAGGAGGCGATCGCCGAGGTCCGCGTCGTCCAGGCGTTCACGCGCGAGGAGTACGAGGCCGAGCGCTTCCACACGAAGCTCCTGTTCATGTTCGCCAAGACGATGGAGCGCGCGCGGATCAGCTCGATCATGTTCCCGATCATCGGGTTCCTCGGGTTCGCGTCGTCGATCGTCGTGCTCTGGTTCGGGGGGCACGAGGTCGCGAACGGCGAGCTCACGACCGGACAGCTCGTCGCGTTCCTCCTGTACCTCGGGATGGTCTCCGGGCCGATCGGCGGGCTCGCGAGCCAGTGGGGCGCGATCCAGAGCGCGTTCGGCGCGGCCGATCGCATCTTCAACCTCCTCGATACGATGCCCGAGGTGCGCGACGCGCCGGGCGCGATCGCGCTCCCGGACGTCCGGGGCGAGATCCGCTTCGAGGACGTCCGGTTCCGGTATGGCGATGGCCCCATCGTGCTCGACGGCGTCGCCACGACGTTCAAGACCGGCGACACGACCGCGCTCGTCGGGCCCTCGGGCGCGGGGAAGACGACGCTCGTGAACCTCGTCGGGCGCTTCTACGATCCGGTCGACGGCCGCATCCTCATCGACGACCACGACCTCCGCGACGTGACGATCCGCTCTCTTCGATCGCAGATCGCGGTCGTGCCGCAGGAGCCGATCCTCTTCGCGGACACGATCGCCGAGAACATCCGCTACGGACGCCTCGACGCGACGCCCGCGGAGATCGACGCCGCTGCGACCGCGGCGAACGCGACCGAATTCATCGCGCGTCTCCCGAAGGGCATGGATACGGTGGTCGGCGAGCGCGGCGTCCGCCTTTCCGTCGGTCAGCGCCAGCGCGTCGCGATCGCGCGCGCGCTCCTGCGCGACGCGCCGATCCTGCTCCTCGACGAAGCGACGAGCTCGCTCGACAACGAGAGCGAGTTCCTCGTGCAGCAGGCGCTCGACCGGCTCATGCGCGGTCGGACCACGATCGTCATCGCGCACCGCCTCTCCACCGTCGAGCGGGCGCACCGCATCCTCGTGCTCGACCACGGTCGGATCGTCGAGGAGGGGACGCACCACGAGCTCCTCGCGCTCGGCGGCCTCTACCACCGCCTCTACACGCGCCGCTTCGTGGACGAGGCGAGCGTCGCGAAATCCCCCGAGCCTGTCGTCATCCCCGCGGGCATGCGCGCGATGCGCCGGCTTCCCCGCGAGATCGCGGACTAGCCTCACAGGCGCGGCCCGCCGTGCGTTCCATCACCGTGGCGCCCGTCCGTCTCACCCGCGAGACGCTGCGCGAGGCCGTGGACGCGCTCTCGCGCGACGCGGCGCTGCGGCGCATCACCGAGCGGCACGGGCCGCCGCCGCTCTGGGCACGACGCCCGGGCTTCGCCACGCTCGTGCAGATCGTCCTCGAGCAGCAGGTGTCCCTCGCGTCCGGACGCGCGGCGTTCGAGCGGCTCGAGCGCGCGGCGGGCGGCGCGACCGCCGAGCGCATCGCGGCGCTCACGCCCGCACGGATCCGCGCCGCGGGCATCACGCGCCAGAAGGCCGACTACATCCTCGAGCTCGCGCGCGCGACGGCCGACGGCCGCTTCGACCCGGCGCACGTCGCGCGGCTCCCCGACGACGAGGCCCGCGCGGCGCTCATCGCGCGGAGGGGGATCGGCCCGTGGACCGCGGACGTGTACCTGCTCATGGCGCTACGCAGAGCGGACGCGTGGCCGGCCGGCGACCTCGCGCTGCAGATCGCCGCGAAGGAAGCGCTGCGGCTGCGGGCGGTGCCCGATGCCTCGACGCTCGAGAGGCTCGGGGAGAGGTGGAAGCCGTGGCGCGCCGTCGCGGCGCGCATCCTCTGGCAGCATTACCTGAACACCCCGCGGAGGCGCGCGCGTCCCCTGTAGGCGCGCGCGCCTGGGGACGTCACTGGACCGTGATGGTGCCCTTCATCGACGCGTGGATCGCGCAGAAGTACTGATACGTGCCGGGCGTGTCGAAGGTGATCTTCGTCGCGCCGCCCTGCTCGAGCCGCTCGTCGAATTTCCCGTCCTTCGTCCCGCCGGTCCCGCTCGTGACGGTGTGCGTCGCGGCATCGCTGTTCGTGAAGGTGACGACGGTTCCCTTCGCGACCGTGAGCGTCGCCGGCGCGAAGGCGAATCCCTTGATGTCCACCGTCGTGCCCTGGCTCGCCGCGGCGCTCTTCGTGGCCGCGGCGCTCGTCGCCGGCGCGTTGCTCGCCGCGGTCGGATTCGCGGCGCAGGCGATGAACGTGAGGGCCGCGATGGCGCCCGGGATCGCGAGACGGAGTGCAAGACGCATGACGACCTCCCTGTGGTGTTCACCCGATGTACGCCGTCGCGGGCGCGGCGGATGTCTCAGCCGGCGTCGTAGGTGGTCGTCCGTCGCTACGCGACGTCCGACCGTCCTGCTCCTTCGCCTGCGGCTCCGGAGTAGAGATCGGGCCGGAGGAGCGGCGCGCACGCCATCGCCACGAGGTCCGCGAACGCCTCGGTCCGCGACACGAAGCCTTCCGTGAGGAGCCCGACCGCCCCGCTCTGTTGCTTCGAGGCGGTCACCGAGAACAGGTCGTCGATGATCGTGCCGAGCTCGACGCCGGTGCGAAGCCGCTCGGTCGCCCGTGGGGGGAGCGGCATCCGCAGCCCCGACGCCTCACCGTGCCGGCCATCCTTCGCGAGCGCCGCGACCCACGAGACGAGCCACGGCGCGTCGCCCTCGAAGATCACGCCGCCCTCCAGGCCGAAGGCGACGTCCGCGCCGGTCGCCTCGAGGGCCGCCTGCGCGCGCCGCATGGCGCCGCTACGGGTCTCCTCGTCGCCGAAGGGCTGGTCGGACACGCCGGTGGGCACGACGACGCCCTCGACCGTGCAGCCGGGCGCAAGGCGCGCCATGGCGCGGTGGACGGCCTCGAGCTTCGCGGGGTTCGTGGAGCCGACGGCGGCTCGGGCGATCGCAATGGGCATTGGCGCTTCCATCGTGCCCGGGACTACAATACCGAGTGAAATGCTCGGAATTGCCCCACAGGCCGCATTCCATGTCTCGACGCGCGGCGAGTACGGGATGCGCCTCATGGTCGATCTCGCGCGGCATCACGGCGAAGGTGCCGTGAGCCTGCATGAGATCGCGACGCGCGAAGCGCTCCCTGAAGCGTACCTGGAGCAATTGGTCGCGAGCCTGCGTAAGGCGGGACTCGTACAGGGCAAGCGTGGCGCGGGCGGCGGCTATACGCTCGCGCGCGATCCGAACGAGATCACCGCGGGCGACGTCGTGCGCGCGCTCGAAGGTCCGATCGAGCCTCAGATCTGCACCGCGGAGGGTGAGGCCGTCGCGCAATGCGCCCTGCAGCCGGGCTGCGCCGCGCACCACGTGTGGCTTCAGCTGCAGAACACGATCGCGAAGGCGCTCGACTCGATGACCCTCGCCGAGCTGGCGAAGACGCCCACGAAGGAGACGCCACGTGCCTGACCTCGAGATCACAGACCTCCACGTCGAGGTCGAAGGCAAGCCGATCCTCAAGGGGATCGACCTCGTGGTACGTGCCGGCGAGGTGCACGCGATCATGGGCCCGAACGGCGGCGGCAAGAGCACGCTCGCGCTCACGATCATGGGTCACCCCAAGTACAAGGTGACGCGCGGCGAGATCCGCTACGGCGGCCAGGACGTCCTCGCGATGACCGTCGACGAGCGCGCTCGCGCGGGACTCTTCCTCGCGTTCCAGTACCCGGCCGCGATCCCGGGCGTCTCCGTCGCCAACTTCCTGCGCACGGCGATCAACGCGCGGCGCGCCGAGCGAGGCGCGACGGCGGCCGCGGGAGAGGCGAAGCGGCACGACATGCCGATCCCGCAATTCCGCAAGGCGCTGAGCGAGAAGATGAAGCTGCTCGAGATCGACGATTCGTTCATCACGCGCTCGGTCAACGATGGATTCTCGGGCGGCGAGAAGAAGCGTCTCGAGACGCTGCAGATGCACATGTTCGCGCCGACGCTCGCGATCCTCGACGAGACGGACTCCGGTCTCGACATCGACGCGCTGAAGGTGGTGTCGAAGGGGATCGAGGCGCTCCGCTCGCCGGAAGTCGGCATCCTCCTCATCACGCACTACGAGCGGATGCTCCGCTATGTGACGCCGGACTTCGTCCATGTCCTCGTCGACGGGCGCGTCGTCCGGACCGGCGGGCGCGAGCTCGCGGCGGAGCTCGAGGCGAAGGGCTACGACTTCATCCGCGAAGAGCTCTATGCGGGGAAGGCCTAGATGGCGCTGACGCTCCCGCGTTCGGCGAGCCCGCTCGACGTCGCGAAGATCCGTGCGGACTTTCCCGTGCTCTCGCGGAAGGTGCACGGGACGAAGCCGGTGGTGTACCTCGACAACGCCGCGACGAGCCAGAAGCCGCGCCAGGTCATCGACGCGATGCGCGCCGTGTTCGAGGAGCACAACGCCAACATCCACCGCGGCGTGTACGAGTTCAGCGAGGCGACGACGGCCGCGTTCGAGGGCGCGCGTGAGAAGACCGCGCGCTTCATCAACGCCGCCGCGGCGCACGAGATCGTCTTCGTCCGGAACGCGACCGAAGGCGTGAACCTCGTCGCGTACACGTGGGGCCGCGAGAACATCAAGCGCGGCGACCGGATCGTGAGCACAGTGCTCGAGCACCACTCGAACTTCGTCCCGTGGCAACAGCTCGCGAAGGACGTCGGCGCCGAGATCGACATGGTCGACATCGATGACGACGGCCGTCTCCGCCGCGATCAGTTCACGGCGGCGCTCGCGAAGAAGCCGAAGCTCGTCGCGATCACGTACACGTCGAACGGCCTCGGGACGGTGCTGCCGATCGGGGAGCTCGTCGCCGAGGCGAAGGCCGCGGGGGCGACGGTGCTCGTCGACGGTGCTCAGGCCGTTCCGCACCAGCACGTCGACGTGCGGAAGATCAGCTGCGACTTCCTCGTCTTCAGCGGACACAAGATGCTCGCGCCGCCCGGCTCGGGCGCGGTGTGGGCGAAGACAGCGCTCCTCGAGCGGATGCGTCCGTTCCTCTTCGGCGGCGACATGATCGCCGAGGTGACCGTCGAGAAGACGACCTGGAACGAGCTGCCCTGGAAGTTCGAGGCGGGCACGTCTTCGTACGTGG
>DATDNP010000153.1:0-7280 GCA_036518215.1 Candidatus Limnocylindria bacterium
GAGCGTGAGGACGCGCTTGCCCAGCAGGGTCTCCGGCACGTCGCCCTTCACGATGCGGTGCGCAAGGCCCTCGGCGATCGCGGTCTTGCCGACGCCGGGCTCGCCGATGAGCGCGGGATTGTTCTTCGTACGGCGCGACAGGATCTGGATGACGCGCTCGATCTCCTTCTCGCGACCGATGACCGGATCGAGCTGCTGCGCCTTCGCCATCGCGGTGAGGTTCACGCCGAGCTGATCGAGCGTCGGCGTCTTCGACTGGGACGCCTTGCCGCCGCTCCCGGCCGACGCGGCCTCGGCGGTGGCCGGATGCTGCTGGCCGAGCGTCGCGATGACCTGGTGGCGGACCTTCTCGAGCGACACGCCGAGCGACTCGAGGACGCCCGACGCGATGCCCTCACCCTCGCGGACGAGACCGAGGAGCAGGTGCTCCGTGCCGACGTGGCTGTGGCCGAGCTTGCGGGCCTCGTCGATCGCGAGCTCGATGACCTTCTTCGTGCGCGGCGAGAGCGTGATCTCGCTCGGCGAGGTCGTGGAGTCGCCGCGGCCGATGATGAACTCGACGGCCGTGCGGACCTTGGAAAGCTCGACGCCGAGAGAATCGAGGACCCGGGCGGCGACGCCCTCGCCCTCGCGGACGAGACCGAGGAGCAGGTGCTCCGTGCCGATGTAGTTGTGGTTGAAACGGATCGCCTCGTCCTGAGCCAGGGCGAGGACGCGCTTTGCGCGGTCGTTGAACCGGTCGAACGGACCCATCAGCGTGCCCTTGACCCTGGTACCGGAGGAGGCTTCATCTGGTTCCGATTATACGTTCGCAGCCCGTCGCCGATCGTCATCTCGCGAGCGTTTCCTAGGAACGTTCGGCGAGTCGAGCCGACAGCGAGAGCCGCCGCCGCTCGGTATCCACGGCGACGATCTTGACCGGCAGCACGTCGCCCACATGGACGACCTCGTTCGGGTCCGCGACGCGGTAGGGGGCGAGCTCGCTCACGTGGATGAGTCCTTCTACACCTTCGGCGACTTTCGCGAAGGCGCCGTATGGCATCACGCGAGTCACGGTCGACTCGATCGTCTGTCCCGGTTGCACATCGCGGACGAACGTCGCCCAGGGATCGTCGCCCAGACGCTTGATCGAGAGGCTGATCCGCTGCCGTTCGCGGTCGATCCCCACGACCATCACGCGCACCGACTGCCCCACCTTGAAGAGGGACGTCGGCTCGACACCCTTCTCCCATGTGATCTCCGAACGGTGCACGAGACCGTCCGCTACGCCCACATCGACGAACACGCCATACGAGGCGACGCTCACGACGGTCCCGTCGAGGATGTCGCCCTCCTTCAGCTGCGCGGCGCCCTGCGCCTTGCGCTCGCGGCGCAGCTGCTGGGTCGCGGCCTTCTCAGACAGGATCAGGCGATCGCGCTTGGGGTCCACTTCGAGCACGCGGAGTCGGAGCTGCGTGCCAACGAGCGCGCGCACAGGCTCCGGGATGCCCGCCTCGCTCGTGTCGATCGCGCCGATCGATCCGAGCTGAGAAAGCGGCACGAAACCGCGCATCCCGACGTCGACGACGACGCCGCCGCGGTTCGCTTCGATGACCTCCGCGTCGATGAGCTCGCCGGACCGCTGCAGCTCCTCCATGCGCGTCCACTGCCGACGGTTCCGCGTACGGCGCAGGGACAGCACGACGCGTCCGTCCGGCGCCTCGGGTTGCACGACCGTGGCAGCCACCGACTCGCCGACGTGAAGCTGATCCGTGCCCGACTCGCGGAGCGGAAGGACGCCGGCGGGGCGGTCGCCGAGGTCGATCGTCGCCTCGTCGCCGCTGATGGCGGCGACGGTCCCCTCCACCGTCTCGCCCGCCCGCAGCGGACGCAGTGCGTTCTCGTGCGTCTCCGAAGCGAGGAGCTCTTCCATCGTTTCGGGATCGACTGACACGGGCCGATGGCGGGCATATCCGGTGCCACCGATACAATCCGGCAAACCGAGCTGAGGAGGGGTCCCGTCAACCCGACGGCTCGCTGGCCAGACCGGCTCGAGCACCTCGCCACGCTCCTGCGTGCGGACGCGCTCGCGATCGTCACGGCGGAAGGCGATCGGTTCACGACACTCTTCTCCCGCCGTGTCGCCGAGAACGTGGACTGGGCCGGGGTGGTCGGGCCGGATGCGTTCGCCGGCGCCGAGCGCGGCCCGATGGCCGTCGCCGTCCCGGCGGGTCGCTGGGGCGAGGCCGCCTCGTATGCCGTCGTCGCGAAGATCGATCTCTGGAACGGACGCGCCTTCCTCGTCGCGCTCCGACCCGATGTGCCGTTCGACCCCGTCGAGGCGCTCGCCGCGAAGGATGCCGCCGGACTCCTCGAGATGAGCGTCATCGAGGACCGTCTGCTCGCGGAGACGCTCCGTCAGAGCGCCGAGATCGGCGAGCGCGTGCGCACGCTCGAGGGGCTCGGCGAGGAGCTCGTCCGCGCCAAGGACGCGAGCGGCCTCCTCGCACGCGCCGCGCAGGATGTCGCGCGCCGGATGGGCGCCGGCGCCGCCTCGATCATGGTCGTCGAGGGAGACCGTCTCCGGCTGCGCGCCTCGGTCGGGCTGCCCGATGCGGCGCTCGGCTCCGCGCAGCGGATCGGCGAAGGCATCGCGGGCTGGGCCGCGGCGCACCGCGAGAAGATCGTCCTGCGCGGGCCGGTCCGGGACGATCGCTTCACCGGCATCGATGCGGACGCGGGTGAGTCGGTCGTGCTGCCGCTCGTCGAGGGCGGGGACGTCCTCGGCGTCTTGAACGTGAAGCGCCCCGACGTGGTCGACGGATTCGCGGACCGCGGCGAGACGCTCGACGCGCTCGCGGTAGACCTCGCCAAGGCACTGCGCGCGATGAACGTGATCGGCGAGCTCCATCGCGATCGCGAGAGCGCGATCGCGTTCGCCGACCTCGCGCGCGCCGTCGCCGCGCATGACACGGAAGCCGCGCTCGCGACCGCGCTCGCGCTCGGCCACCATGCCGTCGCCGTCCGCGACGGGAGCGGCACGGTCATCGCGTCCCGGTCGATCGAAGGCGACGAGCGGTGCCGCGACGCCGCGTTCGCGGCGAGCGGGTCCGGTCGCCCCGGGAGCGCCGAGAGCGGTGTCGGCTTCGCACGGCACGGTGCGGCGTACGCGTCGGAGGAGAAGGAGCTCGCGCAGCAGACCGCCGACACGCTGGCGCTCCTCGGACGCAGCTTCGCGCAGGAGCGACCCTCGGCGCTTCGTGTCCTCGCGGTCGAAGACCATCCGGTGATGCGGCTCGGGGTGCGCGCCATGCTCGAGCGAGAGGGATTCGCCGTCGCCGGGACGAGCGCGACGTGCGCGGAGGCGATCGGCCTCCTCCGTGAGGTCGCGCCCGACGTCGTGCTCCTGGATCTCCGTCTCCCGGACGCGAGCGGCGCCGAGGCGGTCACCCGCGTGCGCGAGGCGGCGCCGAACCTCCCCATCGTCGTCTTCTCGGTCGAGCGGACGCCGGCGCTCATCCGCGCGACGCTTCGCGCAGGCGCGAACGGCTTCGTGGGGAAGGACGCGCCCATCGCGCGGCTGGTCGCCGCGATCCGGGCCGCGGCCGCGGGTCTCGTGGTCATGGGGCCGGACGAAGCGGTCGCCGCGGCGGGCACCGCGGCGCAGCCCACGTCGGAGGAGCGCACGAACGCAGGGGCTCCCGACCGCCCCACCGAGACCGAGGCGCCGCACGAGCCGCTCACGCCACGCGAGCTCGAGCTCCTTCGCTACATGGCCGAGGGCTATACGAATAAAGAGGTGGCGCGCGCCATGGTCCTCGCCGAGGACACCGTGAAGAAGGCGGTCCAGACGCTCATCGCGAAGCTCGGCGCCGCCGACCGCACTCACGCCGTGGTCATCGCGCTCCGGACCCACCTGATCGACTGACACCCCCAAGCGGGTCTGCACGCCGCCCGGCACGCTTGGAGAGCCGTCGTTTGGCTGTCACCCGTGGGTATGCGTCGATGGTCCTGGGCGCTAGACCGCACGCCTTGTCATCTAGTTCGCGTTGGTCCAGGTGGGTATAGGTAATCGGCCCGAACGGGGATTAACCCCGCGAGCGAGCGGGAGCACATTCGTTCGACCGCTGACGCGGCAGGGGCGGGCTCTGGCGCTTTGAGCCCGGGGTGGCGCGTGGCGGTAGGCGGAGGGGTTCTTGGAGACTGCCCAGCTCTGGGCGCGATGCCGCGTGGGCGACGCTTCGTCGCGCGCCGCATTGATCGAGCGGTACATGCCGCTCGCGCGTACGCTTGCCCGCCGGGTGCGGGTCTCGACCGCGGCGGCCGACGCCGACGACATGGCCTCCGCCGCGCTCCTCGGGCTCATCGACGCCGTCGACCGGTTCGAGCCGGGGCGCGGCGTGCCGTTCGAGGCGTACGCAAGCCTCCGGATCCGCGGCGCCATGATCGACGAGCTGCGGCGGATGGACGAGCGCGGGCGCCGGGCGACGAGCGAGACGCAACCGCTCTCGATGTCCCTCGACGGCCTCGTCGAGGAGGACTGGCAGCGCTTCCTCGCGACCGACGACGAGCTCGACGAGCCGTTCGAGCGCGAGGATCTTCGTGGCCGCGTCCAGCGCGCCCTCGACATGCTTCCGCCGCGACAGCGCGAGGTCCTCGCGCGCTACTACGCCGACGCCCTCACGCTCCGCGAGGCGGGCGCGCGCATGGGCATCAGCGAGGCGCGGGCGTGCCAGCTCCATGGCCGCGCGATCACCAACCTGCGTCGCGCCCTTGCGGTCCGCCTACCGCGCGTCGCCGTCGCCGCATCCGCAGCCGCCTGACGCGCGGCCCTCACGCAGTGAGGGCGAACGCGCGCTGCGCGGGCAGGAATACATCCGCACGAAGCTCGAGCCGGCCGACGTCGCTCATCCAGACCGCGAGTCCGAGCGGCGCGAGGAGCTCCTTGACGATGTGCCCGCGCCCGGGACCTCGCACGCAGAACAGTGGGGCGAGGTCGTCGAACAGCGGATGCGCGATCGTACGAAAGCCGAGGCGCTCGCCGTATTCGATCGGTGCGTGCGCGGCGAGCGGCCCGAGGCGGTCGTATTTCCACCGCACGTAGTCGGCGCGGTCGCGACGATGCGACACGGTCATGTACCGCGCGCCGTCGGCGCCTTCGATCCGGGCGTCACCGAGAAGAGAGCCGAGGATGATCTGCACCTGCGCCTCGTCGGGAATGAGACGGCGGCGCACACGCTCTGGGTGCTCACCCACACTCGATGACACGGCCCACCCTTGACGCTCAGCGCGCCGCGAGGCGCGGCCGGAACGCGTGGCTCAGCTGCGTCGGCGGGCAATGCCGGGCGGCAGGGTCCCCGCGACGGTGAGCGCGAGACGCGACGCGTTCTCGTCGATCCACCCGGTCAGGAAGATGCTTCGCTCGATCCTTTCGAGCGGCTCGTTGCGCCCGGCGATCCCCGCGCGCCAGCGACCCATCCAATGGACGAGGCCGATGGCGGACCGGCGGACCATGAGCTCCGGCGTCGCCGCGATCTCGACCGGGTCGAGCGGGAGCACGCGCCGGTAGCCATTGGCGACCGCCTCGAGCACGTTCCACCGCTCCGCCTCGCTCGCGCGCACGGTCACGATGTAGAGCGCGCACGCGAGATCCGCGGCGCGGTGGTCGGCGCCGGCGAACTCGAAGTCGACGAGCCCCGTCACGCGTCCGTCCTCGACGAGCAGATTGGGGAACGCGAAGTCTCCATGGACGATCTGCCGAGGCAGCGACGAGACGAGCGCGTCGTGCGCAGCGTCGACGCGCTCGAACAGGCGGCGGACATGCTCGGCATGCTCGCCCGGCGCGAGGTCGTCGACCGCGACGTAGGGATCGGGGACGAGCGGGTGGACGTCACGGAGCGCGGCAGGTGCGCGGACGGGCAGATCGAACCGGGAGAACGCGACGTCGACCCGCGCGAGCGCGCCGCCGGCGAGCCGCCCGTTCCGGGCGTCGAGCGTCGCCGGAGATCCCGGGATGCGGGCGAACAGCGCGGCGAGCCGCGGCCCATCCGGCGTCTCCAGGACCGCCAAGGTGTCGCCAGCGATGGTGCGGATCGGCGTCGGCGTGGCGAAAGGCAGCCCCGCCAGGGCGAGGCGCGCGAGGAGATCGTGCTCGTCACGGACGCGTGAAGGCTCCGTCGCGTTGCGGTAGATCCGGAGGACGTAGCCGCCCTCGCGGGCGTCGACGAAGAAGCTGTCGTTGTTGAGCCCGAGCTCGGCGCGTTCGAACGAGAGCGGGGCGACGGGCCACGCCGCGACGTAGCGGGGATCCATCGCCGAAGAGGATGGCGCAAAACGCCACCGTGTCGGGGCGCGCCGGGGGAAAAAGAAAAACGACCTCTCGCGCTCACGCGCTCGAAGTCGTTTTAGATCCCGGCCCTGACCTATTTTCCCGGGGACCGACGTCCCGAGTATCTTCGGCGCTGGTGGGCTTAACTGCCGTGTTCGGGATGGGAACGGGTGTGACCCCACCGCTCCAAGGACCGAGGCGTCAATTGTAGCGAAGCCGTCGGGGCGGCGGCAAGGCGGCGCCGATCACCCAGGCATGGAAGAGACGACGGCATCGTTCTGGCGCCGCGCCGTCGCCGGATTCATCCATTTCGGCACCGCGTTCACGATCGTTGATCGTCGGCGGCGTCGTGTGGCTGTATTCAGAAGTTGGCGCCTGCGACTGCTCGACCGATGCGAGCATTCAGGAGTACGTGTTCGCCATGAGTCTGCAAGCGCGATCGGTAGCACCGAGCGTCGTGTTGCTGCCGCTGATCGGGTACGCCCTTCTGTCGTGGTCGCCGGTCATGGGAGGGCGGAGCCTGGGCATGCGCGCCCTCGGGCTCCGCGTCGTCCGCAGCTAGAAACACAAAAGCGCTCCGACGGAGGGAGCGCTTTCGGGTCGCGAGCGAGTGAGAGATGGAAGACGTCCGCGAGATTCAGCGAACTCGCACCGTCGCTTCCCATCGACGCTCGATGGGAGTCAGGCTCGAAGGCCCGACTGGGTGCTGGAGATTAGGTCAAGCCGCTCGACCGTTAGTACGGATCAGCTCCATGCCTTGCGGCACTTCCACCTTCCGCCTATCAAACACGTGTTCTCCGTGCGGTCTTACCTGGTTGGCCCAGAGGGTGATCTCATCTTGAGGTCGGCTTCCCACTTAGATGCTTTCAGCGGTTATCCGGAACGGACATAGCTACCGAGCAGTGCCCTTGGCAGGACAACTCGTACACCATCGGTCCGCTCACCCCGGTCCTCTCGTACTGGGGGCAACTCC
>DATDNP010000154.1:0-13996 GCA_036518215.1 Candidatus Limnocylindria bacterium
CGAGGCTCGACGAGATGTGGCCGCCGGTCTTCTGGACGGCATCGACCGTGAACTCGCGGATCTCAGCACACAGCTGGAGCAGTTCGTCCTTGCTGAGCGCGCGCAGGTCGCGCGGCTCGTGGACGCGCTCTAGGACGGTCATTTCTTTCCCCATACTACGGGCCCGTGCCCGATCTTTCGGCCCGCTCCGTCGTCGTCACCGGTGCCACCGGGAACCTCGGCCACGCGGTCGTGCGGCTGTTCCTCGAGAGCGGCGCGCACGTCGCCGTTCCCGTGCGCGATACGGCGAAGGCCGACGAGCTGCGGTCATCGCTCGGTGAGCTGACCGGCGCCGGCGATGACACCAAGCTCATCGTCGAGGCCGCCGACGTCGGCGATCGCGGTGCGATGGACATATTCGTCGAACGTGTCATGCGCGCCTGGGGGAGGCTCGACGTGCTCGCGAACCTCGCGGGCGGTTTCGGATCGGGCCCCGCGACGGACTTCGATCTCATGCAGCGTCTCTGGGATCAGAACGTGAGGACGGCCGTGAACGCGACGGCGGCGTGTCTCGTCCCGATGCGCGCGCGCGGACACGGGCGGATCGTCACCGTGAGCGCGTTCGCGGCGACGAAGGGGCGGAAGGGGAGCGGTCCGTACGCCATGGCGAAGGGCGCGCTCGTCCGTTGGACCGAGGCGCTCGCCGAAGAGGTGAAGGACGAGGGCATCACCGTGAATGCCGTGCTCCCGTCCGCCATCGATCACCCGACGAATCGCACGCGTTTTCCGAAGGCGGATCCGAAGCAGTGGGTGACGCCGCACGAGCTCGCGGCCCTCATCGTGTTCCTCTCGTCCGACGAGGCGAGCGGCATCACCGGCGCCGCGATCCCGGTGACCGCGCGCGGATGACGCTCTTCACGCTCACGAAGTTCATCCACGTGACGCTCGCGATCGTCGCCGTCGGCTTCAATCTCTCGTACGCGATCTGGATCGTCCGCTCGACGCGCGATGCGGAGCATCTCGGCTTCGTGATGCGCACGATCCGGTGGATCGATGCACGCATCGCCAACCCCGCCTACGGCGTGCTCCTCGTCACCGGACTCTTCATGGCCTACCTCGCCCCATATCCGCTCACGACGTTCTGGATCGCCGCCGCGCTCGTCCTCTACGCGACCGTCGCGCTCCTCGGCATCCTCGTGATCGCGCCGAACTTCCGAGCGCAGCTCCGCGCGCTCGAGACCGATGGCGCGACGAGCGACGCGTTCAGGACCGCGGCCGCGCGCGGCCGCGCCTTCGGGCTCGCCGTGTCGTTCGCGGTCGTCGTCATCGTCTTCCTCATGGTGACGAGGCCGACACTGTAGTCAGGAGCGCCTCTGCCCACGCGGCATGCGCCTCGGCCGAGGGATGCAGGCCGTCCGGCGCGAGCATCCCGCGCCGCGCCTGGTCGCGCATCAGCGGGAAGAGATCGATGTACGCGCCGTCGCTCCGCTCGATCTCCTCGCGCGCGATGTCGTTGAAGCGCTCGATCGCGCGCGCGACGGAGGCGATCTCGCCGAACGACACGGCCGCGGGAGACAGCGACCAGTCGGGCTGCGGGAGCGCGTAGCGACGCGCGCGCGGGGCGTCGCGGCGCACCGCCTCATGGATGAGCCGTAGCTGCGAGCGATAGCGCTCGAGGTCGAGGGCGCTGACCTCGGCCGCGCCGCGGAGCGCGGAGACGAGATCGTTCGCGCCGACGAGGATCGTGACGAGGTCCGGTCTGAACGCCGCGACGAGGGGCAGCTCTTCACGGATGAGGTCGTCGGTCGTGTAGCCGTTCACCGCCGGATTCCGGAGGACGCACTCGATGCCCGCGTCGCGCCAGCGGCGCGCGAGGACGGCTGGGAACGCGCGCTCGGGTGTGATGCCCGTGCCGATCGTGAAGGAGTCCCCGAGCGCGAGGTACCTCATGCCCGCCGGTTCAGAGCGCGCTCTTCGTGCCTCGTTCGATCGCCTCGAGGTGCGCCTGGTAGTGGAACGCCGCGGCGAGCAGCCAGGAGATGCAGTTGAAGGTCCCGAAGTACGGGCTCGGCGCGGTGACCTCGAAATGCGGAGCCGACGGGAACTCGCGACGCAGCCGCTCGACCGCCGCGCCGGCCTTCGCGCTCGCCTCGGCGACCACCTCGCGCGTCGTCTTGCGCGGCTCCGGCCGCGGCTGCCCCGTCGACGTCGGCACCTCGCCGCGCGCCAGGCGGAGCGCGATGCCGACCATCCCGCGTTCGGAGACGAGCAGGTGATACGCGATCATGCCGATGCTCCAGTCCTCCTCGCTCCCGGCCACGAGCTCCTCATCGGTCGCGCGGTCGACGAGCCCGAGCAGGCGGGCCCGCGCCGTGTCGATGTCGCGAGCCAAGATCTCGATCGCTTCCGCGACGAACTCCGGTCGGTCCGCGGGCTGGTCGACGAGTCGGAACGACATGCGCTCGTACGGTACGGCCGGACAGGCGAGCGTGCGAATACGGCGGAATGCGTTCGCGTTCTAGAGTTAGGAGGCTTCCAGAAGGGACAACGTGGCTGACTTCGACCTGATCATCATCGGCGGCGGACCCGCCGGCCTCACAGCGGGGCTGTATGCCGCCCGCGCGAACATGAACGCCGTCCTGTTCGAGGCGAAGGACGTCGGTGGCGAGATCCTCAACACCGAGCTCATCGAGGACTATCCGGGCTTCGAGAGCGTCACCGGGCCGGACCTCGCCCAGAAGATGGCCGATCACGCGCGGAAATTCGGCCTGCGGATCGAGACGTACACGCCGGTGAAGGAGATCCGCGTCGACGGCGACCGCAAGGTCGTCGAGCTCGAGGACGGCACGATCCACACGGCCCTCGCGGTCATCGTGACCGTCGGCGGCGAGCCGACCAAGCTCGGCGTCCCCGGCGAGGTCGAGTACCACGGCCGTGGCGTGTCGTACTGCGCGGTCTGCGACGGCGCGTTCTTCAAGGGCGCGGACCTCGCGGTGATCGGCGGGGGCGACAGCGCGTTCCAGGAGGGGCTCTTCCTCACGCGCTTCGCGAAGAAGCTCTACCTCGTGCACCGTCGCAACGAGTACCGCGCGCAGGCGATCCTCCAGGACCGCCTGCTCGGCAAGGACGACGTGCAGCCCGTGACGCCTGCCGTCGTGCGCGAGATCGGCGGCGACGAGAGCGGCGTGAAGTGGCTCGAGGTCGAGCGCGACGGACGGCCGGCGGAGCGCATCCCGGTCGAAGGCGTCTTCATCTTCATCGGCTTCAAGCCGGTCGGCCGATTCCTCTTCAAGGACCACATCGAGCACGACGAGAACGACTACATCATCACCGACCAGTTCATGCGGACGAGCATCCCGGGCGTCTTCGCGGCCGGCGACACGCGCGCGCAGCTCGCGAAGCAGGTGACGACCGCGGTGGGCGACGCGACGACCGCCGTCCTCATGGCGGAGCGCTACATCGAGGAGCTGAAGCACGCCGAGCGCGCGTTCCCCGAGGTGCCGCGCGACGTCGTGGCGCGCGCGACCGAGGGCATGCGCGTGCTCACCTTCGCGCCGGGCCAGGCGATCATCCGCGAGGGCGACGCGCCCGATGCCTTCTACGTCATCGCGCGGGGCGAGGCGCTCGTGCTGCAGCGCGACGACACCGGCTCGGAGCACGTGGTGAACACGCTGAAGGACGGCCAGTTCTTCGGCGAGCTCGGGATGCTGCGCGGCGAGCCGCGCAACGCGACGGTACGCGCGCGCACGAGCCTCGAGGTCATCGCGATCGATCGCAGCTCGTTCCGCATGCTCGTCGAGAGCTCGAAGGCGACCGCGGACGAGATCGCGCGGATCGCCGCGCAGCGCGTTCGCACGCCCGCCTAGCTAGTGCATGTCGCGTCGCGGCGGCGGCGCGAGCTCGTGGACGCGGCGGATGATCTCGTTCAGGCTGAACGGCTTCTCGATGACGCTCTTGATGCCGCGGCGCTGGAACTCGCGCCGGTGCTCGTACGACACCGCCGTCTCGAAGATCACCGGCACCTTGCGCAGGCGCTCGTCGGCGCGAAGGCGGTCGTAGAGCTCCAGTCCGGACATACCCGGAAGACCGACGTCGAGGACGAGCAGATGCGGCGTGATCTTCTCGAGGGTCGCGAGGGCCTCGCTCGGCCGCGTCACGTGGATCGCGATGTAGCCCTCTTGGTCATTGATGATCGCGGCGAGTAGCTCGCCGATAGGACGATCGTCCTCGACGACCACGACGACCCGCTTCCGGTCGACCGTTCCCACCGTTCCGTCTCTCCGATCCACAGGCCGTCGTGCCTTGTGCACCGGACGCGTGCGCATTACATGCCATCACTCGCGCGCTGGCGGACACCACGAAACTTCAACATTCGGTCGAAGCAAGCCAGCGCTGGCGCGAGCCTCAGTCAGCCGCTTGTCCACCTGCCGGCGTGGTCGCCTTCTTACGACCGCGACCGCCGCGACGACTGCGACCCCCGCGTGACCCGCGGCGCGTGCGCTTCCGCGGTGCGGCCGCATCGCCCGTCGTCTCGCTCGTGGTCGCGGGCGCTTCCGGCTCGACGGGCTCGGTCGGTTCGCCCGTCTCGACGGCCTCGCCGCCGTCGCCATTCAGACGATGGAACTCGCCGAGGATCGTCCGCACCTCGAGGTTCTCGCGATCGACGATGTATCCGGGCTTGTTGCCGTGCGCCTCGGCCTTCATGACGCCGCGGTCGACGGCGCTGCGCATGCCCGACTCGAGCGCGTCGCCCTCGACGCGCGAGAGGAGCTCGGCGAAGAGCGCCTGGTTGACCCAGTTCGCGCGGTCTTCCTTGCGCGCGGTGCTCCCGACGAAGTTGAAGAGGTGGACGATGCCGGCCGAGGGCTCGCGCGCGTAGCGCACGAGGGGGTGCTCGTCGGACAGCCAGCACATCGTGATCTCTTTGCCGTCGCGCTGCACCGTCTCGCTCGAGATCGCGCCCCGCTCCTCGGCGATGTTGTAGAGCGTGTCGAGGAGGATGCGGCGCTGCGACCGTCCGCGTGCGAGGCCGCCGGGCTGATCGGCGCGCGAGAGCGGATCGAGGACGGCCTCGACGACCGGGACGCGCTTCGTGTCCTTCGTCACGGTGTCGATGCGACGCAGGAGCCGCACGAGGTGGAAGAGCGTCTCGGCCACGAGCGGCGAGCCGAGGTTCGGCGCGATGAGCTGCTTCGCCTTCGCGCGGAAGCGACCCTGCGACCGCGCGACGACATTCTGCTGCTCGATGCCTGCGTCGATGCGCTGCTCGAGCACCGTCGACGCTTCCTTCTCGGAGAGCGGGACGACGGACTGGACGAAGTCGCTTCGCGGCATCGCGTCGGCGTGGATCGCGACGAGCTGATCGAGCAGGAGGACCGCGAGGCGGCGCTGCTCCTTCTCAGACTCGGGCGTTCCGGTCGGAACGACCGCGGGCACGACCGGCGGCTTCGCCGGGCCGCGACCACGCCCACCGCGGCGGCCGCGCGTGCGCGGCGCCTCGTCGCGGCGCGGCTCTTCCTTCCCGACCTGCGTGTCGTCGGCGCGCAGCCCCGCGCGCGTCCAGCGCGCCTCGGGGATGAGGTCTTCGAGGAGGAAGACGTCGTCGCGCAGGTACGGCGAGTCGCGCAGCTCGTTCGCGAGCGACTTGTCGCCGGCGACGAGATACACGTGCTTGTCCTCGTCCTTGAGCGCCTTGCACAGCGCGTTGAGATCGCGGTCGCCCGAGACGATGAACCAGTACTCGAGCTCGGGTCGGTCCTTGTAGAGGAGCTTCATCGTTCGCGTGATGAGGACGGCGTCAGATCGGCCCTTCAGCAAGCGGCCGCCCATGCGCTGCGCCACGGCGACCGGCTCGATGCCGGTGAACTCGAGCGACATGAGGAGGGTGTCGTCCTGCGTCGCGACCTCCTGTCCGAAGATCGCTTGTTTCACGCGGACGGGGCCGAACTCGGCGGCCTTCTTGAGGATGGCCTGCAGGATCGCGAGCGTGCTGGGTAGGGGACCGGTGGTGTGCTGGCGTAGCGTGTAGTAGACGTTCTCCCAGTCAATGAGGAGAGCGACGTCAGGCAATGCGTTTCTCCATATGGGCTCGCACGCCGCCTGACCCGTTCGCGGACCCCCGAGGAGTCTCCGCGCTAGATGCTCACCCTCGTCCGCACGTATCGGTCATCCGATATGTCGGCCGCGAGCGCGTCTTCACGAACGCATCCTGTCGTCGCGCGCGCCGTTTTCATCAGTGTAGCCGAGGGAGGGGTCTTCTGACGATCCCTCGTCCGGCGCAGGAAGCCGCAGCGCGAAAGTCGCGCCCGATGGTGTCGAATCGAGCGTGAGCCGGCCGCCGTGCGCGCTCGCGATGCGCTCCGCGAGGTAGAGGCCGATCCCGAGACCCGTCGAGCGCGGGCCGCGCGCGTAGCGCATGAAGACCCGCGGCATGATGTCGCTCGGCACGCCGGGCCCTTCGTCCGACACGCGGATCTCCACCTCGCCGTCGAGCCGGCGCGCGCTGATGGCCACCGTCCCGTTCGCCGGCGAATGCTTCACCGCGTTCCCGACGAGATTGGCGAGCACCTGCCGCAGCCGCCGCAGATCGGCCTTCACGGAAAGGTTTTCCGGTACGTCGACCGCGATGCGGACGTGATCGCTCCCGAGCGCGCGCGCCACCTCGCGCACGAGGTCGCGCACGCCGATCTCCGAGGGCTGCAGCCGCAGGATCCCCTCCTCGATACGGCTCACGTCGAGCAGATCCGCGGTGAGCTGCGTGATCGCGTCGACGCTCTGGATCGACGCCTCGAGTCGCTGGCGGCTCGTGTCGCGACCGTCGCGCACCGCGTCGCGCAGGTTCTGCTCGAGCCGGCCGCGCAGCGGCGTGAGGTAGTTCCCGAGGTCGTGCGCGAGCACGGTCACGAGCTCCTCCGCGGCGAGACGGCGTCCCTCATCGGTCGCCGCGCGCATCGCGCGGTCGCGCAGCTCGGTGCGATGGACGAGCGTGCCGACCCAGCGACCCACCGCGCGCAGGAACTGAAGGTCCTCTTCGTCGAACGCCTCTTCGCCGGTGCTCGACGCCTGGAGCACGCCCCGCGGGTCGGTGCCGACGACGAAACGCGTCGCGATCGTCGAGGCGATGCCCATCTCCTTCACGCCGGGCAGCTCCTCGGGATCGTGCTGCACGTGGCCGTCGCGGAAGTCCCTGCCGCTGAAGAACACCTGCGCCGTGCGGCCGCCGTTCGCGATCGGGAGCACGTCGAGCCCGAGGTCCTGCTGGAGCCGCCCGAGGTCGGTCTCGCTCGTACCTCGGGCGCGAAGGATCTCGCCTTCGGCGAGGAACGTATCGACCTTCTCCGCGGGCAGCGCCTCGGCGATCGCGGTCGCCGCTTCGTCGAGCGCGTGCTCGCTGTCCTCGGGGTCGATCTCGAGCAGCTGCTCCAGGAGATGGAGCAGACGCGGCTCGTGCTCCGTCGCGTCGGCCATGACCGTCGCGAAGCAGCGCGCGTGCCGGGATGCGCCTGCGGGGGCTCATCGCCCGCCGAGGCGGATCACATCTGGAAGACGGTCGCGATCCCTAGGACGGTCGCCATGACGCTGAACGCCAGGAGACCAAGCGTCGCGAGACCGGCGAGCGCGAGGACGGCCTGCGCGACGGTCGGCCACCGCAGCACCGTGCGGCGGAGCGGCACGAGCGCGACACCGAGGGCGGCGCCGAACAGCACGAACGGCGGCACGAAGAGGAGCACCCGCCCGGCGCTGAAGAACTCCTCGATCGTGAAGAAGAACGGTCCGACCAGCGCGAGCAGGACGCCGGCGTACACGACGCCGCGCCATCGCGGCGGCCCGGGTATCCGGTCGGCGACGAGCGCGTAGACGAGTCCGGCCGGCGCGCCGACGACCACACCGGTCAGCACGATCACGAGCGTCCCCGCGACGGTGAACTCGGGCCGCACGCCGACGCCGTCCGCCACCCCGACGGCCACCAGGCGCATGGCGATCCGAGCCCAGAGCGCGGCGATCGCGCCCGCGGTGATCCCGCAGGCGACACCCGCCGCGAGCGGTCCGAAGAGCTTCGTCGCCTGCATGCCGCGGCACACTACACCTACTCTTCCTCGTGCCGATGCGCTCCCCTGAGGGCCGCCTCACCGACCTCATTCACGCGGCCTCTGCGCGCGGGGCGGCGTACGCGGACGCGCGCGCGGTCGAGCGCGAGCATGAAGCGCTGTCATTGCGCGACGGCGAGGTCGAGGCGCTCACGCGCACGGCCGACCGCGGCATCGGGATGCGCGTCATCCACAAGGGCGCGTGGGGCTTCGCCGCGACCGATCGCACCGACGGCAGCGCGGTCGCGGGCCTCGTCGACGAGGCCTTTCGTCGCGCCGAGGCCGCGGCCTCGACGCGCTCGCGGCCCGTCGCGCTCGCCGCCGTCCAGCCGCAGCACGGCGAGTACCGGACGGAGGTCCGCCGCGACCCGTTCGCCGTCCCGGTGAAGGAGCGCGTCGCGCTCCTCGCCGCCGCGAGCGAGGCGCTGCGCGGCCCGAACGCGCGCTCGCGTCGCGCGTCGGTCGCGGCGTATCGAACGCGCAAGCGTCTCGTCACGAGCGAGGGCACCGACGTGTCGCAGGAGATCGTCGAGTCGGGTGCGGGCGTCGCGGTCACGGCCGCGAAGGCCGGCGCGCGTCCGGCGCAGCGGTACGACAGCCGGCTCACGCGGCAGGCGGGATGGGAATTCATCGAGGAGCTCGACCTCGTCGCGCGCGCGACGCGGTATCGCGAGGATGTCGAAGCGACGCTCGACGCGCCGCTCGCGGTCGAACGCCCGACGACGCTCGTGTTCGCGCCCGAGTTCCTCGCGCTCCTCGTGCACGAGTCGTGCGGCCACCCGACCGAGGCCGACCGCGTGCTCGAGCACGAGGTCGCGTTCGCGGGCACCACGTTCATGTGGCCCAAGGACCGCGGCACGCTGCGGTACGGCAGCGAGCACGTGTCGATGACCGCCGACGCGACGGTCCCCGGTGGCATGGGAACGTTCGGGTGGGACGACGATGGCGTGCCCGCGATGCGCACGAAGCTCATCGACCGCGGCATCTTCACCGGATACCTCACCTCGCGCGAGACGGCCGCGGCGCTCGGTATCCCGATCGCGATCGGGAGCGCGCGCGCCGAGGGTTGGCAGCACTTCCCGATCGTCCGGATGGTGAACGTGTCGCTCGATCCCGGGACGCAGAGCTACGCGCAGCTCCTCGCGGGTGTCGACGATGGTCTGCTCCTCGAAGCGCCGGCGTCGTACTCGCTCGATGACAAGCGTCAGAACTTCCACTTCTCGACGCAGGCGGCGCGCGTGATCAAGAACGGCGAGCTCCAGGGCTACGTGCGCGGCGTCGCGTTCCAGTCGCTCACACCTGCGTTCTGGGGACGCTGCGATGGCGTCGCCGACGACTGGGAGCTCCACGGCTTCCTCTCGTGCGCGAAGGGCGAGCCGCTCCAGCTCATGCGCGTCGGCCACGGCGCGGCGCACGCGCGCTTCCGCGACGTGCCGATCGAGGTGCGGGAGTGAACGCGCGGCGGCCTTCGGTGTCGCGCCGGTCGGCGGCCGCTCTTGTCCCTCTCTTGGTGGTCGTTGCGTTCGCGTGCGGCCCGATCTCGGCGCCGACGCTCGCCTCGCCCATACCTCGCGACGTCCTCGTCGGCAGCACGACGACGACCCAAGACACCGGATTGCTCGACGTCCTCATCCCCGACTTCGAACGCCGCAGCGGCTTCAAGGTGAAGCTCGTCGTCGGCGGGAGCGGGCAGGTGCTCACGCAGGCGGGTCGCGGCGATCTCGACGTCGTGCTCACGCATTCGCCGGCGGCCGAGGAGCAGCTCGTCGCATCCGGCGCGGGCGTCGACCGCCGCCTCGTCATGCACAACGACTTCGTCCTCGTCGGCCCGACGACGGATCCGGCGGGCGTCAAGGGGCTCGCGATCGGCGACGCCCTGAAGCGCATCTACGCGCAGGGCGCGACCTTCGCGTCGCGCGACGACAGCTCGGGCACGAACGTGAAGGAGCGCGACCTCTGGAAGGGGGCGGGCCTCGATCCCTCCGGCAGGCCGTGGTACCTCGAGTCCGGCGTCGGCCAGCTGCAGAACCTCCAGCTTGCCGACAGCCGCGACGCATACACGCTCACCGATCGCGGGACGTTCCTCTCGGGCCGCTCGCTCCTTCGCGATCTCGCGATCGTCGTGGAGCACGGCAAGGATCTGCTCAACATCTACCACGTCACGCGCGTGGATCCGGCGAAGTTCCCGCGGGTCAACGCAGAGGGCGCCAAAGCCTTCGCGGACTACCTCACCGGCACGGACGGCCAGTCGCTCATCGCGAGCTTCGGCGTCGCGAAGTACGGGCAGGCGACGTTCATCGCCGACGCCGGCAAGAACGAGGACGAGCTCCAGTGAGCCTGCTCGGGCGCGACGGCCTCCTCGCGCCGCTGGAGGCGGCGCTGCGCGGCGTCACCGGCGCCGAGGCCGAGCTCTGGGCGCATCGCCGCCGCTCCGCGATCACGCGGTACGCGAAGAACGAGGTGCATCAGAACGCGCTCGCGGACGAGACCTACGTGCAGGCGCGCGTCGCGGTGAACGGCGCGGTCGGCATCGCGAGCACCAACTCGCTCGAACCCGGCGACTTGCGAGCGCTCATCGCGGGCGCGAAGGCGGCCGCGGAGCTCTCGGTGCCGAACCCGGAGTGGCCCGGGCTCGCGACGCCCGCCGCGACCGCGGAGCCGAAGGCGTTCGACGCCGCGACTGCCGACGCGGACGCTGCCGCCCAGGCCGCGCCGATCCGCGAGATCGCGGCGGCCGTGCGCGCGCGCGGCATGCGCGCGGCCGGGACGCACCAGCTCGAGCTCACCGAGGACGCCGTCGCGAACACGAACGGCGTCGGCGCCTATGCCCCCATGACGATGGCGTACCTGCGCTCGCTCGTCCTCACCGACGCGGGCGGCTCGGGATGGGCCGAGGATCTCGGGTCCAGCCTCGCGTCGCTCCATCCGGCCGAGATCGCAGCGCGTGCGACGGAGAAGGCGACTCGCGACCACGACCGCATGCAGCTCCCACCGGGCGACTACGAGGCGGTCTTCGAAGAGCTCGCGCTGGCGGAGGTGCTGCGCTTCGTGTCGCTCACCGGGCTCACCGGCCAGACGCTCAAGGACGGCCGCTCGTTCATGGTCGACCGGGTCGGCCAGCAGGTGACCGGCCCGGCGTTCACGCTCTGGGACGACGCGCTCGATGCACGCACGCTCGCGATCCCGTTCGACGTCGAGGGCACGCCGAAGAAGCGCGTGCGCCTCGTCGAGGCGGGCGTCGCGCGCGCGGTCGTGCACGACCGGCAGTCGGCGAAGTGGTTCGGGACGGCGAGCACGGGGCACGCGGCCGACCCGCGGCGCTACGCGAGCGGCGGGCACGCGGCGAACCTCACGATGTCGGGCGGCGACGCGACGCGCGACCGGCTCATCGGCGCCGTGAAGCGCGGCGTGCTCATCACGCGCTTCCACTACACGAACACGCCGGATCCGAAACGCGCGACGATGACGGGCACGACGCGCGATGGCACGTTCCTCATCGAGAACGGCGAGATCACGCGCGCGCTCGCGAACGTGCGCTACCGTATGTCGGCCCTCGATCTTTTCTCCGGCATCGACCTCATGGGCCCGCAGCGCCTCGTGCGGGACTGGTGGTCCTCCAACGGGATGGGCTCGATCGTCTGCCTCTGCCCAGCCATCAAGGTCGCCCGGGCGACCATCACCGGCTCGAGTCCTCTCTGATCCGGCGGCCCACCGCCTGAGCGACCACTCCGTTACGCGCGCGTCACCAAAGCGAGCGCACATCGGCGAGGTCTTGGCCTAACGAATGCGACGAGCGCGGGACCGAAGTCCATTCGGAGGGAAGTCATGCCGCTCGCCCCCATCACCGACGTCGGAACCGCGATCGTCACCGGTATCGCCGCCGCATTCGCCGCCTTGTTCAGCGCTCTGCCTTCGATCCTCGGCGCCCTCATCGTCCTCGCCATCGGGTGGATCGTCGCCGGCTGGATCGGCGGCCTGCTCGCCCGCGGTCTTCGCATGATCCGCTTCGACGAGCTCGCCGACCGGAGCGGCGTCACGACGTTCCTCGAGCGCTCCGAGATCCGGGCCGATCCGGCCAGGGTCATCGGCGCCCTCGTGAAGTGGTACGTGCGTCTCGTCTTCGTGCTCATGGCGGCGAACGCCGTGGGCCTCACCGCCGTCGCGACCG
This sequence comes from Candidatus Limnocylindria bacterium, assembly GCA_036518215.1. Classification (GTDB taxonomy): domain Bacteria; phylum Chloroflexota; class Limnocylindria; order P2-11E; family P2-11E; genus CF-39. Next base: position 12,235 of record DATDNP010000154.1, read on the forward strand.
TGGCGGACCAGATCCTCGCGTTCATCCCGAACCTCATCGTCGCGCTCCTCATCCTCGGTGCGTTCTCGTGGCTCGCACAGCTGACCCGCGGCATCGTGCGTGGCGCGCTCGGCGGCACTGGGATGCCGAGCGCCGACACGATAGGGACCCTCGCGTACGTCACCGTGTTCGCGTTCGGCGTCGTGGCCGCCGCGAATCAGATCGGCGTCGCCGCGACGCTCGTCAACACGCTCTTCATCGGCGTCGTCGCGGCCGTCGCGCTCGCATTCGGGCTCGCCTTCGGGCTCGGCGGACGTGACGAGGCGTCGCAGATCTGGCGCGACTGGCGCAGCCACGCGACGCAGGCGCTGCGACGCGCGGAGACGACGTCCGCGACGCAGCCTGCCGTGACGCCGTCGTCGCCGTCCACGGGCGTCACCGATGGACGGACGCGCATGGATGACGCCGAGGCGCGTCGCCGTCGCGACGAGATGATGCGGAGGGGCTAACGCCCTGACGACGCTGCGTCGTGGGCCGGAAAGGCGAGCGTGACCGTGATCGTCTCGTCACCGGTCCGCGTCGTGAGGCGTCCGCCGTAGAGACGGGCGACGAGCCGCGCGATCGCGAGCTCGTCGTCCTCGTCGGCGGCCCATCTCGTCGTCCGCGCCGTCACATCCACGGCCGCCTCGCCGCCGCGCTCGCGCACCGCGAGCCAGATGTCGCCCGCCGTCGCATGGAGCGCCGCGCGCAGCATCGCCGCGATCGCGTGCTCGATGCGCTCGGGCTCCCCGCGCACCACGAGGCGCGCCGTGCCGCCCGCGACATCGATGCGCCCCTGGTCGACGTAGCGCATCGCCTGAGCGGCGGCCGCGGCGAGCTCGACGTCCTGCGGTGGTCGCTGGTCGATGTCCTCCTGTCCGAGGATGAGGAAGTCGCGGCTCAAGTACCGCAGATCGTCCATCGCACGATGCAGGAGCGCGAAGGCCTGCGGCGGCGCCCCGGTCGTCGTCTGCTCGATGCGCGCGATCTGGTCGTCGGCGCGCGCGATCGGCTCCGGTAGATTGCGCTCGAGCAGACGCAGGAACCGCCGGCGCCGCTCCTCGACTCCGCGCAGCTCCGCGCGATCCTCGAGGACGCGCGTGAAGAGGATCGCCGCGGCGGTGAAGATGACGAGGCGCGTGAGACCGTTCCACACCGAGTACCAGAACTCCTCGGGCGGGCGCCACACGAGGTCGGCGACGAGCCACGCGACGAATGACTCGATGGCGATCCCGACCGCGGGCCACCGGCCGACGCGCCACGCCGCGACGCCGATGGGGACGAGATAGAAGAGCGCGAAGCCGATGAGCGGTCCCGTCGCGACGTCCACGACGAAGACGCCGAGGACGACGAGCGCGAGGGCGGCGGTCATGAGGGCGGTGCGCGCGGACATCCGCGGCAGCCTACGGTACTTCGGCGGCCCTAACTACTGCCCGATCTGGTGAGACGCGAGCGCGTCGAGGTAGCGGATGATCTGCCAGGTCTGCTCCTCGGTGAGCTTCGGCGATCCATCCTCGTTCCTCGCGTCCTTCCACGCCGGCATCGCCGTGCCCTGGACGCCGTTGCGGATCCAGTAGAAGACCTCGCCGGTCGGGTGGAGCGGGACGTGGACCTGGAGATTGAACGGACGCGGCTGGAGCGTGAACGCGGCCGGCCCGTCGCCGAGGGCGCGTGGTCCGTGGCAGATGGCGCAGTTCGCCTGGAAGAGGGTGCGGCCCGCGTCGATGTTCTCCTTCGTATCCGG
>DATDNP010000155.1:0-10675 GCA_036518215.1 Candidatus Limnocylindria bacterium
GGACCTGCGCGCGATGCCCATCCGCTGGGATTGCCGCGCCGGCACCGGGGAGCACGCCATCCGGAGCATCAGCGGTGTGCTCCGCGACCTGCGCGAACGCGGCGCGTCGTTCCACACGCTGAGCGGGCTCCTCGAGGAACCCGGGCGCGAGGAGCCGCGTGAGCAGACGCAGGATCGCGATCGGGACGGCGCGCACGGGTAGCAGGCTAGAGGAACGCGCGGACGCGCACGTATCCCTCGGCGGCGCGCGCAAGCCGCGCGTCGGACGTGACGAGCGTCGCGCCGAGCTGCCGCGCGAGGATCGCGAAGAAGACGTCGTGTCCGCCAAATCGATCGCGCAGGGCCATCGCCTCGAACACCATCCCCCCGATCGCATGCCGCGTCACGAGCAGCCGTCGTAGATCGTCGAGAGCGACCATCGCGTCGGCAAGCGGGAGCCGTTCCGTGCGTACCAGTCGTCGGAGTGCCTTGAACACTTCGGCGTCCAGATGGACGGGCGCCCGGATGTCCTCGTCCTGGAGTGCGGCCTCGATCCCCTTGGATGCGCGAGCCTGCAGCACGAGGTCGAGCGCGGCGGACGCGTCCAAGACGATCAGATCTCTTCGCCTCGCTCTTCGCCGTCGCGCAGCTCGCGCACGATCTGGCCGCCCGTGAACCCTAGGTCGCGTACCGGTCCGCGGTGGCGGTGGACCATGTCCAACCATTCGTTGAAGGTCGCGGGTCGGTCCACGTCATCCTCGATGATCGTGATCACGTACTTGCTCATCGACAGGCCCTTGCTCGCCGCGCGCTTCGCGAGCTTCCGACGCAGCTCGATGGGCACGCCGCGGATCTGCAGGTCGACCTTCTTCGCACCCTTGGGCACACGGACAGCATGCATGCATTCACGCATGCAGGTCAATGGTCGCGCGACCGGGGCGATACACTGGGGACGCACACCGCCTGAGGAGCCGTCCACCGTGGCAGTCCAGATCACCCCCGACATGACCGTCGCGTCCGTCGTCGACCGTTGGCCCGATGCCGCGCGCCTCTTCGCGCGCTACGGCCTGTCGTGCGCGTCGTGCGCGATCAGCAAGAGCGAGACGATCGCGCAGGCAGCCGCCGGGCACGGCGCGGGCCGCGTGAACATGCAGGAGCTCATGGCCGACCTCAACCGCTACGCGGACACGGGGAAGCTGCCCGAGGGCTTGCCGCCCGCGGGTGCCGCGCCGAGCCTCGGCGGACAGGGCGTCCCGCGTGGCATGGCCGAGCAGAAGGGCGTGAAGCACGTCATCGCCGTCATGTCGGGCAAGGGCGGCGTGGGGAAGTCGCTCGTCGCCGGTCTCCTCGCGGTCGGCTTGAAGCGGCGCGGCTTCCGCGTCGGGATCCTCGACGGCGACATCACCGGCCCGTCGATCCCGCGCATGTTCGGCGTGAAGGAGAAGCCCGTCTCGGCCGACGGCAAGACGCTCTCCGCGCCGCGCTCCCGTGGCGGCATCCCGATCATGTCGATGAACCTCATCCTCCCGAGCGAGGAGGAGGCCGTCATCTGGCGCGGACCGATGGTCTCGGGCGCGATCCGTCAGTTCTTCACCGACGTGCAGTGGGGCGAGCTCGACTATCTCGTCGTGGACCTCCCGCCGGGGACAAGCGACGCGCCGCTCACGGTGATGCAGGCGCTCCCCGTCGACGGCGTGGTCCTCGTCACGACGCCGCAGGCGCTCGCGACGATGGTCGTGACGAAGGCGGTGCGTCTCGTGAAGCAGCTCGGCGGCGAGATCCTCGGCGTCGTCGAGAACATGGCCTACGTGAAGACGCCGGACGGTCAGCGCCTCGAGGTGTTCGGCCCGTCGCAGGGGCTGAAGCTCGTCATCGCCGCGAACGCGCCGCTCATCGCGAGCATCCCGATCGACCCCGAGATCGCGAAGGATGCGGACAACGGCGACATCGAGCAGTACACGTCCGAGGAGTCCGACGCCCTCGTCGACAACTTCCTCAAGGCGGCTCCGTTGAAGGAGCCCGTCGCCGCGCACTAGCACGCGGTCTGCAGCGTCCGAGTCCATGGTGAGCTCGACGAGCGGCGGACGCAGCGAGCGTCCACGTCCCGACGACAAACGCGCCGCGATCCCCGCGGCCGTGAGCCGCTCGGGCCGGTCGCGCCCGGACGCGGAGACGGCGCGTCCGCCCGTCCGGCGACCGAAGACGACGCACACGAAGTAGCCTGCGCCGTGTGGCGAAGGTCGTCGCGCTCATGTCGATGTCGCTCGACGGGTTCGTCGCCGACGCGAACGACGGCGTCGCAGAGGTCTTCAGCTGGTACTTCTCCGGCGACGTCGAGGTCCCGACCGGTACCGGAGCGATGACGTTCCGCGTCTCGGCTGCGAGCGCCGAGCACCTCAGGGCGCTCATGGCGGACGCGGGCGCGTTCCTCACCGGACGCCGGACGTTCGAGGTCGCCGGTGGTTGGGGCGGTCAGCATCCGTGGAACGTGCCCGCGTTCGTCGTCACGCACCACGTGCCCGACGGCTGGCCGCGACCGGGCTCGAGCGTCCAGTTCGTGACCGACGGCATCGAGAGCGCGGTCGCGCGCGCTTCGTCGGCTGCCGGCAGGAAGTCCGTGTTCGTACACGGTGCTCGAACGATCCAGGAGTGCCTCGATCTTGGGCTGCTCGACGAGATCCGCATCGACCTCGCCGCGGTGCTCCTCGGCCGCGGCGTGCGCATGTTCGACCATCTCGCGAGCGCGCCGATCGTCCTCGGAGACCCGACGGTCGTCGCCGGCGCCGGCGTCACGCACCTGCGCTACCGGGTCCGCCGCTAGGCGGATCGCCGGACGACGCGCAGGAGCTCGTCCTTCACTGCGCGCCAGAACCCGCGCCCGAGCGTGAGGATCCACGCGACCGCCGCGAAGATGACGACCGCGTCGATGCTCTCGCGCCCCTGCGGCTGCCAGTAGACATCGGCGAGGTTCAGGATGAGCGCGAACTCGTCGAGCGCGAGCGCGGCGCCGACGCCGAAGAGGATCGCGCGCGTTCGCGGGAGCAGGCCGAGCACGTCGAGCTCGCCCGCGGCGAGGAGCAGCACGAGCCCGAAGACGACGTGATGGACGTGCAGCGAGCCGATCTGGAGACCGCCGCCGCCGCGTTCGGCGAGGAGGACGTGCGTCGCGACGCGCGCGGCGAGCCACGTCACGAGGAAGGCGATCGCCGCGAGGAAGCGCCGTTCCCGACCGCTCCCGCGGATCTCGCGCTCGTACGCGGCGCCGAGGCGAGAGAGCTTCATGCCATGAGCCTAGGGACCGCGCGTCGCTGAGCGACCGCCGCGCGGCCGCTCAGCGCAGCACGGTGGTCAGATCGGCGTGCCGCAGGTCGGGCAGAACCGCGCGGCAGCCGGAAGGGAGTTGGCGCATTTCGCGCACGTTCGATCGACCGTCGCCGCCAGGTGCGGCGTGGACGCGGTCGTCGAGGACTCCTCGCGGAACGTGCGGACGCCGCGGCCGAGCTGCCCGAACACCTCCGGTAGACGGCCGGCGCCGAAGACGATGAGGACGATGATCACGAGGAAGACCATCTCCCCGCCGCCGATGTTGAACGGCATGCTGTGACCTCCCCGTGGACGAGATACCGCAATGGTTCCGCGCGATCCCGGGCGACGCGCGGGTCGGGGGACCCAGGAAAAAGCCGGGCTACCCTGTGGGAATGGGGGAGGTCCGCCCCGGCAACGCTCTTCCACGCGTGGCGCTCGTGCTCGTCGCGCTCGCGATCGCGGGCGCGCTCGTCGCGAGCCTGCCGCATGCCTTCGCGGTCGCACGCGACGCCGTCACCGTGCTCGGCGACGTCGCGCCGTGGATCGCCGTGCTCGCCGCGTGGCTCGTCGTCGCGCGGCGCGCGCAGCGTCCCGAGGACGTCGCGTCGCTCCCGGCGAGCGCCTTCAGCGCCGCGATCGTGTGGGGCGGCGGCGGGGTGCTCGCGGCGCGGCTCGTCGTGCTCGCGGTCGCGCTCTCGCGCCAGCGCCCGGCGACCGTCGCCGTGCTCACGACGGTCGAGGACGTGCTCTACGCATTCGGGCTCCTCGCGCTCGGGTCGCTCGCGGCGTACGCGCTCACGCGGGCGTCGCTGCGCGCGACGCACGCGCACGTGCCCGCGACCGTGACGCGCGACGTCCCGGTGCGCACGCGTCTCATCGTCATCACCGCCGGCGCGTCGTTCGCGACGGCCGGTGTCCTCCTCGACGTGCTCGTGGACTTCGAGCGGACCTCGGGCGCCGCGGTCCTCGGGTACCTCGTTGTCGCCGCCGCTCTCGTCGCCTTCGCGTCGCTCGTCGGATGGCTCTTCGGCGACGACATCGCGCTGCGCGAGCGCGCGGCCGCGGCGACAGCGGCCGAGCGCGATCGCATCGCGCGCGAGCTCCACGACGGCGTCGCGAAGTCGGTGAGCATCCTCGCGCTCGAGGCGGCGACCGCGGCGTCCCGTCTCCCCGAGGAGATGCGCCCGGAGCTCGTGCGGATCCAACACCTCGCGCGCCTGCTCTCGGAGGAGATGCGCGCGATCGTGACGGACGTGCGCATGCATCAGGACACGCGTCCGTTCCTCGAGGCGTTGCGCGCCGTCGTGGACCGGCACGCGCCGGCGCACCTCGAGGTGCAGGGCGATCTCGAGCGCATCGGCACGCTCGCGCGCTTCGAGGTCCTGCGCATCGTCGACGAGGCGCTCACGAACGCGTCGCGGCACGCCGGCGCGAGCCGCATGCGCGCGCGCGTCGCCGCGAGCGCCGACCGCGCGACGGTGGAGATCGAGGACGACGGCCGCGGCATCGCGGAGATCGACCTCAGCACGCTGCCGCGCTCGGGCCGCTATGGCCTCCTCGGCATCCGCGAGCGCGCGGAGCTGCTGCGGGGCGAGGCGCGGCTCGAACGCAGCCCCCTCGGCGGGACGATGGTCCGAGTGGACTTCCCGCTCAGCTCGCGATGAACGAGCCGATCCGCGTCCTCATCGCCGACGACTCGTTCATCGTGCGCGCCGGACTCCGCGGCGCCGTCGAAGCGCTCGGCGGGTTCTCCGTCGTCGGCGAGGCGAAGACGGGCGCGGAGGCGTACGTGCTCGCGCACGCGCTCCGCCCCGACATCGTGCTCATGGACCTCCGCATGCCCGATGGCGACGGCATCACGGCGACGCGGCGCATCACCGCGGATCTGCCATCGGTGCGCACGCTCGCGGTGAGCTGGTCGGCCGAGCCGTCGGACGTGCGCGACGCGATCTACGCCGGCGCGAAGGGATACCTCGTGCACGGCCGCTTCGAGCCCGGCGAGCTCGCGACCGCGATGCGCGCGCTCGCGACCGACGACCTCGCGATGATGCCGATCATCGCGGACGGCATCCTCGTCGAGTCAGAACGTGCCGACGCGGCGACCGCCCGACTCACCAAGCGCGAGCTCGAGATCCTGCGCCTCGTCCGCCTCGGCAGGCGCAACCGCGAGATCGCGCGCGAGATCGGTCTCGAAGAGAAGACCGTGAAGAACCACATCAACAGCATCTACGCGAAGCTCGGCATCGGGAGCCGGGTGGAAGCGATGGCCGTCCGCATGCCAGACTCCAGGGGTTGATCGCTCGCGCCCGCCAGCATTCCGGCGCGCTCTTCCTCCTCGTCGCCACCACTGTCGCCAACGTCCTCGGGTACGGCTACCAGGTGGTGCAGGCGCGGCTCCTCGCGCCCGCGGACTACGCCGCGCTGACCGCGCTGTTCGGCGTGCTCATCCTCGAACAGGTCTCGAGCCAGGTGATCCAGTCCGCGACGGCGACGCTCGCCGCGCGGTATCGCGCGCGGGACGAGCAGGACGCGCTCCACGCGTTCGTGCGCCGCTGGTCGGTGCGCGTCGCGGCGTTCGCCGCGGTCATCGGGCTCGTGATCCTCGTCACCTCGCCGCTCCTCGCGTCCGCGCTGTCGCTGCCTCCGTACGCCGTCGCGCTGCTCGGCGTCACGCTCTTCTTCGCGCTCGTCTTCACGTTCTCGATCGGCCTGCTGCAGGGTCTCGCGCGCTTCGTGTGGATGGGGACCGCGCTCATCGTCCAGGCCGGCTCGCGGCTCGCGATCGGCGTCGCGCTCGTCGTCCTAGGGCTCGGCGTGAACGGCGCGTTCACCGGTGCGACGCTCGCGATCGTCATCTCGCTCGTCGTCGCGGCGCTGCCGCTCTTCACGCTCCTGCGGGCCGCGCGAGGATCGACGGTCACGCACGAGCTCGGCGCCGCCGAGACGCGCTTCTTCGCGCTCTCCGCGGTCATCCTCCTCGCGTACGCCGCGCTCACGAACATCGACGCGGTCCTCGCGCGCTCGCTCCTGTCACCGGATGCCGCAGGCGCGTACGCGGGCGCGATCACGATGGGGAAGATCGTCCTCTTCGCGCCGATCGCCGTGGGCTTCCTGCTCCTCGAGCGCACCGCGAGCGCGCACGCGCGCGGCGAAGACACCGAGCGGATGCTCTACCTCGCGCTCGGGTTCGTGCTCGTGACGAGCGGGCTCGTCGCCGCGGCGTACATCCTCATCCCGGGCGTGCTCGTGCCGATCGTCGTCGGCTCGCAGTATCCCGACACCGTGCGGATCGTCCCGATCTACGGCGTCGCGGCCCTCGCGAACGCGCTCCTCAACCTCTGGATCGCGTACTTCATCGGACGCGGCGAGATGCGCGTCGGCTTCCTCCTCGCGCTCGCGGTCGCTGCCGAGGTCGTCCTGCTTCTTACGACCGTGAGCGACGCGGTGTCGATGGCACGCGTCGTCCTCGTCGTCGCGCTCGCGACACAGGCGGTCTCGGTCGCGACCTTCGTACTGAGGCGGCTACGGGGATGAGTCGCGCTGCTGCGCCCCCCGACGAGAGGCCCTGACGCGGCCAGACCCGAGCGACGTCTCTGTTCCGAGCGCGAAGCCCTCGTACCAGCCGTCCTCGTGGCCGCGATCGTAGGCGCGGCTGTTGTAGGCGACGCCGAGCAGGAAGGAGACGGTGATCGCGAGCCACACGAGAAGGAGCTCGAGCATGTCAGCCGCGGCAGGGGGTGTAGGTCGCTGCCTTCGTCGGCACCCCATCGCCGACGGCCTCGAGCCGGCCCGCCCGGATCGCGACGGTCCGACCCGCGTGGTCGGCCCGCGTCGTCGCGTCGAACGGTGGGTAGCTCGTGATGCGTGCGCGGTCGCTGGCCATGGACCAAGAGTGCCCTGCGGCGCGCACCACGGGCCATTCCCAATGTTCGGTAATTGGAGGTGCGCGGTGTACCTGGTTCCCCGCAGCGGGCGATCGCGCGCCCGCTGCGAGGAATGTGCATCAGGTGAGGTTGTTGCCGATGTTGCTGAAGACGTTCTGGATCTGACCGCGGAGGAACATCATCGCCAGGATCACCGCGATGGCGATGATCGCAATGATGAGTGCGTACTCCACGAGACCCTGGCCGTCCTCATTGCGGAGGAAACTGAGCATCTAGCGTGCGCCCCCCTTCCCCTGTACCGCAGCGGGAGACGCGGACCCACGAAGGGTCCGCGTCATCCGGCGCTGCAGAGCTAGGCAGAGGAGCGCGAGGCCGAGGAGGACGATCCGGAGCATCGTGCTCTGGTCGCCGCCCGCTGTTGACGTGCTCGGGAGCTGGAGCTTCGCGTTGCCGAAGCCCACGCCGAGCGTCTGGCCCGCTGCGATGGTCACCGTCTTCGACGGCGTGCTTCCACCCGGATCGGTCGAGGACCATCCGGTCTGGACGACCTCGGTGATCGTGTAGGTGCCGGCCGGGAGGTTCGCCGCCGCGGCCGTGCCGTTGGCGCCCGTCACGATCGTCGCGACGGTCGCGCCCTGCGCGTTCTTGATGGTGAAGCTCCAACCCGCGAGGGTCGCCTCACCCGCGTCGAACTGCTTGTTGCGGTTCGCGTCCTCGTACTTGGTGACGACGATCGCTCCACCGATGGTCGTCGGCGGGATGAGCGTCTGCTGGTTCCCGAAGAGGACCGTGGCGGTCGAACCGACCGCGACATTCCCGTTCTTGGTCGGCGTGGCCCCACCCGGGTCAGTCGAGTGCCAGCCCTGCTGGACGGTCTCGACGACGGTGTAGAGGCCTGCGCTGAGACCCGAGAGCGTCGCCTGCCCGTTCGCGTCGGTCGTGAGCGTCGTGATGATCGCGCTGCCGAGCTTGACGGTGAAGGTCACGCCGCTGAGCGTCGTCTCACCGTTGTCACGGACGCCGTTGCCGTTGGCGTCGTTGTACTTGATGACCTGGAGCGTGCCGAACTGCGGCTGAGGCGGAGGCGGAGGCGTGTTGTCGTTGTTCGTGATCGTGCAGGTCACGGACTCGCCCGCGGCGACCGTGATCTTGTTCGGTGAGACGAATACGGACGTCTCGCCACCCGTGCAGACCCAGGCCGAGGCCGCGTAGCCGCTCGGACCGGTCTCCGACAGGGTGTACTGGACGGCCGGCGTCACAGAGTGCGTGATGCTCGCGTCGGCTCCCGTCGCGGGAGCGCCGGCGCCGCTGAACCCGCCGCTACCGGTCGCGGTGAGCGTCCATGCGGATGCGTTCTGCGTGCCGCCGTTGTCGTTGATGACGTGCTTCGCGAGCGTGAGGAAGGCAGGCGCGAGCGGAATGTCGTCGTTCGTGACGGTGCAGGTCTTGGTCTCGCCAAGCGCGATCGTGCCCTGGCAGTCAGCGGAGAAGGTCGCGTCGTAGCCCGACGGGCCGTCCTCGGTCACCGAGTACGAGCCGATCGTGGTCAGCGTCTTGTCGGTGCCCGGAGAGTCGGCTCCCGCGAAGCTGGTGCCGCCCGTGGCGTTCACGCCGTTGAGCGTCATCGTGAAGTCGCTGGCGGCGCTCTTTCCGGTGCCGCTGTCATTGATGACGTGCTTGATCACGATGAGGTGCGCGGGGTCATCGTTGTTCGTGATCGTGCAGGTCGCGGACTGGCCGAGCCCAACGGTGATGTTGCTGCCGCTCTGCGTACCGCCCGTGCAGCTCCAGGCCGAGGCCGTGTAACCGGTCGGGCCGGACTCGCTGAGGGCGTACGTGCCCGCGGCGAACGAAGCACCGCTGTCCACCGGCGTGGTGCCGGTGAGCGTGGTCGGGCCGGTCGCTGTGAGCGTCCAGTCCGTGTCGACCGCGCTGCCGCCGTTGTCGTTCACGACGACCTTCCGGAGGTGCAGCGCGGGCGCGTTGTCGTTGTTCGTGATCGTGCAGGTGGCCGAGCCGCCCTGCGCGACGGTGATGCTGCTTCCGTCCTGCGTCCCGCCGACGCAGACCCATGCCGAAGCGGAGTACCCCGCCGGGCCGCCGCTCTCGCTGAGCGTGTAGGTGCCCGACACGAAGCCCGAGCCGCTGTCGACCGGCGTCGTGCCACTGATCGTCGTCGGCCCGGTGGCCGTAAGGGTCCAATCCGTGTTGACGGCGGTCCCGCCGTTGTCGTTCACGACGACCTTGCGCAGGTGGAGACCTGCGGCGTTGTCGTTGTTGGTGATGGTGCAGGTCGCGCTGTCGAGATTCGCGAGCGTGATCGAGGAACCGCTGACGGGCGACCCTCCGTTCTTCACGCAGCTCCACGCGCTCGCCGTGTAGCCGGTCGGGCCGCTTTCGGAGAGGGTATACGTGCCAGGCGCGACTTCCGCGCTCGTCACGCTCGAAGATCCGGTGGCGCCGGAGATCGTCTGCGGACCGGTCGCGGTCAGCGTCCAGTCCGTCGCCGCAGCGGTTCCGCCGTTGTCGTTGACGACGTTCTTTACGAGTGTGAGCGTCGAGACGAGGACGGCACTCGCGGCCATCTGGTTGTCTCGGTTACCGATCGACGAGCCATCGAGCTCGACGACCTTCACGTGGTATGGCGAACCCTGGATGTTGACGGCGGATGTGCCGATCCCCCAGTCGGCCTGACGGGAGACGTGTGCGCCGAAGGTGATCAGCACGGGGCACGTGTCGGTGCCCTGGACGGTGACCTTGTCGGCGCAGGTGCTTGTGTCGACCGAGAAAGTCACGAGGACATCGGTGAGGCTGTCCGACGCGTACGCGCCGTTGACGAGGTCGGTCGTGGCGGGTGTGCCCACCGACGTGATCGTGCCGTTGCGGATCTTGAAGTGACGCGCGCTCTGCGCCGCGTCGAACCCGCCGGCGTGCGGGTCGGTCGGGACGAGAGGCGACAGGCTGGGTGACAGCGAGGCGCAGCTCGGGAACGAGTTCGCCGTGCTGACCGGATCCTGGCAGAGATCAGCAGCGGTCACCCAGGTCTCCGAGAAGAGGTCGTCGGTGATGAAGTCGTACGCGTGCTTCCCACCCTTGGTCGTCTGGTACTCGATCTTCACGGTGTGCGTGCCGTTGCTGACGTTCGTGAGCTTGAGACGCTGCACGGTCGCATCGCCTTCGAAGATCGTCGAGTTCTGATGGTTCAGGTCCCCGGACGTCCAACGGCATCCGAGGTCGCCTGTGGTGTAGCCGGTGCCCTGGTCGTTGGCGCACTGCTGATAGACATCGATGTTGGCCGTGACTGCGCTCGCGACCGCGGAGGTCTCTGAACGCAGCGCGGCGTCCGCAGTGTTCGGGGTGAAGGCCACGAATGCGGCGTTGTTCAGCGTCATCCCGAGCGACGCGAACACGATGGCAAGGATTCGCAGATATCGCGCGATGGATCGTTTCGTCAACGAAATTTCCTCCCCACCCACTGCGTAGTCCGTCGCCAGGGTGCGGGTAGA
>DATDNP010000156.1:0-7628 GCA_036518215.1 Candidatus Limnocylindria bacterium
GCGATGCCGTCGCCGGTGTACTCCCACGAGTTCGAGGTGACCCGCCACGCCTTGCCGATACCGCCGGTCGCGAGCACGACCGCCTTTGCGTGGAACACGACCGGTCGCCCGGTCTGGCGCTCGTAGCCCACCGCGCCAGCGACGCGGCCGTCCTCGGTGATGAGACGGAACATCGTCGTCTCCATGAAGACGTCGATGCCCTTGTGCACCGCGTGGTGCTGGAGCGTCTTGATCATCTCGAGGCCGGTCCGATCGCCGACGTGCGCGAGCCGCGCGTAGCGGTGCCCGCCGAAGTCTCGCTGGAGGATCAGGCCGTCCTTCGTGCGATCGAAGAGCGCGCCCCATTCCTCGAGCTCGAGGACACGGTCGGGGGCCTCCTGCGCGTGGATCTGCGCCATACGCCAATTGTTCAGGAGCTTGCCGCCGCGCATGGTGTCGCGGAAGTGGACCTTCCAGTTGTCTTCCTTCCACACGTTGCCGAGCGCCGCCGCGATCCCGCCCTCGGCCATCACCGTGTGCGCCTTCCCGAGGAGCGACTTGCAGACGAGCGCCGTGCGTACGCCCATCGCGCTCGCCTCGATCGCGGCGCGCAGGCCCGCGCCGCCTGCACCGATGACGAGGACGTCGTATTCGTGACGCGCGACCTGCTCCCTCATCTCAGCCTCCGATCCGCGGATCGGTGATGACACCCGCGGCGAGGAGACGGATGTACACGTCGGTGATGACGACGAAGGCGAGGCTCACCCAGAAGAACGTGCCGTGGCGGACGTTGAGCCGGCTCACCGTCATCCAGATGCGGTACCAGAACGGCTTCCCGTGGAAGCTGTCGAGCCATCCGCCGCAGAGCGCGCGGCACGAGTGGCACGAGAACGTGTAGAGCCCGATGAACACGGCTTCCGTCGTCATGAGGAGCGAGCCGAGGCCGATGCCCCATCCGCCAGGGAAGCGGAACGAGAGGATCGCGTCGTACGCGAGGATGAAGAAGATCGCGACGGCGATGTACCAGGTGTAGCGGTGGATGTTCTGGAGGACCCACGGGAAGCGCGTCTCACCCGAGTACTTCTTCGCGGCGTCGGGGACGGCGCAGGACGGCGGACTGAAGAAGTAGGACCGGTAGTAGGTGCGGCGGAAGAAGTAGCACGTCGCGCGGAAGACGAGCGGGAACCCGACGATGAAGATGGCGGGCGCGAGCGTCCAGCCGCTGATCCACGCCGACCCGAACGTGAGGTACTCGCAGTTCGATGCGATGCATGGCGAGAAGAAGGGCGAGAGGTACGGGTCGTAGTAGTAGCCCGATGTCGTCGTGCCGGCCCAGATCGCGTAGATCACGAAGGCCGTGAATCCGATGACGACGGCTGCCGGTTGGAGCCACCAGAGGTCGCGCCGCTCGGTCGGACGTCCTCGGACATTCGCGATCGTGGCCATCGCCGCACCTCCGCTGTCAGTCAGGCACCGTACGGCGCTCTCAGCCAGAACACAAATACATGGAGACTGTCACTTCCATAGGGTTACGCTATGGACGTGCAGATCGGCCAGCTGCGCTGCTTCCTCGCGGTCGCCGAGCACCAGCACTTCACACGGGCGGCGCGCGAGCTGGGCCTCGCGCAGCCGTCCGTGAGCGCGCTCGTGCGCCGTCTCGAGGGCGACGTCGGCACCGAGCTCTTCCATCGGACGCGGGCGCGCGTGAGCCTCACCGCCGCGGGCGAGGCGCTCCTTCCCTACGCGCGGCGGATCATCGCCGACGTCGACGCTGCGCAGACGCAGCTGCAGGAGGTCGGCGGTCTCGCGCGCGGACGGCTCGCGATCGGCGCGACGCCGAGCCTCACCGCGTCGCTCGTCCCGCCGCTGCTCGCGCGGTTCCACGCCGCGTACCCGCGCATCGAGCTGGCGCTCCGCGAGGCGGGGTCCGAGGACCTCGTCGCCGCGGTCGAGGAGGGCGCGGTCGACGTCGCGCTCGTGATCCTTCCGGTGCGGCACGAGATCCTCGAGACGCAGCCGCTCCTCCGCGAGGAGCTCGTCCTCGCCGTCGCCGACGGGCATCCGCTGGCGAAGCGAAGGACGATCGCGGTGAGCGACCTGCGCGACGTCCCTCTCGTGATGTTCCGCGAGGGCTACGACCTCCGCAGCGCGACGGAGGCCGCATGCCGCGCCGCGGGATTCGCCCCCACGTTCGCGATCGACGGTGGCGAGATGGACGGCGTGCTTCGCCTCACCGCCGCCGGGCTCGGTGCGGCGATCGTGCCGAGCATCGTCGTCGCGCAGGCATCGGCCGTGCGCGCGGTGCGCATCGCACAGCCGACGCTCACGCGCACCATCGGACTGGCGCATCGCCGCGACCGCCCGCTCTCGCGCGCGGGACAGGAGCTCGTGGACACGGTGCGCACGCTGGTACGCGATCGCTCATGGCTCGAGCACGCGCCACCGGGGCTGACGGCGCTCGGGTAGACGGCTACGCCAGCGCGGCGAAGAGATCGACCGCGTTCCCGTCGGGGTCGAGCACGGTCGCGTAGCGCTGACCCCAGAACGCGTCGAACGGCGCGGCCTTGCCGCGGTATCCGGCGGCGACGATGCGCGCGTAGATCTCGTCGACCTCTTTCGGCGACGCGCACGCGAAGGCGAGCGCGAACGGATGTCCCGTCGGTCGCGTCCACTCCGGGTCGAGCTGCTTGGCGAGCGACACCGCATCGAACATGAGGCGCATGCCGCTCGGGAGCGTCGCCTCGAGGTGGTCCTCGGTCGCATCGGGGACCTCGAGGCCGAGCAGCCGATAGAAACGGACGGACTCCTTCATGTCGGCGCTCACGATGCCGATCGCGTCGAGCCGTGGCACGGCGGACAGGCTATCGCAGCGTGACGACCTTGAGAGCGCTCGCATTCCCCGGCTAGTTCGCGGCTGGCGACAGGAGGAGCGACGCGAGGAGTCTAGGAGGCGGTCGCTCCCCCGTTGTGGCCGACGACGCGCTCGATCGTCGGGAGGAGCGTGTCGAGGTCGAAGGGCTTCGGGATGACTCCGGCGGCGCCGATCGTCGCGGCATGTCGACCGAGGTCGGTGGCGGCGGAGAGGATGACGATCGGAACGTCCCCGCGTCTCGCGTCGCGCATCCGTCGCGCGAACGTCCATCCATCCATCACCGGCATCATCAGATCGAGGACGACGAGATCGGCGGTCCACCGATCCAATATCTCAAGCGCCTCGTATCCGTTCGCGGCGGCGGCGGCGTCGTAGCCGTCGTCGGCGAGAACGGAGACAAGGAGCGCGCGAATATCCGGATCGTCATCCACGACGAGAACACGTCGAGCACCCACCGTTGCGCGGAAGTCTGCCACGACGCAGGTCAGTGGCCGAGCGAGCGAGCAGCCGTGTCGCCGTGCAGCGATGCGGCGAACACGAGCGGGATCGCCAGCGTTCCCACGAGGAGGACCGCGATCCAGAACAGGAGCGCGACTTCGTGACACGTACCGAAACCACATTGCTCGAGCGATCGCTCGCGCTCGAGGATGAGGAGCGGCAGGCTGGCAGGCGATGCGACGACCGTCGTCGCCGCGAACGTCGTCGCGATCGTCGGGATCGAGCGCGTGAGACGGCCGACGCGACGGTCCGGCGCGCGCGCCGAGGAGCGCGCCCACACGAGGGCAACGAGGCTCGCGATGGCACCGGCGACGAGCGACAGGCCGAACCGATCGTCGAACGTGCGCGGATACGCGAGCGGAAGCACGCCTTCGAACAGGGTGATCGCGGTCCAGTACGCGAGCTTGATCGTCGTGACGCGGCCGACGAGGAGCACCAGCGTGGCCCGCGTCGGGAGTGGCTGCTCGGGACTTACCGGTACGTGGTCCACCACTTCTGCAGGAAGTAGAGCGCCGCGATCAAGATCACCGTCGTGATCAGCACCATGTAGAACTCGTTCTGTTCGCCTACCTGTCCGATCACGTCACTTCCCCAACCCTTGCAGATATTGGACGAGGAGCCGGATCGTCGCCTCGTCGAGCGGACCACCGTCGGACTGGTTCCACACCGGCATGATGATGCCGGGCTTGATCTTCGGTGCGTCCGACACCCACTTGTAGAGCCAGTCGGGATCGCCCGACGCCTTCAGCGCCTTCACCTGATCGTTGAACGGGCCCTCGACGCCGTACTTGCCGAGGTTCGGCGCCTGCGGCACCGTGCTCGGCTTGTTCGGGTCGAAGCTGTGGCACGTCGTGCAGTACTGCGCCGCGATCTGATCGCCCGACGCGACCGGCGGCGGCGAGCCCGGGTCCGGCACGGTCGACGGCGAGCCCTCGAGGTGCGAGCGGATCGTCACGATGTCGGCCCAGTCCTGATCGCTCCCGTACATGATGAAGGTGCGGAGCTGCGCGATCTGCTCGTCGTTCAGCGGACCGCCTTCGCTGTTGCCCCACGCAGGCATCGAGAAGTTCGGCGGAGGGTTCTGCTTGCCGCGCGTGATGCGCAGCGTGATGTAGTTCTCCTGGTCGGTGAGCTTCTGCGGATCGTCCTGCAGGTTCGCCGCCTTGAAGTCGGGCTTGTTGAGCGGCTTCCCCGGGAGCGGCTGTCCGTTCGCGCCGTTCTCGCCGTTGCCCTGCCCGGTGCGGCCGTGGCACGGGAAGCAGAAATTCGCGTAGAGGTTCTTCCCGCGTTCGATCGAGGTCTGGAGCTGCTTCTCCGCGCCGATCGCACGCAGGTTGTTCGGCCCCGGGATGATCTGGAGGAGGAAGTAGCCGCCAACGAGACCGACGAGCGCGAAGAGCATCGCGCCGCCCGCGACGATCTTGCGGTCGAGGTTGCCCGAGATCTCGAGCGGATCCGGCGCCGCCGGGATCGGCGCGACCCAGTACGGCGTCGGCTGCTCGACCGTCGCGCCGGGCGCGTAATGCTGCTCGAGGAGCTCGACCCCGTACACCGGCTTCTCCTCGGGCTCCACCTGGTTCTGGTGGTAGATGAGGAAGCCGAAGTACGCGACGAGCGCGATGAACAGGATGATGCTCGCCGCAGCGAGAAGGACGTTGGCGTCCATGCTCAGGCCGTCCTCATGCGTCGGTCACCTCGACCTGATCGGCATGCCACTGGTTGTCGTCGCGCCGCATGACCTTGAGCGGATTCGTGTCGACGATGAGCGAGCCGCTCTTCTCGGAGATGTGGAACAGGTCCAGACCGCGCGGCGCGGGTCCACCCTTCTTGAGGGCGGTGAGCTTGTCATAGAGCGAGCCGTGGCACGGGCAGTGGAACTGGTCCTCTCCCACGTTGAACGGGACGGCGCATCCGAGGTGCACGCACTTGCGATACGCCGCGGCGATCGCACCCGGCCCGTGGACGAGGAAGAACCGCCCCTCGGTGTTCAGCACCGGCTGGTCCTTGTTGGACTTCCACTGCGACAGGACATCGGCCTTCTTGCCGGCCGCGACCTGCGCGCCGAGCCCCTCGATCTTGATGACCCGAATGAAGACCGGAAGGATGCCGAGGAGCTCGCCGACCGCGAGCAGCGTGCCCGTGAGGAAGCCGATCCGCAGCAGCTGCCGGCGCTTGATGCGCCCGATCGAGACGCCCTGCGCGATCGCGGTGTCCTCGTGCGGTCTGATCATCCGGCTATTGTCCCGTCGGCGCGAAGCACTGATGTGTCTCGGGCAGCGCCCACGGCGCGTAGAGCTCCATGCCCGGCCCCCGCATCGACGTGCCGACGACGGTGAGCACGAGATACGTCACGACGAAGCCGGTCCAGATCGCGATCATCCATTCCCTCGTACCGGCGCCGAACAGCCGTATACACAGCTGCGCGAGCACGACCGGCAGGAACAGCATGATGAAGATCGGGATGACGTAGTTGGGCAGCAGCTCGCCGCCTCCGGGGAAGTGGGCCGTGGCGAACTCGGTGTACCCCGGCCACCCGAGCTGCGGGTACGGCTTCTTGATCACGTAGTCGATCGCGATGAGGAGCGGCACGAGCACGCCGGTGAAGACCGTCGCGAAGATCGCCGACCGCTTCCCCACCTCGTTCGAGAAGTAGTGGCCGATGCCCGAGCGGTCGCGGTCGATGTACGGGATCGCCGCCATGAACACCAGCCACGCCGTCGGCACGACGACGCCGGCGAGACCCTTGTCCATGTGCAGCAGCAGCTCCTGCAGGTTGAGCAGGTACCACGGCGCCTTCGACGGGTTCGGCGTGCAGTCTGGCGTCGAGTGGTCCTGCAGCGGCGCGTTGAAGAGCGCCGCGATGACGAAGAGACCGAGCGACCAGATCATCGCGGCGATGAACTCGATGACGAGGAGATGCGGCCACACCATGGCCGTGTCCTCGACGCGCTTGTCGACGCGCACCACCGAGTCCTGACGCACGAACGCGAGCAGCCGCAGGCGCTTCTCCTGCCCCGGGAACGGCTGCGGACCTCTCGGTGTCGTCATCGATTAGAGAGGGCCACTGATGCCCCCATCCTTCCGGATCCGCCAGAAGTGGATGGCGATGAGGAAGCCCGTCGCGAGCGGGAGCGCGACCACGTGGAGTACGTAGAACCGCAGTAAGGCATTCGGTCCCAACTGGTAGCCACCGAAGAGGAGGAACGCGACCTCGTCGCCGATCGCCGGCGTCGCCTGCGCGATGTTGTAGCCGACCGTGACCGCCCACAGCGCGAGCTGGTCCCACGGGAGCAGGTACCCCGTGTACGACAGCAGGATCGTGAAGAGGAAGAGCAGCGTGCCGACGACCCAGTTGAACTCACGCGGCGGCTTGTACGAGCCGGTGTAGAAGACGCGGACCATGTGGAGGAACACGGTGATGACCATGCCGTGCGCGGCCCAGCGGTGCATGTTCCGCAGGAGCTGTCCGAACACGACCACGGTCTCGAGATCCTTGATGTCCGAATATGCCCACTCGGTCGTGGGGCGGTAATAGAACATGAGGAGCGTCCCCGTGAGCGTGAGCACGAGGAAGAGGAAGAACGAGAGCCCACCCATGCACCACGTGTAGGGGATCGCGAGCGCGTGGCGGCGCACCTTCACCGGATGCAGGTGGAGGAAGACGTTCGTGAAGACCGCGAGCGACTGGTTCTTGCGGGAGTCGGGGTACCCGTGGCGGAAGAGCGACCGCCAGAGCGGACCCGTCTTCACGCGCTGCCAGACCTGTCCGGGGATCTCGAGCATCGGCTAGTGCACCGCCTCCCGTTCCTTTTCCCTCACTGGGTGGCCATTGTGTCCGTTCTTCCCGTTGCCGTTCGCGTGGCCGTTGCCCACCGGCTTGTAGCCGGCGGCGAGCGCCGGGTCGTACATCGGGAGCGGACGCATCGTCTTCCGCGAGCTCACGGTGAGATCCAGGTGGATCTCGTCGTCGATCGACTCCTTCGGGAGCGCCTTCCCGACGGCCGGCATGACGGTGCCGTAGCGGTTCATCGTGATCGCGTCGGTCGGACACCGGATGACGCAGAGGGCGCAGCGTATGCAGGCGGTCTCGTCCAAGAAGAACGCGACGCCGCGCTCCCACTTCTTCGCCTCGCCGACGCCCGGGATCGCGCCGTCGTCGACGATGTCGCTCATGTCGACCATGTGGATGACGTCCATCGGGCACACGTCGACGCAGCCGCCGCAGATGATGCACAGCTCGCCGATGATCTCGATGTTGAAGTTGCACTTGAGGCAGCGG
>DATDNP010000157.1:0-8130 GCA_036518215.1 Candidatus Limnocylindria bacterium
TCTGGTGCAGGTACGCGAGCAGCCGTCGCCGCTGTCCGACCAACATGAGCAGGCCGCGACGGCTCGAGTTGTCGTGACGGGCCGTGCGGAGATGCTCGGTGAGATGCTTGATGCGCTCCGTGAGCAGTGCGATCTGGACCTCGGGAGATCCGCTGTCCTTCTCGTCGCGGCGGTAGGCCTCGATCAGCTCACGCTTGGCTGTGGTCGTGGCGGACGGCACCCACTGTCCTTTCTCTGATCCTTTGGATCTTGGTTATTTCATCGAAAAGTGTACCGGAAATGGACGTTCCTTACACCCCACGGGCATCCGCGCGCAGCGCGGCGCGGGTATCGTCCACATCCTTCGCGATCTGCTCCGCGAGCTCCTTCGCCGTCTCGAACCGCAGCTCGTCGCGGAGGCGCTTCACGAATTCGGCGCGCACGCGGTCGCCGTACACCTCGCCGGACCAGTCGAGCAGGTATGCCTCGAGCCGGCGCTCCCCTCCCCCGAACGTCGGCCGCACGCCGAGGCTCGCCGCCGCGGCGACGCGCTCGCCGTTCACCGTCGCCCAGAGCGCGTAGATCCCGTCTCGCGGGAGGAGGCGGTTCGGCGCGACGCCCAGGTTCACCGTGGGAAAGCCGAGAGCGCGTCCGCGCTTGTCGCCGTGCTCCACGACGCCCGCGACGCCGTACGGCCGGCCGAGGAGACGCGCCGCCTCCGAGACGTCGCCCGCGAGGAGCTCGTTCCGGATGCGCGTCGAGCTCACGACGCGCCCGTCCATCGTGACCGCCGGCGCGACGTCGACCCGGAACCCGTAGACCGTGCCGAGCGACGTGAGCGCGTCGACGTCCCCGCTGCGATCGCGCCCGAACTGGAAATCGCCGCCCACGAGCACGTCGCGAACGTCGCCCGCGCGCGCGAGGCGACGCACGAATTCGTCGGGCTCGAGGGTCGCGAGCTCGCGCGTGAAGTGAAGGACCGCGACCGCCCCGGCACCGGCCTTCGCGAGCAGCGCGCAGCGCTCGTCGATGTCGCTGAGCGCGGACGGCGGAGCTCCGGGCGCGAGAACTTCGATCGGAAGCGGATCGAACGTCACCGCGACGGCCGTGCCGCCGTCCGCGCGCGCGCGGTCCGCGATGGACGCGATGAGCGCCTGATGGCCGACGTGCACGCCGTCGAAGACGCCGATCGCGAGGTGCAGCGGGCCGCGTGGCCACGCCGCGAAGTCGTGGATGGTCGTTGTCACGCGCGACAGGCTAGTCGAGCGACGGCGACGCGGCGGG
Source organism: Candidatus Limnocylindria bacterium (assembly GCA_036518215.1). GTDB lineage: Bacteria > Chloroflexota > Limnocylindria > P2-11E > P2-11E > CF-39. The sequence goes on from DATDNP010000157.1 coordinate 1,264, forward strand.
CTGCGGGTCGGCAGCGATCGGCGCCGGCGCGGAGGCCGCTGCGGGCTCGGAGCGCGCGCGACGCGGGCGACGGCGGCGCACGAGGGTGCGCGCCTCCGCGGCGAGGAACGGCACGGGAGTGGCGACGGCGAGGATGTATCCGAGGTAGTTGCCCTGGAAGTAGCGCCCGAAGAACAGGAATGCGAGGAGCGTGAGCGCGTATCCGGTGAGCATCGTCGCGAGCGTCGGCGTCCGCCACAGCCGCACCAGCCACCAGATCGCGATCGGCGTCGCGACCGCGAGCTCGATCACCGCGAACGGGAAGTCGGCCTGCCGGTACGGGATGATGCCGAGCTCGAGGAGGATCGCTGAGAAGCCCATCCCGCTGATCGGATAGCTCCACGCGGCACCGCCGGCGTTGTACGCGACGACGTCGTCGTAGAACGCGGCGAAGTTGTTCACGAGGAACGGCACGAAGGTGACCGCGAGGAAGATCGCGGCAGGAGCGAGCGCCGGGAAGAGCGCGCGCCACACGTCGCGGACGCGCTGCGGCTTCCTCGTCGCGACGAGCCACACGATGACGAACGGGATGATGAGGATCGCGTGCAGCTTCGCCGCGGCCGCGGCCGCGATCGCGAGCGATCCGAGGGTACGCCGGTCGCGTTGCAGGAGCGCGATGCCGCCGAAGAGGAAGACGAGCACGAAGAAGTCGTTCCGTCCCTCGACGACGAACGGGAAGAGCTGCGGGTTGAGACCGACGAGCGCGACGATCGCGAGACGGTGCTCCGGGCGCTTCACGAGGAGCGGAAGGATCACGAGCGTCGCGACGAATGCCGGGAGGTACAGGTAGCGCTCGTCCCAGAACAGCCCGAGGTGATCGAAGGCCCAGACGAAGGGCACCGTGACGAGGAAGAGGAACGGGAAGTACGTGAGGTGGTAGAGGGCCGGGTTGTTCACCATCGGCCAGTAGAAGAGCGGCGTGTCGAGGTAGTCGGCGACGTACGGGTTCTGCCCGGTGATGAGCTTCCGGGCGGCCCACTCGATCATGAGCGCGCCGTCGTGGATGTACGTGTACGGCTTTCCGGTCTCGCGCAGCACGAGCGATGCGATCGTGGGTGCGACGACGAACGCGCCGATGATCGCTGCGAGATGGACGCCGCGCTGGCGCGCCGTGAAGGCAGCCCCGGAACGCAGGTCGCGGACGGCGTAGAGCACCGCGAGCGATCCGCAGACGACGAGGAACACGGTGTCCCACCCTGCCGGGAACAGCCGCCAGAGCGGCAGATCGCGGGTCGCCATCACGGTGGTGTGGTTGGCGAAGAGGAGCAGCCAGTTGAACACGCCGACGGCGCCGACGACGCGCGCGTCGAGCGAGAGATCGCGCCAGACCTGCAGCGCCGCACGCACCGCGCGCTCGAGCGCCCTTACGACCATATGCCGCCTGCTCCGCTCACGAGTCTATCCGCGGGGTCGGTGAGGTAGCGCTCGTCGAGCACGAGCACCTCGTCACTCGCCGGGCGCAGCCGGCCGATCGCGGCGTCGCGGCCCACGCTGCGCAGCGCGTCGATCCCGATCGCGTCGCGGACATCGAGCGCGCCGACCGCAAGACGACGCAGGCCCGCGAGGTGCGCGGCCGATCCCGCCGCGCGACCGACATCGCGCGCGAGCGCGCGCACGTAGGTGCCGGAGGAGCAGACCACGAGGAGATCGCATTCACCGTCCGACCAGCGCGCCATCACGAGCCGGTACACCTGCACCTCGCGCGCCGCGAGCTCGACGCTCTCGCCCGCCCTCGCGCGCGAGTACGCCGTCCGGCCGCCGACCTTCACCGCGGCGTAGGCGGGGGGCTGCTGCCTGATGACGCCGCGAAATCCCGCGAGCGCGCCCTCGACGCGCGTGCGATCTGGGACGGCCGCCGACCGCGTGACCGCACCCTCGCGATCGTCCGTCGCCGTCTCGGCCCCAAAGCGAACGCGCGCCGCGTAGACCTTCGTGGCGGTGTGTAGGCGTTCCACGAACTTCGTCGCCGACCCGACGAGCACCGGCAGGAGCCCCGTGGCGAGCGGATCGAGCGTCCCGCCGTGGCCGACGCGACGTTCGCCGATCACGCCGCGGACGACCGCCACGACGTCATGCGACGTCCACGTCTCCGCTTTGTCGATGCAGAGGATGCCGCTGAGCGGGTCGGTCAGGCGGAACGCGCGACGGCCTGGGCCGAGCGCGCCTCGAGCGCGCGACGCGCGGCCGCGAGCACCTGCTCGCGCACCTCCCGGTAGTCGCCCTTCACGAGTGCGCCCGCAGCGCGGATGTGCCCGCCGCCGCCATACGGCGCCATGAGCGCAGCGGCGTCGACGGAGGGCTCCCATGCGGAGGTGCGACACGAGATCTTCACCATGTCGCCCTGATCGTTGAACAGGAGCGCGACGCGCATGCCGTGCGAGCGCGCGATCTGCTCGACGAGCCCGCTGATGTCCTCGTCGCGCGCCTCGGCGGCCGCGAAGTCCTCGTGCGAGATCTCCGTCCACACGAGAAGGCCGTCCATCTCGCGACGCATCCGCGAGAAACCGAAGCCGTACAGCTTGAGCGCCTCGTAGCGCTTGTTGCGGAAGATGTTGTACGTGATCGACATGAGGTCCGCGCCCGCATCGCGCAGCTGCGCGGCACGCTCGAGCGCGCGCGCGTCGGTCGACGGGAACTGGAACGATCCGGTGTCGGTCATGATGCCGACGAGCGCGGCGGTCGCCATCTCCGGCGTCCAGCGGACGCCGAGCGCGTCGATGATGCGCGACACGACCTCCGCGCAGGCCGCGGACGTGACGTCGACGAAGTTCACGTCGCCGAATTCATCGTTCGACGCGTGGTGGTCGATGTTCACGATCCTCGGGCCCCTCGGGAAGGCGAACTTCGCGCGCTCGAGCGAACCGAAGTCGACCGTGACGATGAGGTCGACGTCAGCGGACGGCGCGTCGGTGCGGATCGTGTCGCTCCGCGGCAGGAAGCGCTGTGCCTCGGGGACGCCGTCGGCGTCATGCAGCGTGACGACCTTCCCGAGCGTCTCGAGCGCCATGCCGAGCGCGATCGCGGATCCGATCGTGTCCGGATCGGGATCGCGATGCGAGACGATCGCGACGCGCCGGCCACGTCGGAGCTCGTCGACGACGGCCATCATGTCGGTGCTCACTGCTTCTTGTTCGCCTCGCGGAGGAGCGTCGAGATCCGCGCGGAGCGCTCGGCCGAGCGGTCGGACACGAACGTGAGCTCGGGCACGAAGCGGAGGTCCACACGCGACCCGAGCTCGTGTCGGAGGTACGGCTTCGCCTCCTCGAGCGCGCGCATCGTGCTCGCGATCTGCTCCTCGTCGCCGAGGACGCTCACGTGCACGCGCGCGGTCCGAAGATCGTCGGTCGTCTCCACGGCCGTGACCGTCGAGAACGCGATGCGCGGATCGCGCAGCTCCTCGCTGATGATCGTCCCGAGCTCGCGTTGCAGGAGCGCGTTCACGCGGTCGGTGCGCTTGTACGTCATCCCCTGGGCTTGGCCTGCACGACGTAGGCCTCGATGACATCGCCGACCTGCACGTCGTTCGTGCCGTCGAGGACGATGCCGCACTCGAGCCCGGCATTGACCTCGCGCACGTCCTCCTTGACGCGACGCAGCGACCCGAGGCTCCCGTCCCACACGGCGCTGCCGCCGCGGAGAAGTCGCGCCTGTGCGCCGCGGCGCATCGCGCCGTCGACCACCATGCAGCCCGCGATGACGGTCTTGCCCGCGGTGAAGATCTGGCGGACCTCGGCGTGGCCGAGGACCGTCTCGACCATCTCGGGCTCGAGCATGCCGGTGAGCGCCTTCTGGACGTCCTCGAGCAGCTCGTAGATGACCTTGTACTGGCGGACGTCGACGTTCGTCGCGTCGGCAGCCTTCCGCGCCGGCGCGTCCATCTTCGTGTTGAATCCGACGACGACGGCGCCCGACGCGGCGGCGAGCGTGAGATCCGATTCGGTGATGTCGCCGACCCCGTCGTGGATGACCTGGAGGCCGACCTCGTCCTGCGGCAGCTTCGCGAGCGCGCCCTTGATGGCTTCGAGCGAGCCCTGCACGTCGGCCTTGAGGACGATCTTGAGCTCCTTGGCCTTGCCTTCCTTCACCTGCGCGAACATCTCGTCGAGCGTGGCGGGACGCTCCGTGCCCGCGCCGCCACCGCGTTCGCGCTCGTTCTGCGCCACGAGCGCCTTCGCCGTCTTCTCGTCGGCGACCGCGCGGAACACGTCGCCGGCCTCCGGCACCGTCGGCAGACCAAGGATCTCGACCGGGCGGGAGGGCTCGGCGCGACCGACGTTCTTGCCCTTGTCGTCGGTCATCGCGCGAACGCGTCCGTACGTCGTGCCCGCGACGACGAGGTCGCCGCGCTCGAGCGTGCCCGTTTGGACGAGCACGGTCGCGACGGGACCGCGACGCGCGTCGAGGTGCGCTTCGATGACGCGGCCGATCGCCGGGCGATCGGGGTTCGCCTTGAGCTCGGCGACGTCGGCGACGAGGAGCACGACCTCGAGGAGATCCTCGATCCCCTGCTTCGTCCGCGCCGACACCGGGACGAGCGGCGTGTCGCCGCCGTAGTCCTCGATGACGACGTTGTGCTCGGCGAGCTGTGCCTTCACCTGATCGGGGTTCGCGTCGACCTTGTCGATCTTGTTGAGCGCCACGACCATCGGCACGTTCGCCGCGCGCACGTGCGAGATCGCCTCGATCGTCTGCGGCTGGACGCCGTCGTCCGCGGCGACGACGAGCACGGCGACGTCGGTGATCTGCGCGCCGCGTGCGCGCATCGCCGTGAACGCCTCGTGGCCCGGCGTGTCGAGGAACGTGACCTTCCGGCCGTTGTGCTCGATCTGGTACGCGCCGATGTGCTGGGTGATGCCGCCGGCCTCGCGCGAGGTGACGTTCGTCGAGCGGATCGCGTCGAGGAGGCTCGTCTTCCCGTGGTCGACGTGGCCGAGCACGGTGATGACCGGAGGCCGTTCCTTCAGCTTCCCCGGCTCGTCCTCGGTCCAGAGCTCGACCTTGCCCGGCGCGGCCTCGGCCTCGGCGGCCTCGGTGGCGGGCGTCGCCTCCACCTCGGCCGTCGTCTCGATGCCGAGCTCGGTCGCGACGAGCGTGGCGGTATCGAAGTCGATCGTCGCGTTCACCGACGCCATGACGCCCATCCCGACGAGCTTCTGGATGACGTCGACCCGGCTCACCTCGAGCAGGTTCGCGAGGTCGCCCACGAGCATCTGCTTGGGGAGAACGACCGGCGGGCGGCCGTTCGCGCCGACCGGTGCGGCGACCGCCACCGGCTCGGGAGCCATCGGCTGTGGCTGAGGCCGCTGGGGACGACGCCCGCGAGGACGCGGCCCGCGCTGGGGTGGCAGTCGGCGCGGTCTTGCCTTTGGCATCAGCGCTTCTCCTGTTCGTGTTCTCTGACTTTGGCCGCTTCGGCCATCTCGCCGCGCAGCCGTTCGGCGGTCCGCTCGTCGATGGTCACTTCGAGCGCCCGGGCGATCGCGCCCTCGCGGAGTCCCCGCTCCAGGCAGGGCCCGTCTGGATCACAGTACGCGCCGCGACCGGGTGCCTTCCCGCGGAGGTCGACGATCAGGTCGCCCGAGGGCGACCGGACGATCCGGACGAGATCGCGTTTCGCACGGACGGAACGACATGCCACGCACGTCCGCTGCGGGAGCGGACGCGTCGCGGTATTAACGCCGCTCGCGCTTCTTCTTGCCTCCGAGGAGCGCGCGGTCCTCCTCATCCAGGTCCTCCTCGTCCGCGAGCGCGGACTCGGCCTCCACTTCCGCGACGAGGTCGTGGCGGATCTCCGCGTCCTCGGCCTCGAGCATCGGCGCCGCCTCGACCGCGGCGGCCTCGGCCTCCGGCTCGGGCTCGGGTTCGAGCTCGGCGCGGACCTCGGACTCGCTGCGGATGTCGATGCGCCAACCGGTGAGCTTCGCGGCGAGACGCGCGTTCTGGCCTTCCTTCCCGATCGCGAGCGACAGCTGGCGGTCCGGGACCACGACGTACGCGGTCTTGTCGTCGGTGACGATGTCGACGCGGACGACGTGCGCCGGCTCGAGGGCATTCGCGACGTACTCCTCGGGCTTCTCGGACCACTCGATGATGTCGATCTTCTCGCCACCGAGCTCGTTCACGATCGCCTGGACGCGCAGCCCGCGCTGCCCGATGCACGCACCGCGCGCGTCGATGCCGGGCTGCCGCGCACGGACGGCGATCTTCGTGCGCGAGCCCGCCTCGCGAGCGATGCCCACGATCTCGACCTGCCCGTGATAGATCTCGGGCACCTCGAGCTCGAAGAGACGCTTCACGAGCGCCTTGTGCGCGCGGCTGACGATGATCTGCGGACCGCGCAGCGTGCGGCGCACCTCGAGCACGACGACCTTGCGGTGCTGTCCGATGAAGTACCGCTCGTGCGGCGCCTGCTCGTTGCGCGGCAGGATCGCCTCGGCCTTGCCGAGCTCCATGATCGCGGAGCCCGCCTCGAAGCGGCTGATCTGTCCGTTGATGATGTCGCCCTCGCGATCGGCGTACTCGGCGAACACCTGCTCGCGCTCGGCCTCACGCAGCGACTGCTGGATGACCTGCTTGGCGGTCTGCGCGCCGATCCGACCGAGCGCGGCGGCCGACTCCTCGAGCGGCACGACGTCGCCGAGCTGCGCGTCGGGCTTGATGCGCTGCGCGGCCTTGAGCTCGATCTGGAGCTTCGGGTCCTCGACCTTCTCGACGACGGTCTTGAGGAGGTACACCCGGAAGGCGCCGGTCGAGATGTCGACCTTCACGTCGATGTTCTCTTCGGCGCCATACGCGCGCTTCAGCGCGCGCGCGATGATGTCGCCAACG
>DATDNP010000158.1:0-11551 GCA_036518215.1 Candidatus Limnocylindria bacterium
GAAGCGATCGCTGCGCTCCGCGGAGCGCCTCTGGGTCGTCGATCCGATCGACGGCACGCTGAACTTCAGCCGCGGGCTTCCGTTCTACTGCGTCGTCATCGCGTATGTCGAGGACGGGAGGACGCGTGCGGCCGCCGTCCACGCGCCGCGGACGGGGGAGACGTTCGTCGCGTCCGAAGGGGCTGGCGCGAAGCGGAACGGCGCGCGCATCACGGTCGGACGCGTGACGCGCTTGCCGGACGCGTTCGCTGTCGCGAGCCTCGGGTTCGGAGAGACGAAGAGGAGGGACGCGCGCTTCGTGAAGCTGAACGAGACCTGCGCACGGCTCCGCGTCTTCGGCTCCGCGGCACTGGAGATGTGCTACGTCGCGATGGGTCGCTTCGACCTCTTCGCGCACGGCGCGCTCTCGCCGTGGGACATCGCCGCGCCGGCGCTCATCGCGCGCGAAGGCGGGGCCGCGGTGTTGTCACTGAAGACGGGCGAGGACGCGAAGTGGGACGAGTCGCAGGTCGTCATCGCCAACAAGACGCTCGCGAGCGCCGCATATCAGCTCCTGCAGAAGTAGAATTGCGATAGCGCCGGAGTGATGAAACTGGCAAACATTCGGGTCTCAAACACCCGTGGGCGAAAGCCCTTGAGGGTTCAAATCCCTCCTCCGGCACCGTCACGAGTGTGTTCAGTGGGCGCCCGGCGCCACGCCGGCACGATCTCGCGCGCCTGCATCTGCGATGAGTCGCCACGATCGGACGACTCCAAGGTTCTTGATCTCCGTCTCCGGTCTGAGCTCACAGTCGTAGGCGAGGCCGTCGAGCTCCTGGCGGAGCACGTTGCTGATGATGATCTCGTCGGCGGCTGCGACGTGGAGAAGACGCGCTGCGATGTTCAGCGAGTCTCCGAACGCGCCAAATCGCGCCACGTCAAATGGACGAAGCGCGACGAGGTCGAGATCGCCCATAGCCATGCCGATATGCGCAGCGCAGTGCGCCTGCACGCGATCGATCCTGCGCTGCCAGTGCGTCGTCACTGATCGGAGGATCTCTAGCAGCGCGCGCGCCGCGCGCAGGGCGTCATGGACGTAGCCGGGCCTCGCGTTCGGCACGCCGAAGATCGCGCTCACCTCATCGCCGACGAACTGGTAGAACATGCCGCCGCTGTCGATGATCTGCTCGCGCGACTTTGCATAGAAGGAGGTGAGACTCGCTCGCGTGATCTCCTCATCCGGCGTGTCGCGAACGAAGGAGCTGAATGACGACATGTCCGCCATGAGTACGATCGCGCGCTCGTAATGGCCCATCGGTACGAGAGATTCGGCGGTCTCGGGCAAGCCCTTCGCGGCGTTCGCGCCCCGGAGCTCTTTCAGCTGCGAGACCCCAAAGCGCCACAGCAGCGCGTCGCGCAGCGGTCGATCCGTCGCGACGGATCGCTCTCCGAATGCCCACCGTGCCTTGGCCTCGTCCACAGCCATACGAAACGGTGCGACGGCGGAGGGATCGTCAAGCGGCGGCAGGCGAACGCCGAAGAAGCGTTGCGTCAGCGCGTCGAGCGCATCCTCATCCCATAGCTCAACGTCGAGCGACCTCGCGATAGCCGAACGTATCGCGCGCACGAGCTCGTCCCGTTCTCGGCGGCCACGCATGTCGAGGACGACGACGACCTTCTGCGCGCCACCGCGCCGGCCGTCCTCAGAAGAGAACTTGTCCGCAAGCCTCCGTACGACTTCCCCATTCGTGTAGCCGACCTTGATCTCCACGAAATAGGGATCGGCATCGGACGGGCGGACGCGAATGTCAGCGAACTCGGTCCCGGATCCCAGGTTCCACTCGTGATCGATGCGGATATCGCGTCCCGGCGTCGCGAGATCTCTCGGATGCAGGCACCGCAATATGTCCGAGCAGATCTCCTCGAGGAAGAGACGCTGCTTCATGCCGAACGCTTGAGATCCTTCAGCCACCGCTCCCTCGCTGGCGCGGAACGGTAGCGCGACGGAGTACGACGTCAAGGACGTTCCGATTCGTGTTCGTTGAATGTCAGCGCGCGCTCTTGTCGCGGCCCTTAAGCGGGGAGCTTCACCCGTACTGTCGTCCCGCGATCCTCGCCGGGACTCTCCAGCTCCAGCGATCCCCCATGCGCCGCCGCGAGCAGCCGCGCCACGTGCAGGCCGATGCCCATACCGGCGAATGTCGCCGCCTTTCCGGTGCCGCGCGTGAACGCGGTGCCGAGCCGCGGCAGGTCGGCCGCGGTGATGCCGATCCCCTCGTCGGCGATGACGATCTCCGCCATCCCGTCTCGACGCTGGAGCGAGACGTGGACCTGGCCGCCGCGGGGCGAGTACTTCACGGCGTTCCCGATGAGGTTCATGAGCATCTGCTCGATCCGCGCCTGGTCGGCGGTCACGACGAGCGCGCCCGGCGCCTCGACGACGAAGCGATGCCGTCCCTCTTCGCGCGTCGCCTGAACGTACCGCTCGACCGTGTCACGCACGCTCGTCGCGAGATCGAAGGGACGTCGGTCCATCTCGAGCTTCCCTCGCCCGGCGCGCGACACCGACAGGAGATCGCTCACGAGCCCGTTCATGCGGTCCACCTGCCGCTCGATGGACAGCAGGTTTCGCTCGAGCCCCTCGAGGTCGAGCGGTTCACCGCGCTGCTGCGCGCGGTGGATCCGCGCGATCTGCAGCTGCGCGAGCGCCTTCAGCGGCGTGAGAGGCGTACGCAGCTCGTGCGACACGATCGAAAGGAACTGCTCTTTCTCGTCTTCGACGCGGCGCAGCTCGGTGAGATCCTGAAGCGTCCCGACCGCGGCCACGACCGTACCGTCGCTCGCGCGGATCGGCCGAGCGACGACGTGTACGACGTGCCGCGCGCCCGTCTTCAGGTTCGCGAACGAGATCTCGCGCTCGACGATCTTTCCCCCGAGCGCCTCGCTCATGATGGGACTGCGCAATGGCTCGTTCGTCGCCGCGTCTCGCGCATCCATACGCGTAACAAGATCCGCGACAGCGACATCCGGGCCCAGCTCGACTCCGGTGAGCTCGCGCGCCGCCGCGTTCACCGACTCGATCACGCCGCCCGCGCGCGCGACGAACGCGGCCGTGCCGAGCGACTCGAGGAGCTCCCGACCGAACTCGCGCTGGCGCAGCACCTCGGCGTACTGCTGCGCGTTCGCGAGCGCGATGCTCGCCTCGACGGCGAGCACGTGCGCGAGCTCGATGTCCTCGTCGTCGAACATGGACGCGCGATCCTTGAGGTACGCATTCAACGCGCCGATGAGCTCGCCGTCCTTCGTAAGGGGCACGGCGAGGACCTTCGTGAGTCCCTCGCTCTTGAAGAGCTGAGGATCGCCGATCGGTGACTCCGCGAGGTCGATGAGGAGGTGCTCCTCGGGTCGGCCGACGTAGAGGGCGCGCCCCGCGGCGACGGGGATGCGCTGCGACGAGACGTATCGCTCGCTCAGGCCTTCGTTCGCGACGAGCACGAAGAACCCGTCGCGCACGAGCGAGAGCGACGATGCGTCGGCGCGCGTGATATCGCGCATCGCCGCGACGACCGTACGGGTGATGCGCTCGAGGTCGAGGTCGTGGAGGAGCTCGGTGCTCGCCGTGAAGAGACGGCGTGCGCGTTCGGGCATGTGACGAGTATGCCGGGCATGGTGCCCAGCGAGCGGGCGACCAGGGGACTAATCGCGGGGCGGCAGCACCACTTCCACGACATCGCGGCCGATCTCGCGCTCGACGCGCTCCGCAAGATCGGCCGACGCGGTCGCGCGGAACGGTGTCGCGACGCGACGCGGCGCAGTGCCGGTACGCGGGAGCTCGATCACGACCGACGCTTGGCCGCTGAAGTCAGAGAGCACCGCGGCGATGCGCTTGAAGATCTCGAGCGACTTGTCGTATGAGAGCGCCTCACGGAAGCGGATGACGAGCTCTGTCGGGCGAGGCGCGGCGCTCGCGGCGGTCGCCCCGGCCGGTGATGCCGCGCCCGAGCTGGGAGGACGAGCAGAGGGGCCCGCGCCGGCAGGACCCGTTGGCCGTTCACCATTCCCGTTCGGCCGGACGAAGCGAGCGCGCTTGGCGAAGCGCTCGCGCGTCTCCTCGAGCACTCGCTTGATCTCGGCCGCGCCCTCATCGGTGAACCGGACCGCGTGCTCGACGAGGAGCTTCGGCGCGTCGTCGCGCTTCTCGACGCGTCCGAGCACGAGGAGGATCTCGTCCGCGTTCCACACGGCCGCCGTCGCGTCGTACGTGCGCGGGAAGATCGTCGCCTCGACCGACCCGGTGAGGTCTTCGATCTGCGCGAACATCATGAGCTTCTTTTCCTTCGTGATGTGCTTGCGCGCGGTCGTCACGACGCACGCGACGATGACGAGGCTCTGCTCCTCTTCCTCCTTGAGCTCCGCGAGGTACGCGGTCACGACGTCGCCCATACGCGACGCGACCTCCTGGAGCGGATGCTCGGAGAGGTAGATGCCGAGCAGCTCCTTCTCCCACGAAAGAAGCTCCTTCCGGGGCGCCTCCGGGACGTTCACGACGGGTGCCGCCACCTCGGCGCCGAGCCCGCCGCCGAGGTCGAAGAGCGAGACCTGGCCGCTCGCGCGGTCCTTCTGCTCGCGTTGCGCCGTCGAGAGGACGGCGTCGAGCCGCGAGAGCTGCCCCTGCCGCGTCCCGAACGCATCGCACGCGCCGCAGCGGATGAGCGATTCCAGCACGCGCTTGTTGCAGCGCTGCAGATCGATGCGCGCGCAGAGGTCGTCGAGCGATCGGTACGCGCCGCCCTGCTCGCGCGCCTCGACGATGCTCTCGACGGCGCCCTCGCCGACGTTCTTGATCCCACCGAGCCCGAAGCGGATGCCCTTCGGTGTGATCGCGAAACCAAGGGCCGACTCGTTCACGTCGGGCGGCAGCACGGCGATGCCCATGCGGCGGCACTCCGCGACGGCGATCGCGACCCGCTCGGGGTTCCCCATTTCCGCCGAGAGCACCGCGGTCATGTACTCGATCGAGTAGTTCGCCTTCAGATACGCGGTGTGGTACGCGATCATCCCGTAGATCGCGGCGTGCGCGCGGTTGAAGCCGTAGCGCGCGAAGGGCTCGAAGTCCTTCCACACCTGCTCGACGGTGTCGGCGTGCACGCCCTGGTGGAGCGCGCCCTCGACGAACTTCACCTTCTGCGCGTCGAGCTTGTCCTTGATCTTCTTGCGGATCGTGTAGCAGAGGATGTCGGCCTGCGCCATCGTGAAGCCGGCGAGCGCCTGCGTCACGGCCATCACGTCCTCCTGATAGACCATGACGCCGTACGTCGACTTCAGCACGGGCTCGAGGCTCGGGTGCGCGTACGTGACCGGCTCCTGTCCGTGCTTGCGGCGGATGTACGTCGGGATGTAATCCATCGGTCCCGGACGGAAGAGCGCGACCATGGCCATGACGTCCTCGACGCGGTCCGGCTTCAGCTCGCGGATGTAGCGGCGCATGCCGGCCGACTCGAGCTGGAACATGCCCGTCGTTTCCCCCGACCCGAGGAGCGCGAAGGTCTTCGCGTCGTCGAGCGGGATCTCGTCACGCCTGATGGTGATGCCGCGGTGCTTGGTGATGAGGCGGAGCGCCTCGTCGAGGATCGTGAGGTTGGCAAGCCCGAGGAAGTCGAACTTCAGCACGCCGAGCTTCTCGAGCGACTTGTCCTCGAACTGCGTCTGGATCGCCTCGGCCTTTCCCTTGGAGCGCTCGAGCGGCACGAGGTTCGCGAGCGGCTCGCGCGAGATGACGACGCCCGCGGCGTGCGTCCCGGTCGATCGCACGAGACCCTCGACCTTCTCCGCGAGATCGAGCAGACGCTGGACGTGCGCCTCCTGCTCCATGTCGCGGAGCTCGGGGACCATCGTGCGCGCCTCCTCGAGGTCGACGCCGAACGGGATCACTTTCGCGACGCGGTCGGCCTCGCCGTACGGCATCCCGAGGACGCGCGCGACGTCACGCACGGCGGCGCGCGCGAGCATCGTGTTGAACGTCCCGATCTGCGCCACGCGGTCCACGCCGTACTTCTTCGTGACGTACGCGATGACTTCGTCGCGCCGGTTGTCCATGAAGTCGACGTCGATGTCCGGCGGTGTATATCGCTCGAGGTTGAGGAAGCGGTCGAAGATGAGCCCATACCTGATCGGATCGATGTCGGTGAGACCGATGGCGTAGTTCACGAGGGAGCCGCCGGCGCTGCCGCGGACGGCGGTGAGGATCTCGTGCTCCTGCGCGTAGCGGATGAAGTCCTGCACGATGAGGATGTATCCGGCGTAGCCGGCCTTGCCGATGACGTCGATCTCCTTGTCGAGGCGCGCGCGCAGCTCGGGCGTGACCGATCCGTACTTCGTCGTCAAGCCTGCCTCGGCCATCTTCGCGAGCTGCTGCTCCGGCGTGAGGTTCCCAGGGACCTCGAAGTGCGGCATCTTGAGCTCGCCGAGCGGGAGCTTGATGTCGACCATCGACGCGACGCGCAGCGTGTTCTCGAGCGCCTCGCGGTCCTCGGGGAAGAGCGCATACATCTGCTCGGCGCTCTTCAGGTAGAGCTCGGGGTGGTCGATCATCTTGAGGCGGTCGGTCGCGTCGATCGTCTTCCCCTGCTGGATGCAGACCATGACGTCCTGCGCCTCGGCGTCCTCCGCGTGGACGTAGTGCAGGTCGTTCGTCACGACCATCGGGATCTTCGTCCGGCGTGCCACCTCGCGGACACCCTCGCGCTGACGCTCCTGCTCGGGGATGCCGTGATCCATGAGCTCGAGGAAGTAATTCCCCTTGCCGAAGATCTCCTGATGCTCGAGCGCGACGCGGCACGCCGCGTCGACACCCTCGTCGAGGATCGCGCGCGCGACCTCACCCTGGAGGCACGACGAGAGCGCGATGAGCCCCTTCGCGTGCTCCTTCAGGAGATCCTTGTCCATGCGGGGCCGGTAGTAGTAGCCCTCGAGGTGCGCTGAGGTCACGAGCGACACGAGGTTCTGATAGCCGGCGAAGTCCTTCGCGAGGAGCACGAGGTGGAACGGCTTGCCGTGTCCCTCGATCCGCGGGTCGCGCTCGAACCGGTTCGTCCGCGCGATGTACGCCTCGACGCCGATGATCGGCTTGACGCCTGCCTGTGTGGCCTGGACGAAGAAGTCGATCGCGCCGTAGAGCGCACCGTGGTCCGTGAGCGCGAGCGCGGGCATCCCGAGCTCCTTCGCGCGTGCGACGAGGTCGCTCACGCGCGACAGCCCGTCGAGCAGGCTGTACTCGCTATGCGTGTGGAGGTGGACGAACTGCTGGACGGCGGGACCCCTCACGGCGCCGCTGGTAGAAGCTCCGCGGCGGACATCAGTCTAGTCCGTCGTCTCGTTGTCCCTACTTCGAGATCGTGATGTTCACGACGAGCCAGCGGTGGTCGGACGCCGGCACCGCGTCCGCGACGGTCGGCGCGTGCGCCTGTGACCCGATGACGCCCTTGCCGAACACGTAGTCGATGCGCTTCTGCGGGTTATCGCCGGTCGTCGTCTCGCCCGCGGGCGCGCCGAGATCGTCGAACCCGGACTGGCCATAGAGCTGGATCTCGATGGCGTCGGGCTTCGCGTTCATGTCACCCGCGATCACCGTCGGCGACCCGGTCCATGTGTCGAGGATCATGCGGACCTGATCCTGGCGCTCGTGCGTCGCGTCCGAGACGTCGTCGAGGTGTGTGCACACCACGGTCACGCCCGACACCTTCACGCCGATCGCGCCGCGAGGCTGATGCTTGCTCGCGAAGCCCGGCGCGGCGTAGCGGATGATCTGCCGGTCGGCCATGTCGAAGCGCGACAGGATCGCGTCGCCGTAGAGATCGCCCATCGCGGGGAACCACGCGTAGCGCATCCCGAGGCGCTCGGCGATGTACGAGAGCGCGTCGTGCTGCTCGTCGATCATCCAGCCGCGCGCGACCTCTTGGAGGCAGAGCACGTCGGGCGATTCGCGCGACGCGACGTCGACGATGTTGTCGAGCGATGGGATCTGACCGGCGTTGAAGCCCTGGTGGATGTTGTACGTCATGAGCCGGAACGTCGCGCGCGGCGCGAGCGGCTCCGCCGCGGCGGGCGTCGCGACGAGCGCGAAGAGCGGGACCACGATCGCGACGAGCATCACCGCGACGGCGGCGGGCACGGGGAAGGCGATGCGCGTCGAGGGTGCGAGGAGCGCGCCGAACGCGACGAGGGCGGTGGCCGCATATACGGCGGGATAGAACGCCCAGAAGGCGTAGAAGCCGAACGCCGTCGCGACGAACAGGATCCATCCGAACGAGAGCGCGAGGCCGACGGCGAGAGGCGATCGCGCCGGACGCAGCGGCGCGCCGAGCAGGGCCGCGGCCGCGAGCACCGCGCCGGCGGCGAGGATGGCGCCGCCGACGAGAGACACGACGGTGAGGTGCAGCCACAGGAGCGCCGCACCGGATCCGACGAGCGCGGCCGCGAGCGGACCGCGCGGCTGGAGCCGCGGCACGAGCAGCAGCCCCGCGGCGAGCCCGACGCCGATGGCGAGCTCGCCGATCTGCGTCGCCCGCGCCGGCTCCGGGCCGAGCCCGAGACCGGACGCGAGGGCGGCCTGCGCGCCGTTCGTCGCGCCCGACTCGGCGACGAGGACGAGGCACGGGACGACGAGCAACCCGGCGATGCCGCGGCTTCCGGGCGCGCTCCAGTGGCGCTCGGGTGCGAGTGTCGCGAAGCCGGCGGCCGCGAACACGAGCGCGCCGACCGCGACGATCCCGACCGCGACGGGCCACGCGAGATCTGGAACGGCGATCGTGCGGAACGCCGCGCGCAACGCGACGTCGCATACGAACGCGATCGGCAGGGCCCGGGCGAACGGGGAGGACGACTCGCCGACGCGCGCGCTGTGCAGGAGCGCGAGCCACCAGAACCCGCCGGCGAGCGCGATCGTCACGAGGAACAGATCGATCCAGTTGTTGCGGGACGCCGTGCAGAGGAACGTGGCGCCGGCAAGCAGGGCCGCGCTCGAGCCGACCGCGCGCTTCGCGTTCAAACGCCACGCGACGAACACGCCGAGGAACGACGTCGCGAAGACGGACGTCGCCATGATCGCGAGGTTCGCGTTCGGCGCGCCGAAGAACGTCTGCTGGAAGGTCGAGGCGAACGTGCGGATGTCCGCGAACAGGAACAGGAGTCCGATGACGCCGAAGGTGACCTCGCCGATCACGCGAGGAGTCTAGCGAGCGGTGGCTATGCCCCCTGCTTCTGGTCCCCCCACATCGCGCCGAGCTCCTTCGCGGCGTCGTCGACATACCCGCGCACCGCCTCGATGGCGAAGAACGACGGATCGTCGGCCATGGGCCCGAGCACGAGCGCGCCGGCTGCCTCGCCCGACACGATGAGAGGCAGCGTCACGGAGCGGCCGCCGCGCGTGAGCTTCTCGATGGAACGCGCCTGCTCGACGTCCATCGCCGGCCTCGTGATCTCGAACGCCGTCGGTGCGGGCACGATGCGCGCCTCGCGGACGGCGCGCGCGATCGCGTTGTAGCGCTCGTCGAGCGGCACGGCGAACTTCCCGCTCGAGATACCGAGCGCGTAGTCGAGCTCGCGCGCGGCCTCGCCGTCGGACACGAGCTCGCCGCGGAGCGCGGCCGCGCCTGGATCGACGCCCATGAGGAACGCCGTCGAAAAGCCGGCTCCCGCGCACCGCTTGAGCAGGTCGCGAAGCACGTCCTCGACATCGCGCGCCGCAGGCGCGTTCGGCTGAGCGGCGACGGGCTGTGGCGTAGCCGCGGGCACGATCGGCGTCGGCTGTGGCTCTCCGGGCACCGGCTGGTAGCGGCCGGTCATGCGCATCTGCGCGAAATGCGGCGCCGCGACCTCGACCACCGTCGCGACGAGGCGCAGCTCCTGGTCGGTGAATCCCTCGGCGCGGAACGTCTGCACGGTGACGACGCCGAACACCTCGCCCGCGGTCGCCATCGGGACCTGCAGGACGATCACCTCGCGGACGCGCGCCTCCACGTCGCGGATCGCGACCTCGCGCGCGAAGACGTGCCAGCGGCGGTCGTGACGCGCGGCATAGCACGCGGGTCCATCGTCGACGTGCTGGCGTCCGAGCTCCGCGGAATCGCGGTCGGACCCGACGACCTTGTAGCGGTACGCGACCTCGGGGCGCGCGAGATGGAAGAGCGAGACCGAGAACGCGGATGCATCGGTGATGGCGCTCATCGCGTCCCGGAGCACGCGTCCGAGGCTCCGCGCCTCCCCGGCGGCGGCGAGTCCCTTCCGTACCTCGTCGACGACGTCGAAGGATGGCGTGGGCCGGCGCTCCGGCTCGGGCTCGGCGATGGGCGTGGGCAGCTCCTGCTGCGCGCTCCCGCTCTCCGCCTCAGCGTCGGGCGCGGGCGGCGGCGCCGCCATCGCGTATGCGGATTCGCCCGCCACGGCCGACGCGATGAGCTCGCACGAAAGGTCGAGCGCCTCGCGCGTCTGCTGCGTCATCGGATCGCGATTGATGAGCGTCCCGAGAAGCACCCCGACGGTGCGGCCCTGGAACACGAGCCGCGAGATGAGGAGGCG
The DNA here is from genome assembly GCA_036518215.1 of Candidatus Limnocylindria bacterium. Lineage (GTDB taxonomy): Bacteria > Chloroflexota > Limnocylindria > P2-11E > P2-11E > CF-39. The sequence goes on from DATDNP010000158.1 coordinate 10,555, forward strand.
CGGCGGCGCGCCGACCCACTCCGCCTGGAACGGCACGGGCCAGTCGAGCGCGACGGCGCGGTTCGACGGAAGCGTGTCGTCGGGGAGCTGGAGGGTGGTGAGCCGACGATCGTGCAGCCACGGCATGCGGCCGACGGCCGCGACGACGCCGTCGGTCCCGGGCGGCTGCCGGACGATGGCCGCGCCCATGAGGAACGGCACGCTATTCAGGAGGATGCGCAGCGTCGCCTCGACGGGCGGCGTGATCGGCACGACCGTCAGACCGGGCGTGACGCTTGGTCCTTCCGCGCTCACCGGCTGTGGCAACGACAACGAGGCGCGCTCCTCCCCCGTCCGCTCGTGGCTGCGCGCTCTGTTCTACTGGATGCAACGCCCGAGACGCGAGGCGCGAACGGGGGATGCGTCCGTCGGGGGAGGACGAACGGGTGACGACTCAATGCGCGGATGTCCCTCCGTCGACGAGCAGCGTCTGACCGGTGATGAACGACGCCCCGGGGGACGCGAGGAACACCACCGCGGCGGCGACTTCCTCCGGCGTTCCGAGGCGCCCGAGCGGCGTGCGCGACACCTCTTCCTCCCGGAACGCAGGGTCAGCACGGAACCGCTCGCGCGTCATGTCGGTCTCGATGGCGCTCGGTCCGACGGCATTCACGGTGATGCCATGCGGAGCGAGCTCGAGCGCGAGCGACCGCGTGACGTTCACGACGCCACCCTTCGCCGCGCTGTAGGCGACGCGCTCGCGACGGCCGACGACGCCGTAGAGCGAGGCGATGTTCACGATGCGGCCGCCGCGCTTCGCCTCGATCATGCGCGCCGCCGCCGCCTGCGCGACGAAGACGACGCCTTTCAGATCCGCGTCCACGACCGTGTCCCACGACGACTCATCGGTGTGCACGAGGTCCTGCGGGATGTTGGTCCCCGCGTTGTTCACGAGGATGTCGAGACCCTTCCACTCGCGGTCGAGACGTTCGAACGCGACGCGGATCGAGCTCGCGAC
>DATDNP010000159.1:0-23129 GCA_036518215.1 Candidatus Limnocylindria bacterium
CTGCCACTCTTCACCCTGTGCGCTCACGTAGAGATTGATCTGTTGATACAGCTCGAGGCCTGCGGCTAGCAGGAACGCAACGCCGCCGGCGCGGGGCCACGCGAGAGCGATCACGGCGGCTGCGGGCGGCAGGATCCACCCCAGCACTCCGACCCACGTCCAAGTGATCTGATAACCGCGCATCCACCACAGACCGATCGCGTTCACTGCGAGGTATCCGAGCGCGACCACGACCCCAACGACCTTGGCGATCGCCAGCAGCCTGGTCGACGTCGGACGCTCAGTGGATCTGGCGCTCGCGAGAGTCGTCATGTTCGTTGCTCCGTCCGCTACGGATGTCATCGTTCCTCTAGCGAGCATGAGCGAGTGCGGAGGTCCCGAGTAGCGGCATACACATGGTTTGCGCGCCGATGTGCGGGACCGGTGCGTCGGGTGAGCAGCTGCCACTCTGTCGTGCTCTGTCCGACACCGCGCGGTGTCAGAGGAGCCTTCGCATGACGACGCGCGTCGCGCTAGCGGCGCCGGAGGTCGAGTAACTCGATGTCGAAGACGAGCGTCGCGTTCGGCGGGATGACCCCGCCCGCGCCGCGTGTGCCGTAGCCGAGCTCGGGCGGGATCGTCAGCTTTCGCTTCTCGCCGACCTTCATGCCCTGAAGACCCTGTTCCCAGCCGGCGATGACGCGGCGCTGTCCGAGCGTCACGTCGAACGGCTGACCGCGGTCGCGGCTCGAGTCGAACTTCTTCCCATCGGCGAGGGTGCCGGTGTAGTGGACGACGAGCGTGTCGCCGTCCTTCGCGCCCTCGCCCGTGCCTTCCTTCAGCGTCTCGATCTGCACTGGCATGGCGTGCTCCTCTCTCTGTGCCTGTGCCGATAGTGCGCTACTCGAGCAGCATCCGCGCGACGCGGACCTGAGTCGCCGACATCCCCGGCCGAACGGGAAGGCCGAGGTACGTCGCGCGTATCGCTGCCCACGCGCGGATGCGCGCAGCGTCGAGCCCCTGTGCGGCGAACGCGGCGATCATCGTCTCGATCCGCTCGCGCGTCGGCGAGGTGTCGAGCGGATTCCAGAGGAACGTGACGACGTCGAACTCGGGTTCGCCGAGCATCGGCTTCGGATCGATCGCCACCCACCGCTCGCCGTCGCGCAGCAGGTTGTGATGGTGGAAGTCGCCGTGCACGAGCACGTCGTGGCGGATGTCGAGCGTGTTCAGCAGCGCGGCCGCGCGAGGTACGAGATCGCTCTCGCCGGCGCGGGCGAGCCAGGCCGGGACGCGGTCGCCAATACGGTCGTACGGAGGGTTCGGGTCCGGCTTCCGCCACAGGCGTCGTGCGACGTCGAAGATCACGGCAGGGATCGCGTCATCCGAGAGCATCGCGGCATCGTGCCCGGGACGCGCGCGCTCGAGGAGCATCGCGCGTCGCGCGGGATCGTGCCGCAGAAGCCGCACCGTGCCGTCGCCGTGCCAGAACGCGAGTGCCTCGGCCTCGTGCGTCGATTCGTCATCCTCGGGCGGCGCGACCTTGAGCACGGCGTCGTCACCGGCGGGGGCGACGTAGGAGAAGCGCGAGAGCGCGAACGGCTCGCCGAGCGAGAGGCCCCAGTCGCGAGCGACCTCCGACGCGACACGCGCGAGGCGCGAGCCCGCTAGCGAGTCCGCTTGCGGACACCCTGCGCCGTGGCGTTCGCCGGCCGTCGGCGCCGCTCGTGTGCGCGCGCGAGCACGAAGAGGAGGTCCGAGAGGCGATTCAGCCATGGCAGGAGCACATCGGGCGAGAGAAGCCCGGCGTCGGCGCATGCGACGACGCGCCGCTCGGCACGCCGCGCGATCGCACGCGCGTGGTCGATCGCGGCGGAGAGCGCGTCCTCGCCCGGGATCACGAAGCGCCCCTCGACAGGTGCGTCGGCCTTCACGCGCTCGACCGCGTCGTCGAGCGCCTTCACCGCGGTCGCGTCGAGGCGCTGCGGGAGACGGCGGAGGTCCTCGGGCGGCGTCGCGACCTCGGACATCGCCGTGTACAGGCCGCGCTGCAGCTCGAGGAGGACGAGCGCGAGCCCCGACCGACCCGCGAGCGAACGAGCGACGCCGATGGCGGCCTGTGCCTCGTCGAGGTCGCCGAGCGCCTCGATGCGCGGATCGGTCTTGCGGACGCGTGGCTTGCCGAAAAGCGACGTCTCTCCGCGGTCGCCGGTTCGCGTCGTGACACGCGCGGATGGGCGGCGACGGGCGGACACGCGCGAAGAATAGGCCGTGTCCTGTCGCTATCGTCGGCGCTATGCTCGATTCGTCCGGACGCTTCCACCGGACGGGAGGGAAGCATGCCCAGCGGTCGTGGAGAGGCCAAAGACAAGAACAAGAAGAAGAAGTCCAAAGAGCAGCTCGAGAAGGAGCTGAAGCGGAAGGCTTCGACGACGTCGGTCCAGGCACCGATGACGTTCGAGATCGTCAAGCCGAAGCGCAAAGAAAAGGTCGACTGGTAGTAGCTTCCGCGGTCTTGTCACGGCGCCGGTGTGAGCGATAGCAAGCCGGCGCCGTTTGGTGTTCGGTTGAGAGGTTGAGGACGGTATGGTGGCAGTGACGGAAAAGACGAAGGCCATCGATCAGGCGATCCTGCAGATCGAGAAGCAGTTCGGGAAGGGCTCGATCATGAAGCTCGGCGCGAGCGCCGGCGAGAAGGTCGATGCCATCCCGAGCGGGTCCATCGCGCTCGACCTCGCCCTCGGTGTCGGCGGGTATCCGCGCGGCCGCGTCGTCGAGATCTACGGCCCCGAAGCCTCCGGCAAGACCACCCTCGCCTTGCACGCCGTCGCCGCGGTGCAGCGGAGCGGCGGAACGGCGGCGTTCATCGACGCCGAGCACGCGCTCGACTCGCAGTGGGCGCGCACCTGCGGCGTGAACGTCGACGAGCTCCTCATCTCGCAGCCCGACAACGGCGAGCAGGCGCTCGAGATCACCGACACGCTCGTGCGCTCCGGCGCCGTGGATCTCGTCGTCGTCGACTCCGTCGCCGCGCTCGTGCCGCGCGCCGAGATCGAGGGCGACATGGGTGACCCGCACATGGGGCTGCAGGCGCGGCTCATGAGCCAGGCTTTGCGGAAACTCACCGGCAGCATCTCGAAGACGAAGACGACGGTCGTCTTCATCAACCAGCTGCGCGAGAAGGTCGGCGTCGTGTTCGGGAACCCCGAGGTGACGACGGGCGGCAAGGCGCTCAAGTTCTACGCCTCGATCCGACTCGACGTCCGTCCGATCGAGCCGATCAAGAGCGGCACGGACATCATCGGGCGGCGCGTGAAGGTCAAGGTCGTGAAGAACAAGGTCTCGCCGCCGTTCAAGATCGCGGAGATCGAGATCCTCGCTGCCGAGGGCATCTCGCGCGAGGGCGGTCTCATCGACATGGGCATCAACACCGCCGTGCTCGACAAGTCGGGCGCGTGGATCAACTACGGCAAGAGCCGGATCGGCCAGGGGCGCGAGGCCGCGAAGCAGTACCTGCGCGAGCACGCGGACGTCGCCGCGGAGATCGAGGCGAAGGTGCGCGAGCGCTCGGGCGCCGCCGTCGCGACCGCGGCCGGCGATGCAGAGGAAGAGGACTAGCGCAGCACCGCCCGACCCGGGCTCCGCGTACGACGTCGCCGTGCGCTACCTCGCGATGCGTCCGCGCAGCGTCGCGGAGATCCACCGGCACCTGCGCGGGAAGCGCTTCGACGACGAGGCGGTCGCGAAGGCGATCGACAAGCTCCGCGCGCAGCGATACGTCGACGACGAGGCGTTCGCGCGCTACTGGCTCGAGCAGCGCGCGCGGTTCCGCCCGCGCGGAGACCGTGGCCTGCGCAGCGAGCTCCTCGGAAAGGGGATCTCGCGCGACGTCGTCGAGACGGTGCTCGGCGAGCGTGCGCCCGACGCCGACATCGAGCAGGCGAAGCGCGCGCTCTCGCGCCCGATGACGCGCTGGGCGACGCTCACGCCACCGGAGCGCAAACGGAAGATCCACGCGTATCTCGCCGCGCGCGGCTTCGGCTACGGGACGATCGAAGAGGTCATCCGCGCCACGGTCGGCGAGGACGACGAGGGTTAGGGCCGCCCGTCCGTTCCGCGCGCCGGTACGAGCACCCAGCGACGGAAGCCGATGCCGAACACGAGCCCGCCCAACACATACATGAGCGCACCCACGAGCAGTGGGACGCTGAACAGACCCGCGGCGAGGAGGGCTCCCGCGGCAAGAGGTCCGATCGCGTTCGTCGCGCCCCATATCGCGAATCCGGTGCCGACGGCGGTCGCGCGCTCCTCCGGAGCGGTCGACGTCATGAGAAGCGACTGATGGAACGGCCACGCGAGATTGGTGAGGAAGCTGCGAACGACATGGAATGTCGCCGCGATCGGGAACGTCGGCGCCACCACGATGAGCGCGAGCGCGACGGCGGCCCCGGTGAACGCGCCGAGGATCGAGAGCGGCGCGCCCAGGCGGCGCTCGAGATAGGGGATGAGCGCGACGGTGGCGAATGACGCGACCTGTCCCGCCGCATACCACGGACCGAGATCTGCCTCGTTGACGCCGAAGCGGATGCGGTACCACAGCGGCAATAGCTGCACCGCGATGCCGAGCCCGAATCCCGTGAGTCCGATCGCGACCGAGTAGACGGCGATCGGTCGACGCGAGCGGGTCGGCCACCAGCCCGACGCCTGCCGCGCCGCGCGCACCTCGGGATCGTCCTGTATCGGGATGAGCGCGACGCCCGCGGTGACGGTGAGGACGATCATCGCGAGGTACGGCAGACGGTACGTCGCGAGCAGATCCAGACCCGGGAACGATCGCGCGATGAGCTCGGGCATGCCGGCGCAGATCGAGCCGGCCGCGACCGCGGTCGTCCAGATCGCGCCACTTGCGGCGAAGACGCGCGTCCGCGTCGCTTCCGTGGTGTGGTCGGCGAGGAGTGCGTCGTACGTCGCGATGGTGAGGGCGCCTGCGGCGCCGTTCGCGATCCCGACGCCTCCGAGGAGGCTCGCCGCGAAGAGCCAGGGCACATCCGTCGTCGCCGCGAAGATCGCGTAGCTGGCGGCCGGCAGGACCGTCCCGACGAGGAGGAAGCGCCGGCGTCCCCACCGGTCGGCGAAGAGGCCCGAGACGGCGACGAGAACGGCGGCGACGGCTCCCGACACGCTGAACATCGCACCGATGAGCGTTGCCTCCAGACCGATGCGCGCGAGGTACAGCGGCACGACGACGATGAGGTAGCCGAGCGGCACGGTCGAGAGGAAGGCCGAGAGGAGCAGCAGGCGCGTCCCGCGCGGGACGTAGCTCGTGAGGGTGCTCGTCACCCGCCAGCCAGCTCGTCGATGCGGCGCGCCAGCTTGATGTCGGCGTCGCTGATGCCGCCGGTCGCATGCGTGGTGAGGACGACCCGCACGCGGCGGTACGCCTCGACATGGATGTCGGGATGATGGTTCGCGGCATTGGCTTCCTTCGCGATCTCGTTCACGAGCGCGATCGCGTCGCTGAACCCGGAACGCTTGAACGTCTTCGTGAGCGTGTGTCCGGCTCGCTCCCAGCCGCTTCCCGATGCGAGGAGCGTGTTGAGAGCGTTCTCATCGAGCGTGCGCTCGAGGTCGGGACCGGCCACGAGACGAGGGTACGACGCGCGAAATGTTGTCCGCATTGCGTACGGCACACGAGCGGCTTATCCTCGTCTCACTTAGAACTTGTGAAACCCTCCGGCCGAGGGAGCACGCCGTTCCATCGGTCGGTTTGCGATCCGGGGGCTCTCGCCCCGACACGGCGGGCGTCCTCGTTCGCGTAGCACAGAAAGGACACGCAGATGCCCGACATCCTCGTCGTGGGCCTCGTGGCCCTCGTCGCAGGCTTGCTCGGCTTCGGGATCGCGCTCTTCCTCCGCCGTTCCTTTGCCCTTGCCAGTGAGACGACCGCCCGCGCGAACGCGGAGCGGCTCGTGGCCGAGGCACGTGCGAAGCAGAAGGAGATCATCCTCGAAGCCAAGGACGAAGCACTCAAGGTCGCGAAGGCAGCGGAGGCTGAGAACCGCGAGCGGCGCGCCGAGCTCCAGCGGTACGAGTCGCGGCTCGACAAGAAGGACGAACAGCTCGATCAGAAGCTCGCGCAGGTCGAAGAGCGCGACCGGCGGCTCGGCGTGAAGGAGAAGGATCTCGACGTCGAGCGCGAGAAGATCGCGCTGCTCCAGGACGAACAGCGTACGGAGCTCGCACGCGTCGCTTCCCTGACCATGGAGGAAGCACGCAGCCTCCTGCTCCAGCGCGTCGAGGAGGAGATGCGCGACGTCACGAATCGTCGCGTGCGCGAGCTCGAGATCGAGGCGCGGGAGCGCGCCGATGCGAAAGCCCGCGAGATCATCACGATGGCCATCCAGCGGTTCGCCGCGGAGCACACGACGGAGCACACCGTGACCGTCGTCGCGCTGCCGAGCGACGACATGAAGGGACGCATCATCGGCCGGGAGGGACGGAACATCCGCACCCTCGAGACGCTCACCGGTGTCGACCTCATCATCGACGACACCCCCGAGGCCGTCGTTGTCTCGGGCTTCGACCCGATCCGTCGCGAGGTCGCGAAGCGTGCTCTCGAGCGGCTCCTCGTCGACGGCCGCATCCACCCCGCGCGCATCGAGGAGATGGTCGCGCGAGCCAAGACCGAGATCGACCAGATCATGAAGGAGGCCGCGGAGGCCGCCGTCTACGAGGTGGGCATCGCGGGGCTCCATCCGGACCTCGTGAAGCTGCTCGGGCGCCTCCACTTCCGCACCTCGTACGGTCAGAACGTGTTGCGGCACTCCATCGAGGTCGCGCACGTGGCCGGCATGCTCGCGGGGGAGACGGGTTACGACGTGCAGACGATGAAGCGCGCCGGTCTCCTGCACGACATCGGCAAGGCCATCGACCACGAGGTCGAGGGCGCGCACACCGTCATCGGTGGCGAGCTGCTCAAGCGCTACGGCTTCCCGCAGACGGTGATCGACGGCGTCGTCGGCCACCACGGCGACGTCGAGCCCGTGACGCTCACGGGGACGCTCATCTCCGCGGCGGATGCGATCAGCGCGGCGCGGCCCGGTGCACGAAGCGAGATCGTTTCGAACTACATCCAGCGTCTTCAGGAGCTCGAGAGCGTCGCGAACAGCTTCGACGGCGTCGAGAAGAGCTTCGCGATCCAGGCCGGCCGCGAGGTCCGCGTCATCGTGAAGCCTGAGCAGGTCGACGACCTCGCGACGGCGCGACTGTCGCGCGACATCGCGCAGAAGATCCAGGAGACGCTCCAGTACCCCGGACAGATCAAGGTGACCGTCGTCCGCGAGACGCGCAGCGTGGAGTACGCGAAATAAGCCTTGCGCATCCTCTTCGTCGGTGACGTGGTGGGGCGCCCCGGCCGCAACGCGGTCGCGGCGCTCCTTCCCGTTCTACGCGACGAGCTGCGCGCCGACCTCGCGATCGTGAACGGCGAGAACGCCGCGGGCGGCGCCGGGCTCACCGCGGACATCGCGAACGAGCTGCATGCCGCGGGTGCGGACGTCGTCACCAACGGCAATCACGTGTGGGACCAGCGACAGTTCATGAAGGACATCGACACGCTCCCGTTCTGCATCCGGCCGCTGAATCTCGCGCCCGGCAATCCCGGGAAGGGCTGGATCGTCGCGAACGGCGTGCTCGTGATGAACGCGATCGGCCGCACGTTCATGGCGCCGGTCGACGATCCCTTCCGCGGCGTCGATGCCGTGCTCTCGGAGCTCGGCACCGCCGTGCCGCGTGTGCGCATCCTCGACTGGCATGCCGAAGCGACGAGCGAGAAGATCGCCATGGGCTGGCACCTCGACGGCCGCGTGACCGCGGTCGTCGGGTCGCATACGCACGTTCCGACGGCCGATGCGCGCGTGCTCCCTCAGGGCACCGCCCTCGTCACCGATACCGGGATGGTCGGGCCGCGCGACTCGGTCCTCGGCATGCAGCCGCCGATCATCGTCGAGCGCTTCCGCACGGGCATTCCGAAACGTTTCGAGGTCGCGGAGGGCCCGGTGCAGTTCAACAGCGTGCTCATCGATGCCGACGAGGCGAGCGGGTCGGCTCGCTCGATCGAGCGCGTCGACCGTCTCTGGAACGGGTGACGAGGCCATGAGCGCGGGCTATCCGATCGATCTCCACACGCACTCGCTCCGGTCGGACGGCGCGCTCGCGCCCGCGGACCTGGTGCGTCGCGCCGCGGAGCGAGGCGTCACGATCCAGGCGCTCTCGGATCACGACACGCTCGCCGGCATCGCGGAAGCGGCGGCCGAGGGGTCCCGCCTCGGCGTGCGCGTCATCCCGGCCACCGAGCTGAACACGGAGTCGGAGTGGGGCGACGTGCACGTGCTCGCGTACTTCGTCGATCCCGCCGACGAGGCGTTCGAGGCGCGGATGCGGTGGCTGCGCGAGAACCGTGGCCGGCGCATCGAGCTCATGGTCGAGAAGCTGAACGCGCTCGGGTACCGGGTATCGCTCGAGCGTGTGAAGGACATCGCACAAGGAGGTTCCCTGGGCCGACCGCATCTCGCGCAGGCGCTCTTCGAGGCGGGCCACGTGCCGAGCTACGACGCCGCGTTCGACACGCTGATCAGCAAGGACGCGCCGGCCTACGTGGCGAGGGTCGGCCTGACGCCGCTCGAAGCGGTCGAGCTCGTTCGCGCGCACGGAGGCGTCCCATCGCTCGCGCATCCCGGTACCGTCGTCGGTCTCGAGGACCTGATGCCGCAGCTCGTCGCGAAAGGTCTCGCGGGTATCGAGTGCTACTACGGCTCACACACACCCGCGTGGACCGCGTACTGCCTTCGCCTGGCTGCGCGCTTCGGCCTCGTGCCCACCGGCGGCTCCGATTTTCACGGCCGCGGGGAGCACGGTGCGGATCTTGGCGGGACATTCGTACCACCCGAGAACATCGCCGCGCTCGAGGCGCGGCGTGAGACCCTGTCGGTATCTCGACCAAGCGGTTGAGCGTTTACCATGTCGGCCACGCAGGCATAGGGGGATAGGGAGGTCCAGTGGCCCGCGAGCTCCGACCGGTCGTCATCCTCATGCTCCTCGCGTCGGCGCTCTTCGTCGCCGCAGGCATCCTCGACGGCGTGTATCCGGGCGGTACGGCGTGGTCGCCGAACATCGCCGCCTTCTCGTACCTCTTCGCGCTCATCAATACGTTCGTCGCGGTCCTCGTCGCCCGCGGCAGCGAGAGGAGCCTCACGCTGCGCATGGGCCTCTCGATCTTCTTCGTGATCGAGCGTCCGGCGAGCGCGTTCCTGCTCGGCACGAAGACGGCGCCCTCGATCGCCATCCACCTTGCGACGGCGCTCGTCGAGCTCGTCATCCTCGTCTCCGCGATCCGCGTATGGCGGCTCGGGCATTCGGTCGCCTCCGGCGAGGTCGACCAGCTGCTCGCCCTGGACAGCGCACCGGCGTCCGCGCCTGCGACCGAGCCGGAGGAGGCGCCGCCGCCCCCGCAGGTGAAGCTCCCCGCGCGCTCGGCCTGGCTCATCGGAGGGACGACGCTCCTGCTCGCGGTCGTCCTCGTCGCGGATGGCGTCATCGCGGGGTTCGTGCCCGGCGGCCGCGCGTGGGGGACCTCGGGCGACAGCAGCGGCTGGCTCGTGTACGTCTTCGCGCTCGTTGCGCTCGTCGTCGCGACGCGGGCAGTGCAGGGTGTCCGGTTCGCACTGCGGCTGCTCACGTTCCTCGCGCTCCTCTTCTTCGTCGAGCGCGCGTTCAGCCCATTCGCGCTCCACATCGTCGACCCGATCGCTCTCGGGCTCCATGCGGTCGCGGCCTTCATCGCGCTCGCCGTCGCGCTCGCGTCGGCGAACGCGCTCCGCGGCACGAGATCGAAGCACGAGGGCGACGTTCCGCGCCTCGAAGCGGCGTAAGCCGGCCTCGCGTAGCCTCTCCCCATGCCCTCGGTACACGATGCGGCCGAGCGACTCGTCGAGCAGGTCTCGCGTGTCGTCATCGGGAAGCGCGTCGCCACGGAGCAGCTCTTCGCGGCGCTGCTCGTCGAAGGACACGTGCTCCTCGATGACGTGCCCGGTGTGGGGAAGACGACGCTCGCGCGCGCGGTCGCGCGCTCCTTCTCGCTCACCTTCCACCGCATCCAGTGCACGCCCGACCTCGTGCCGTCGGACATCACGGGCGTGTCGATCTACGACCAGCGCACCCAGGAGTTCGAGTTCCGCCCGGGGCCGGTGATGGCGAACATCGTGCTCGTCGACGAGATCAATCGCGCGACGCCGCGGGCGCAGTCGAGCCTGCTCGAAGCGATGCAGGAGCGCCAGGTGACCGTCGACGAGACGACGCACCCGTTGCCCGAACCGTTCTGCGTCATCGCCACGCAGAACCCGATCGAGCTCGAGGGGACGTTCCCGCTCCCGGAGGCGCAGCTCGACCGCTTCCTCTTCCTCATCCGCCTCGGGTATCCCGACGCGGAAGAGGAGGACACCATCCTCCGAGTGCACGGACCGGCGAGCGTCGCGACCGACACGCTCGAGCCGCTGTACGACGCCTCCGTGCTCGAGACGCTCCGCGACGAGGTGCGCGCCGTCCGCGTGAGCGACGCGGTGCGTCGGTACATCGTCGATCTCGTGCGTGCGACGCGGAAGGCCGAAGGTGTCGAGCTCGGTGCGAGCCCTCGCGCGGCGCTCGCGCTCTATCGCGCCGCGCAGGCGCACGCGGCCATCGCGGGGCGATCGTTCGTCCTACCGGACGACGTGAAAGCGCAGGCGCCGGCGGTCCTCCGCCATCGCGTGTTCCTCGGCGCGGACGCGCAGATGCGCGGCCGCACGGGTGCGAGCGTCGTCACCGACGTGCTCGGGCGGACGCCGGTTCCGGCGGAGGAAGTCGCGCAGACCGCGCGCTGACATGAGCCCGAGCGGTCGCTTCGAGTGGTCGATCGTCGTCCTCTTCGTGGTGCTTGCGGCGATCTCGCGCTCTCCCGCGCTCATCATCCTCGCGGCCGGGGCGCTCGTCATCGGCGGTGTCGTATGGCTCACGTCGCACCTCGCGCTCGTCGCGGTCGACGCAAGCGTCGAGCTCTCGACCGATCGGGTCGTCGCAGGGGAGCTGCTCACCGCGACGGTCCGGATCGCGAATCGCAAGCCGCTCCCGCTGCCGTGGCTCGACGTGCGGCTCTTCCTGCCCGAAGGCCTCGCGCCCGAGGGGCTCCAGCCGGGCGTGCCGCGGGGTTGGGTGAACGCCGGGTTCGCGCCGCGGGGGCACGAGCGCATCACCGTCCGATTCCCGCTCGTGTCGACGCAGCGCGGCGCGTACATTTTCGGTCCGCTCCGCCTTCGCGCGAGCGATTGGCTCGGCTTCCTCTCCATCGAGCGCTCCATCCCGCTGGACGTCTCCATCGTCGCGTATCCGCAGCCGCTCGCGACGCGCGATCGTCACCTCGCGAGCCTGCGGCCGCTCGCGGAAACGGCGGTGCGTCGCGGTCTCCTGCCCGATCCACTCCGCTTCCGAGGGGTGCGCGAGCACCGCTCCGGCGACCCGCGCAAGGAGATCCACTGGAAGGCTTCGGCGCGGCTGCGCACCCTCCAGACGAAGCTCTACGAGCCCGCGACGAGCCTCGACGCCGTTTTCCTCGTCAACGTCGCGTCGTACGAGCAGTACTGGGTCCAGGCCGACCCCGAGGCCGTGGAGCTCGTCGTCTCGGCGTCCGCGGACCTCATCCGGCAGGCGGCCGCCGCGGGACGGCAGGTCGGCCTCGTCACGAACGGGATCGACAACATCACGCACGAACGCCCGCGTTCGGCGCTCGCGCGCGGCCCGCGGTCGCTCACGCGCAGCCTCGAGATCCTCGCGCGCCTGGGGCCGTACGCGGCGAACTCGCCCGACGTCGTGTTCCTCGCCGAGCGCGGCCGCATCCCGTGGGGAGCGACGCTCGTCGTCGTGACGCCCGTCGTCAGCACCGCGCTCGCCGCCGCGATGCTCGCGCTCCGCAGAGCGCATCACCGCGTGCTCGCAGTGAGCGTGAGCGCGCCATCCGCCGAGGCGTCGACGCTCCTCGCGGGACACCAGATCGCCGTGGACGTGCTGCATCCAGCGGAGCTCCGGCGTGCGGGCTAGCGGCGCGGTCGCGCTCCTCATCGGTGCACGGTGCTTCGTCGAAGCCGTGACGTTCGCCGCGCTCGCCGCGATCGCACACGCGGGGACGGCGGGCCGCGATCCGATGCCCGTCATGCCGGCGGTGCTCGCGCTCTTCGGCGCGGCTCTGCTCCTCGCGACGATCCTGCGCGAGGCCGGCACCGAGCGGCGGAGCGCGACGGTCCTCGTCGTCACACTCGCCGCGTCCGCGGCGTGGGGGCTCGCGCTGCCGATGCACGATCCGGACGGCCTCGCGGTGCTCTCCCGCGTCGTCGTGTTCGGCATCCTCGGCGAGGCGTTCCTCTGGCGCGTGCTGACGATCGCGCGCGGAGCGCTGCGATGGACCGACGCGCGCAACGCCGCGCCGGTCGCCGCGATCGCCATCGCGATCGCGATCATCGGGCCGTGGAACGTCGACCGCGCGCCGTTCGCCCCCCTCGCGCTGCTCGTCGTCGCGATCTCGGGTCTCGCGCTCTCGCTCGCGCGAACGACCGAAGAGCTCGCGCTCGCGCGTGGGACGCGCGGCGGGATCGGGGCGTCGACGGCGACCGGCGCGACCGTCGTGCTGGCGCTCGTCGCGATCGTGGCGTCCGTGCTCGTGCCGAGCGCGCAGGACGCGCTCAGCTCGTTCGGCACGTTCCTCGCGCCGATCGTCGAGCGCATCCTCTACCTGCTCATCCTGCCCTTCGCGTACATCGCCGCCGCCCTCATCGAAGCGCTGCGTCCGCTCATCCGCGGGCAGCTACCGCAGTTGCCACAGAGTCCATTCGCCCAGCAGCAGGGCAATGAGGATCTGCAGCGGCAGATCGAAGCCGCGCGGCCCTACGTGTTCGGTGCGTTCGAGCTCGTGATCGTCGCGATCGCGGCGCTCATCGCGGTCGTGCTCCTCGAGCGGATGCTCGTCGAGCGGCGCATGGGACTTCCGATCGGCGTGACGCTCGAGCGCGAGAGCGCCGAGGGGATCTCCCTCATGGACACCCTGCGATCGCTCCGGCCCCGACGGCGCGCGCATCGCGTGCCGCCGCACGACGACGGCAGTCGCGCAAGCGCGCTGCGCGTCATCTACTGGCGCTTCCTCGCGCTCGCCGAACGTCGCGGCCCGGGATGGCGAGAGGACGCCGAAACGCCCCGTGAGCACGTCACGCGCATCGGCGCGGGCGACGCATCGTGGAGCGGCGCCGCGCCGATCGTGTCGGCGTTCGAGGCGCTGCGCTACGGCGAGCGCGAGCCCGACGACGCCGTCCTCGACGAGGCCAGGGCGTCGCTCCGGACACTGGAGGCGCGAGCACGAGCGGCGTCCTAGCCGTCGTCGGACCGACCGCGTCCGGCAAGAGCGCGCTCGCGCTCGCGATCGCGGAGGCGCTTGGCGGCGAGATCGTGTCGGCCGACTCTCGCCAGATCTACCGCGGGTTGGACGTCGGGACGGCGAAGCCGACGCCGGGGGAGCGCTCACGCGTGCCACACCACATGCTCGACGTCGCCGACCCCGGCGAGCGCTACGACGTCCGTCGCTACCAGCGCGAGGCACGTCGCGCGCTCGCGGAGATCGGGGCGCGAGGGAGGCTCGCCGTCGTCGTCGGCGGGACCGGCCTGTACGTGCGGGCACTCCTCGACGGTCTGGACCTCGACGCCGTCCCGACCGATCCCGAGCTGCGTGCAGCGCTCGAGGGCGATGCCGCGCGGGGTGTCGACCTCCACGCGCGTCTCGCCGCGGTCGACCCCGAGGCGGCGGCGCGGGTCGATCCGCGCAACGTGCGTCGAGTGGTGCGGTACCTCGAAGCGTCGCTCCTCACTGGGGGCGTGAGCGCCGCGTGGCGCCGACACGACGCCGTGCCGGCGACGAGGGTCGGTCTCGCGCCGCCGCGGCCGTGGCTCGTCGAGCGCATCGAGCGTCGCGTCGTGGACATGGTCGCGCGGGGCGTCCTCGAGGAAGCGCGGGCGCTCATGCGACGAGGCATCGATCCGCGTCTTCCGAGCATGAGCGCCCATGGCTACGTCCACTGGTGCGCGCATCTCCGCGGCGAGATCGACCTCGACGAGGCCGTGCGGCTCACGGTGCGCGACACGCGGAACTACTCCCGGCGGCAGATGACGTGGTTCCGGCGCGATCCGGCGATCCGCTGGTGCGATCCGACGAGTGTCGATCCCGTCACGTTCGCGACCGCGGCGCTCGCCGAAGCGGCATAGTGGAGACATGACCGTCGATACCCGCGAACCCGCGGAGCGCGCGTACCTCATCGCGCTCGACCTGCCGCGCGCTCGGATGGATCCCGAGGATTCGCTCGAGGAGCTTGCCGCCCTCGTGGAGGCGACGGGCTCGATCGTCGCTGGCCGCGTCGTCCAACAGCGGCGCGCACCCGATCCGAGGACATGGGTGGGGAAGGGGAAGGCCGAGGAGATCGCGGCCGAGGCAGGCCGAGCGGCGGTCGACGTCATCGTCGCCGACGAAGAGCTCACGCCGGCGCAGCAGCGCGGCCTCGAAGACGTGACCGGGAAGCGCGTCGTCGACCGGTCCGCGGTGATCCTCGACATCTTCGCGCGACACGCGCGGACGAAGGAGGGCCGCGTGCAGGTCGAGCTCGCGCAGCTCGAGTACACCCTCCCGCGCCTCCGCGGCATGTGGCAACACCTCGAGCGTCCCGGCGGTGGCATCGGCACGCGCGGACCCGGTGAGACGCAGCTCGAGTCGGACCGCCGCGTCCTCGAGCGCCGGCTCGTCGATCTGAAGGCGCGACTCGCCGAGGTGCAGGCGCAGCGCGAACGGAGCCGGCGCGCGCGTTCTCGCGATGGGCTCTTCCTCGCCGCGCTCGTCGGATACACGAATGCCGGGAAGTCGACGCTCATGAACGCGCTCTCGGGTGCGGACGTGTTCGTCGCGGACCAGCCGTTCGCCACGCTCGACCCGACGACGCGCCGCATGCCCCTCGCGCGCGGCGCTGCCATCCTCCTCTCCGACACCGTGGGGTTCGTGAACAAGCTCCCGCCGGCGCTCGTCGCCGCGTTCCGCGCGACCCTCGAGGAGCTCGACGACGCCGACCTCCTCGTCCATGTCGTCGACGTGAGCCATCCGAACCTGCACGAGCGTCTCGTCGTCGTGCGCGAGACGCTCGCCTCGCTCGGCCTCGCGGAGCGGCCCAGCCTGCTCGTGTTCAACAAGGCCGATGCGCTGCGCGGGGCGGAGGGTGACGCGATGCGCGAGGCGCTCGGATCGGAGTTCCCCGGAGCGGTGTTCACGTCGGCGAAGACGGGCGAGGGCCTCGACACGCTGCGCACGCGTCTCGGCGAGCTCGCCGCCGCGGGGTGGCAGCACGTGAAGGTGACGGTCCCGTATGCCGACGGCGCGATGGTGCAGCGGGTCCGCGAGCGCGGGGCGCTGCGCGGTACCGAGTACGGCGAGCGCGGCATCGAGATCGATGCCGACGTGCCGCCGGATCTCGCGGCCGAGCTCACGCACAGGCGAGTCCGTTAGCCACATCGGTCGTTAGGCATCGGATACTGGTGGCGCTCTGCCGCTCCCTCGGGGAACGGGAGAGCTGGAAGGGAAGCCGAGATCCGACCGCAGCCGGCCGTGCGCGGCGTCCCACTCGCGCTGGTCGTCGCGCTCGTTCTGGCCGGGAATGGGGGTGCGGTCGCGCGCGCCGCGCAGATCGGCTCGCCGGCGAACGCTGCCATGACGACACCCTGCGGTGCCGCCGGAGTCCCGACGAGCACGGTGTATCTGCCGAACATCACGAAGACGCTCGGGGGACCGCTCGGCTGGGACACGCCGTTCTACGTCCAGAACGCCGGAGCGATACAGACGACGGTGGAGGCGACCTTCTATCGCTTCAGCGACGGCGCGCCGGTCGCATGCCAGAAGACCGCGGCGCTCGCGCCCGGGACGAGCATGGTCGACGATCCTGATCGCGACACCTACCTCACCGACGACACGCAGTACAGCGTCGTGCTGCGGAGCTTCGGAGCGCCCATCGTCGCGACGGTGACGCAGCTCCAGGGTGCCGGCACGACCACGGAAGCGCTCTCGTACGCGGGATCGAGCGTCGGCGGAACGACGGTCTACCTGCCGAACGTCACGCGGCGGTTCTACGGATACGACGTCCCCTTCATCATCCAGAACCTCGGAACGACGACGACCCTCGTGACGGCGCGCTTCATCGATTTCGCGGGGACGCAGACGCTCACCATCAGGCGCGTCATCGATCCCGGGAGATCGCGGGTCATCGACCCCAACTCGGACGACGCGGTGCTCGGTGCGCCCGGCCTCGTCGACGGTACGCAGTACGCGGTGACGCTCACGGCCGATCAGCCGATCGCGGTCGTCGCGAACGCGGAGAACAGGGCGGTCGGGCCGGTCGCGTACAGCATGAACGGGATCATCGACGGCGCCACCGCCGTCTACGCCCCGTACGCGATGAAGCTGCTCAATGCTCTGTTCTCGCCCGTGGTCGTTCAGAACCTGAGCGCGAGCGTCGCCGACGCGAGGCTCACGTTCACGCCGCTCGCCGGCGGAGGTGTCGCGCAGGTGTTCACCCTCGCGTCGATACCCGCGGGCGGATCACGTGCGTTCGATCCACGCTTCGCGCTGGGCACGACGACACCATGTCTTGCGGCGGTACCCGCTGTCTGTCTCGCGAACGGGGAGTACTCGCTCAAGATCGAGTCGACCGTACCGATCGCGGGTGTCGTCCTGCCGAACTCGGCGACGACAGCCGCTGGGTACCCTGCCGCGACGACGTTCCAGCCGCGGGCCACGCTCCCGGTCGTGACGCGCACCGTCGGCGGACCCGCCGGATGGACGACGTCGATGTTCATCGAGCGCGGCACGGCGACGAGCGCCACGCTGCGGTACTACGCGCTCGGCACGCGAACGCTCGCCGCAACGCAGCAGATCGCGCTCGGGACAAGCAGCATCCGCATCGACCCACGCGGCGTCGTCGGTCTCGCGGACGGGACGACGTACTCGGTGACGATCGACGGGAATGGCGGGACGCTCGCCGCGATCGCGTATCAGCAGGCCCTCACCGGCGGCGACGCCTCGATGATGTACGAAGCGTTCGGCGCGCCGAGCCTACCGGTGGCGCCGCAGGTCGGCAGCCTCCGCGTGTCGTTCGCGAGCGACACGATCATCGCGGGCGCCAGCGAGCAGCTCACCGCGTCCGTCTACGACCAGTTCGGGGAGCCGCTTGCGTCGTCGGGTACCACGTGGAGCGCGAGCCCGGGCACGCTCGGTGCGGTGTCGCCGTCGGGCATTCTGACGACGACCGGGAGCGGCGGTACCGTGAACGTCGTCGCGACGAGCGGGACCGTGAGCACCACCATTGCCATCACCGTCGTCGTCCCACGCAGCACGAGCATCGGCGGGCTGTCGTTCCGCCTCGTCTCGACCACGGCCGTCGATGTGTACAGCGACGCGGCGATCTCGCTCGCGGACGATCAACGCATCCTCGTCCAGACGATCTCGGATATGGCGCAGGTGCAGGGCGATTACACGACGGCGTACACGAACCGGCCGTCGGTCTATGTGCTGTCGACGCCAAGTGCGTTCTCGGCCGCGATCCAGGCGATCGGCGCCGTCTCAGCGCCATCGCCGTGGGCCTCGGGTGAATGCGTCTGCTCCGGCGACCACAGCTGGATCTTCGTCGACTGGCAGGACGAGGCCGCACTTGGTCAGCTGCGGGACCTGCGGCACGAGCTCACGCACGCCATCGAACGCGATCTGGCGCCAGATGCCTTCTATCCGGCTTGGTTCGACGAAGGCAACGCGCGCGCCGAGGAGCTCACGATCCCCAGCACCGAATGGTTCGCCGACGAGGAGCGCTACAGAGCGGCATCGATGGCCGCGAAGGGAGCGCTCTTCACGCTCGCCGACCTGTCCTCACCGTACACGTGGGCCGCGCGGTCGCAGGCAGACGCGACGTACGCCTACGCCGTCGCGACGGAGGCGGTCCTGCTGCTCCGCAGCGACATCGGGATGGCCGGCGAGCTAGCGACGTTCCAGCAGATGGCGCAGGGTGCGAGCTTCGAGGACGCGTACGCCGCGATCGCGGGACGCCCCTTCTCGGACTTCGCTCAGTCCTTCGCATCGCGGATCCGCGTCCTCGCGCCTCCGTCTCCGGGCATCGTGACCGCTTCGAGCACGCCCGTCGGGCCCGGCACGACCTTCGTCATCTACGGCTTGCCGTCGAACGCGATGTTCAGTCTCTCGATCGTCGGCAACAACGGCTACCAGCTCACAGGGGGCAGCCTGCGCCTTGCGGACACGTATGGCTTCTTCACGTCGTACATCGCCGGCGGATGGCCCCCGGGCACATACACGATCAGCGCGACCTGGTCAGGTGGAACGGTCTCGACCGTCGCCGTGAAGACCGCCTCGTTCGACGGATCGGCCGCAATGGCCGGCGAGCCTAGCTCCGGCCAGTGATCACCGGGAGGCTAGCGTCGTTGCCCCATTCCTCCCAGCTGCCGTCGTACGTCCGCACGTCCTCGTGCCCGAGCGCGTGCAGCACGAGATGCGTGAACGCTGCACGGACGCCGCCCTGGCAGTACGTGATCGTCGCCGTGTCGGGGCCGAAGCCGGCGTTCGCGTAGAGGTCCTCGAGCTCGTCGGCGTCGCGCAGCATCCAGTCGTCGGTGAGCGCGTCCTTCCAGAGGACGTTCACGGCGCCGGGGATGTGACCGCCACGCGCCGCGCGCTTCTCCTCGCCGGTGAACTCGCTGTCCCGACGGACGTCGAGCAGCCAGGGATCGCCGGTCCGGACGGCGGCGAGCACCTCGTCCTTCGATGCGAGGACACCCTGCCTCGGGTGCGGCACGAACGTCGCAGGCGGCGCGGTCACCTCGCCGCGCTCCACGGGCCGACCCTCCGCGAGCCACTTCTGGATGCCGCCCTCCATGACCGCGAAGCGATCGTGTCCATACCGTCTCAGGCCGACCCACAGACGGGCGGCGTGGTGGCCGCCCTCGGCGTCGTATCCGACGACGAACGTGTCGTTCCCGATGCCCATGCGCGACATCTGCGCGGCGAACTCGTTCGGGCCGAGGAGCATCCACAACGGATGACCGGACGGGGGCGGGGGAGCTGAGAGATCGCGCGTCCAGTCGCAGTGGACGGCGCCCGGCACATGGCCCGCGAGGTAGTCGGCCGTCGCGTCGTCCTCGAAGCGGTAGCGGCAGTCGACGATGCGGATGTCGGCATCACGCAATCGCTCGGCGACGCGCGCGGTGGAGATGAAGACCTCTGGACGGACGAATTCGCCCACGCGCAGACTCTAGCCCGCACGGCCGGACCCCGCCCGGCCCCAGGAGGGCACCATGAGCGCACCACGTCGTCTGCGCGTGCTCGCATTCGCATGTGCGGTCTTCATCGCGGTCAGCGCGTTCTCGAGCCAATCGGCGCTCGCTGCGAAGTCGGCGGGCGAGCCGGCTGTCAGCTATGCGCGCTTCGATCTCGCAGCGGGCGCCTACAGCGGCGTCGCTCTGAGCAAGGGCACGCTCTCGCTCGCGTCTCGAGGGCTTGCCTCGGGCACGTACACGGACCCGTACGGATATGGCGCGATCGCCGAACAGTACGGGACGTGGACCACCGCTCCGTACGCCGTCCCGTTCGCCTTCGACGAGCTCGTCGCCTCGTGGAACGCGACGACCCCGAACGGCACGTGGATCAGCGTTGAGATGCAGGCGGGCGGCTCGGGCCGCACGACGAAGTGGTACACGATGGGGATCTGGGCATCCGGTGACGGCACGATCCACCGCACATCGGTCGGCGGGCAGGGCGATAGCGACGGCTACGTCGCGATCGACACGTTCGTCCGCGACGGGAAGGCGCCGCCGCTCACCACGTACACGCTCCGCGTGACGCTTCACCGAGTCGCGGGAAGCACCGCGACGCCGACGCTCTCGTCGCTCGGCGCGATGACGTCGGCCGCCTCGATGTACGCGATCCCGAGCGCGTTCACGCTCGGACGCGAGGTCGACCTGGACGTGCCGCAGTACTCGCAGGAGATCCACGCGGGCCAGTTCCCGGAGTACGACGGCGGCGGCGAGGCCTGGTGCAGCCCGACCTCGACCTCGATGGTGCTGAGCTACTGGCACAGCGGCCCGACGTCCGCGGATCTCGCGACCTGGCCCGCGGCGCTCGCATATGCGGACCCGCAGGTCGACTATGCGGCGCGCTACGTCTACGACTACCACTACCAGGGCGCCGGCAACTGGCCGTTCAACGCGGCATACGCGGCATCGTTCACCGGGATGCGCGGCTTCGTGACGCGCCTTCGCTCGCTGGCGGAGGCCGAGCGCTTCATCGCGGCGGGCATCCCGCTCGTCGCGTCGATCCAGGGAAAGCTGCCGGGCTTCTTCTTCAAGAAGACGAGCGGGCATCTTCTCGTCATCCGCGGGTTCACGGCGAGCGGCGACGTCATCTCGAACGACCCGGCGGTGCCGGACGACACGCAGGTGCGGAAGATCTACGGCCGCGCCGACTTCGAGGATGTGTGGCTCAGCGGCTCCGGCGGGATCGTGTACGTCATCGTCCCGAGCGGAACGTCGCTGCCGGCGAACGTCGAAGGGCTGCCGAACAACTGGTGAGCCGGTGCGCGGGGATCTGAGGCGCGGGCTCGCGCTCGTCCGGAAACGGACGCAGCGCGGGCCGGCGCGCCACGTCGTGCTCTACGAGAAGGCCGGGTGCGGGCTTTGCGCCGAGACCTACCGTGCGCTCACGCGCATCCGCATGGACCTGCCGCTCGAGATCGAGCGCGTGGACATCGAAGCGCAGGCGCTGCTCTTCGAGCGCTACGCCATCCGCATACCGGTGTTGAAGGTGGGGGATGAGGAGCTCGAGGCGGCCGGGCTCGAAGACGCCGCACTCCGCCGCTGGCTGAAGGAGCTTCGACCGTCCGTCGGTTGACGGCCGGCAGCTAACGCTCTTCCGGCCCTAACGACTCTCCGACGCGCGCGCGGTGGATGTGCGAAGGGCGGGGAAGCGGGTCCTGAGCCCGGGGACGTCGATCTGGTAGAGGGCGAGCGGCTCGACGAGGCTCGGCAACACGTACTCGCCGAGCGCGCGGCGGCGCACACCGCCGTCCGCCGCCTCGTGCAGGCTCAGGAGCGCATCGATGACGTGCGACGAGAGCACGATCTGGCCGCCGTGGCCCGCCGAACAGATGCGCGCCGCGGTGTGGACGGCGATACCGACATAGCCCGCATCGGTGAGCGTGGAGCGGCCGGTATGGAGACCGATCCGCACGCAGACCTTGGCCTTGCCCGGCCAGGCGCGCTCGGCGAGCCCGCGCTGGATCGCGATGGCCGCGGCGACGGCATCCCGCGGATCCGCGAACGCAGCGAAGAACTCGTCGGCGCGCGCATCGACCTCGTGGCCGTGCGCGGCGCGCACCGCGTCGCGGATGATCCGACGAACGTCGCGGAGCACGGCGCTGTAGCCATCCTGCAGGCGACGCAGCAGGGCCGTCGAGCCTTCGATGTCGGTCAGGAGGAAGGTGACCGTGCCGCGGGGCCACGCCCGCATGTCGACGCCGCTCGCGGACGCGCGCTCCTTGCGCAGCTGTCCATCGAAGAAGCCGAGCGGCACGATGCCGTAGCGCTTCGCGGCGCGAAGGAGGCGGTCACGGGCGCGGCCGCGCGCCTCGTCGGTCTCGAAGGTGACCTGGTCGAAACGCGCCAGCGCATTGCGCACGTGCGACGCATCGTTGATCGGAAGGCGGCGCGTGCCAGCGGAGTCGACATACGCGAACGCGGAGTCGGGGAGGCGCGACCGCTGTGCGCTCGTCAACGTGGGCATCGTCGTCCTGCCTCCAATCTAGCGGAGGCGTCGGATGGCGGAGCCTAGCGGCGGCCGCTCCGCTTTGGCGACGGCAATGTGCCCATCCGCGACGTGCCGTCGAACATGGTGCCCTTCGCCATCGCGAGTGACGGGGCGGTGATGTCGCCCTTGACGTGTGCACGTCCCTCGAGGGCGACGGACTCCGTCGCGGTGATGTTTCCGACGATCGTGCCGCGGATCACGGCCGAGCCGCACGAGACGTCCGCGTCGATCGTCGCATGGTCGCCGACGACGAGCGCGTCGTTCGTCTTGATCGCGCCGCGGAAGGTGCCGTCGATGTGGACCGGCCCGGCGTACTGGAGACGTCCGTCGACGTCCGAATCGGGGCCGAAGAGGATGCCGAGCATCTGGCCCGTGACCGTCCCGCCGAGCTCGACCTTGCCTTCGAAGCGCAGCTTGCCGTCCTCGAGCGTCTCCGGCATCGGGTCGGGTGTCTCCTCGATCTTCTGGGCCATGGCGTCACCTCCGCGCGTCGTGCGCCTTCTCAACGCGCGGACCGCTCGCTCGCTACGCGGCCCTGCTTGCCCGGCACTTAGACGTGCGCGGGGAGCCCGCTCGGGCCGAGGACGCGTCGGATGCACCAAACCGAGACGTGCGTCCTTCGTTGAGTTCACGAATCGCGTGGAACATCGGCTCGCGCGGTCAGAGTCGTCTTTATCCAGCGGCGGGGAAGAGCGCGAGCAGGCGCTTGACACGTCCAAGGCACCATATGAGAATCACAAGGAATGAAGATTGCACCAAATACGGGTGAGGGCTGGCGCGACCTGCTGGCCGCCGACTACGTAGATCCTCGCGACCTTCGGCCATCTAGCCCGCTCCGCATGCTCGCCGTGACCTTCCTCCAGGAGCTGAAGGACAAGGGCCGCGGCGAGCGCACCATACCGCGCTACGCGGCCTACGTGAACGACTTCCTCGCGTTCATGTCGCGCGACGGTCACGCGCCGAAGGTCTCCGACGTCGACATCCGCGCCCTGAAGGCCTACAGCAGCTCGCTGACGCGCCGTGCGGTGCGGAACGGGCGCTACGGCGGCAAGGCAACGATCTCGGCCGCCACGAAGAACCTCCAGCTGATCGCGCTCCGGCAGATGCTGAAGTTCGCCGTCGTGCTCGACCTGCCCGTGCCGGCTCCCGAGAAGGTCGAGCTCGCGAAGGCGGTCCAACCGAGTCCTGA
>DATDNP010000160.1:0-2986 GCA_036518215.1 Candidatus Limnocylindria bacterium
CCGGGCTGCGGCTTCGATGGGAGGTCGAAGAACCAGTCCGTGAAGCGGATGCCGGCGAGGGTCCCGACGACGACGTGCGCCAGCCCGTGCGTCGCCACGTCGAGCGCGCCCATGCCGACGATGAGCGCGACCTCGAGCCACGGCTTCGCGAGCTGCGGCGCGAGGGCGAGCAGGACGAGGCCGAACACGACGCCGACGACGAGCAGCACGACGCCGACGAGCGCGGGAAAGCGCAGGCGCACCGCCCGGCGGAACGCGGCGCGGTCGATGTCGCCGACGCGGTCGGCGTATCGCGCGACGAGCGCGGGATCCCGCTTCACCGCGGCGACAGCCGACCAGAACCCGAGCGCGGTGAGGTCGGGCGCGCGGTGCGCCGCGAGCTCGCGTTCCACCGCCGCGAGACGCTCTTCGACGCCTCGCTCGTTCACGCCGCCAGCCTACTCGCGCTACGAAGCGGCGATCGTCGCGACACCGCCGAAGTCGACGATCGCGGGCCGGACGAGCCGGACGTAGTCGGCCCACGACATCGCGATCGAGGTGGTGTGCGATCCCGCTTCGAACACGATGCGCTCGCGCCCCGCGAGCGTCGTGTCCGCGACGACCCGGATGCCGTAGAGGTTCCCGAACGGCGGCATCGCGCCCAGCTCGCAGTCACCGAAGCGTGCGGCGAACTGCTCTTCTGTCGCGAGTCGCACGTCGCGCGCGCCGAGCGCGAGCGCGACGACGTCGAGATCGACGCGCTCCGGCGCGGGGAGCACGAGCATCTGCAGGTCGCCGTCGACGAGGACCATGACGACCTTCGCGAACGACCAACCTTCGATGTGCTCGGCGGCCGCGACGCGCTGCGCGGTGAATGTCTCCTGGTGCTCGCGGACGTCGAAGTTCACGCCCTCCTCCGTCAGGTACTGGACGAGCTTCGTTCGGCAGTCCATGTGCGCCTCCTCGTTCATTGGGCGGGTCCGCCCCAGACCGGGTCGTAGTGGCTGTACCAGTCGTCGCGCGAGATCGCGATCCCGTCCTGGAATACGACGCGCGTCACGAGCGTGTCGCGCCCCGGAACGACGTATCCGGGCGCGTGCTGCGGATCGGCCGGCTGGTCGGGGGATGGATAGCGGATGTTCCATTGCGACGGCTCGGAGATCGTCACGCTGCGTCCGGTGGGCTCGCTGTACAGCCAGAAGCTGATGCTCGTGTCGGTGCTCTGCGCGCGGACGAGGACGGCCGTCTTCGTGTCGTTCGTCCAGCGCATGTCCGTCGACGGCGCGAACACGGCCGCGTCGAGCCCGAGCGGGTACCGGTCGATGTAATAGGAGTGCGGGTGGCGCTCGTCGATGCGGTACCCGCCGCGGATCACCGCGTCGAAGAAGGTCGTCGATACCTGGCACAGCCCGCCGCCGATCGCGTAGCTCGAGACGCCACCGATGATCGTGCCGGCCTCGACGTACCCGGTGCGCGCCGAGACCTCGCCGATGCGGTCCCAGAACGAGAACGACTCGCCGGGACCGATGACCATGCCGTCGAAGGTCCGCGCCGCATTCCCGATGTTCGTCGCGCGCGCCCAGTTGACGGGGAAGAAGGTCGTGTAGCCGCCCACGAGCACGAGCGCCTCGGACGTGCGCTCTGCGTCGTCCGTCGTGAGGCTCGGATGCGTCACCGCCGCCGGCAGCGCGATCGTCCGCTCCCCGCCGACGATCGCGCGTTCGAGCATCGCCCGCGCGGCCGCCCGGTCGACGACGACGCCGTCGCGCCCGGGCACCACGTCCAGCCGCTCGCCGCCCGGGACCAGCTGGGCTTCGCGAACGTCGCCGTCCACGGCGCCCGCGACCTCCGCGACGAGCGCGTCGAGCCCTTGCGCCGACAGTGACGCCGTCAGCGCGTCGCCGTCGGACGAGCTCTCACGCGTGATGGTCACGAGCCCGAGCATCCGGTCCGGATCGACCACGATGCGCTCGGTGCCCGCCGTGAGCACGAGCGGCAACGACGCGTTCCGCGCCGCGCGCGCGGCGTCCGTGACCGCGTCGTCGTCGAGCGCGGGCGCGACGTAGGCGAGCGGTATGTCGATCGTACCGACGAGGTCGCGCGACGAGAGGATCGCGGCCGAGAGCGCGTCGCGATCGACGGAGATGCCCGTCACGGCTGGTCGTACGCTCACGCCGCTCGTATCGATGCGCACGTCTGCGTCG
The DNA here is from genome assembly GCA_036518215.1 of Candidatus Limnocylindria bacterium. Classification (GTDB taxonomy): domain Bacteria; phylum Chloroflexota; class Limnocylindria; order P2-11E; family P2-11E; genus CF-39. The sequence goes on from DATDNP010000160.1 coordinate 2,184, forward strand.
ACGGGAGCGACGTCGATCGAGGCCGCAATGAGCGCGAGCGTCGCCTCGTACCGCGCCTCGTCGACGACGATCCGGCGCAGCGCCACGTCGGTGCGTCCCAGGAGCGCGCCGGCGACCGCGCCGAGGCGGTCCGCGGGCGATCCGATGCGTCCGAGCGCCGACGCGTCCGAGACCGACCGATCGAGGTCGAACGCGATGCCGCTCTGCACGTCGATGCGGACCGACGCTCCGTCGCCGCGGACGACGAGATGGGCGTCCGCGACCCGATCGGCGAGCACGGCGCGCGCGGCCTGCGCGGTGAGCCCGCCGACCTCGATGCCGGCGACGCGGACGCCCGGTGCGATGCGGCCGCCGTAGGCGACGACGAGCCCGACGCCGACGGCGACGATCGCGACGCCGAGGACCACGAGCGGCCTGCGCATAGGAGCATCGTCGGTCGTTCGCATCGGGATTCCGACGGTCGATGGTCGTCCGGTCGTCGCGTGCCGTTCCCACGCTGCGTCGGGGAGCGCGGTGACCGCCGTCAGGCGGGGCCTGACACCCCGCTACGCCGAGGTACGGACCCCGAGCGCCGCGTCGAGCGCTCGCACGCGGAGCAGCCACCGAAGCGCGACGATCCACGCCGCGCCGGCGCCGGCGACGAGCGCGACCTCCGGCACGCTCGGCGGCACGAGGTCGAAGATCGTGCGTGCCGCCGGCGTCGCGAGAACGGCGACGTACGCCGCGAGCATCGCGATCGCGAGCGCGGCGCGGCGCATGCCGCTCCGCGCCGGCATGTGCCGGTCGCCGGTGTCGTCCGCGAC
>DATDNP010000161.1:0-19784 GCA_036518215.1 Candidatus Limnocylindria bacterium
GCCGTCCGCGGACCGCTCGAGCCACACGATGTCGCTCTGACGCGGCGCGTGGACGCCACGCGAGATCGCGACACGCATGCCGCCGAGCTCCGCGACCGCCGCGGTGAGCTCGGCCTGCTCGTCCTCGTCCGACGTCCGCGCGGCGAGGCGGTCGGCCGCTGCCGCGACGCCCGCGAGCGAGTCGGCGAGGCGCTCCGCGCTGAGCTCGACCGGCAGCCACCGCTCGTCGCTCGCCCGGATCCCGGGGGTGATGCGCAGGCGGTCCTCGAGGGCGCGCGGGTCGATGAGCGCGCCGAGCGCCGCGAGCAGCTCAGCGGTGCGCTCGCGCGCGTACCCGATCTCGCGGCGCAGCGCTTCCGCGAGCTCGGCGCGATCGTCACGGAGCGCCGTTGTGACCGCGGGCGCGCGGGCCACCCGATCGAGCGCGCGGCGCGCGCTGCGGTCGTCGAGCGTGAGCCCGAAGGCGTCGGTCGCGACCTCCTCGAGGCGGTGCGCCTCGTCGACCACGAGGTGTTCCGACGGTGGCAGGAGCGCACCGCGCATCCGAGCGTCCTGCAGGAGGAGCGCATGATTCGTGATGACGAGACCCGACTTCGCGGCCGCGTCGCGCGCGCGCTGGAGATAGCAGCCGCCCGGGACGCGCGCGCACCGTCGCGCGTCGCACGTCTCGTCATCGGCGGACACCCGCGGCCAGAGCTCCGACTCGCCGCCGAGGAGGTTGAGCTCCGCGCGATCGCCGGACGTCGTGTCGAGCCGCCACACGAGCGTCTTCAGCGCGAGGCGCGCCTCCTCACGCGTGACGACCTGCGACCGGAACTGTTGCCAGCGGCGCGGACACAGGTAGTTCGTACGTCCCTTCAGCACGGTGACCGTGACGTTCGTGCCGAGCGCCTCCTGTACGGCGGGGATGTCCTTCCGGACGAGCTGGTCCTGCAGCGGCAGCGTGTGCGTGCTGACGATGACGCGCTCGCCGGCGAGCGCGCGCGACAGCGCGGGGACCAGATACGCGAGCGACTTCCCCACTCCGGTGCCGGCTTCGGCGACGAGCGGTCCGCCCTCGTCGAAGACGCGCTCGATCGCGGCGGCGAGCTGTCGCTGCTCGTCGCGCTCCTCGAATCCACCGAGGGACCGCGCCAGCGGGCCGTCGGCCGCGAACGCCGACGCGACGGTCACGGCCGCCGCAGGCGGGGACACGCGTCCGGCGGGGGCCCGCGACGGTCGCGGGACAGCGAACGCGTCGCGCACGGCGGTCGCGAGCGCGTCGGCGAAGAACTCCTCGAACGCCGGCCCGAGCAGGGTCGCGGTCGCGCGCGCCTCCTCGAGGACGGCCGGCGGAAGCTCCCGCGCGCGGCGCGCCAGCTCTCCGAGCACGGCGGCGGTCGTGAGCGCGTCGTCGAGCGCGCGGTGCGCAGCCTCCGGATGGATGTCGGCTGCGGCGGCGAGCGCCTGGAGCGCGTAGGTGGGCGCCGACGGGTACAGGATCGACGCGAGCTCGACCGTGTCGAGACGCTCGCGCCCGCCGACCCCGCCGCGCTCGAGGAAGGCGAGGTCGAACGCGACGTTGTGGCCGAGCGCCGGCGCGGTCCCGATGAAGTCGGCGAGGCGCGCGAGGGCGAGCTCGGCCGGAGGCGCGCCCACGAGATCCTCGTCGCGGATGCCCGTGAGACGCGTGATCGCCGGGGCGAGCGCGGCACCGGGGTCGACGAACGTCGCGAACCGCTCGCCGAGCGTGACGGCGCCATCGCGCTCGAGACGGACGCGCACCGCACCGATCTCGACGATGCGGTCGAGCGCCGGATCGAACCCTGTCGTCTCCAGATCGAGAGCTACGAGGTCTATGGCTACCGATTTCTAGGGCGGCGAGAGGGAGGTCCCATTGGGGACCTCCCGGCCGCCAGCGTGCTGCGGGTCTTGAGGCGAAGGGAGGTCCCATAAGGGACCTCCCGTCATCAGAACTAAGGGTAGATGCCGCGGGTCAACGTCGCTTCCGCGACGCGATGGACGGCGACCATGTACGCGGCCGTGCGCATGTCGACCTTGTTCTTCTTCGACATGTCGAGCACGTCGTTGAAGGACTTGACCATGACCTCCTTGAGGCGTGCGTTGATCGTCGCCTCGCGCCAGAAGAGGTTCTGAAGGTCCTGCACCCATTCGAAGTACGACACGGTGACGCCGCCGGCGTTGCAGAGGATGTCGGGGATGAGGAAGGCGCCGCGGTCGAAGAGGATACGGTCGGCCTCGGGCGAGGTCGGGCCGTTCGCGGCCTCCGCGATGATCTTCGCCCTGATCTTCGGCGCGTTGTGCTCGCCGATCTGGTTCTCGATCGCCGCCGGGATGAGGACGTCGCAGTCGAGCTCCAGAAGCTCGGCGTTCGTGATCTCCTCGGACCCCGGGAAGCCGACGACCGTGCCCGTCTCGCGCTTGTACGCGTCGATCTTGTTCGGGTCGAGCCCCTTCGCGCTGTAGATCGCGCCGTGCGTGTCGGAGACGCCGAGGACCTTCGCCCCGAGCTCGGCCATGAACTTCGCGGAGAACGAACCCGCGTTCCCGAAGCCCTGCACGACGACCCGCGCGCCCTCGAGATCCATGCCCAGGTGCTTCGCCGCCTCGATGATCGTGTACACGGCGCCGCGGGCGGTCGCTTCGCTGCGACCCTCGCTGCCCCCGATGGAGATCGGCTTCCCGGTGACGACCGCGGGGACGGTGTACCCGTGGTGCATCGAGTACGTGTCCATGATCCACGCCATCGTCTGCGCGTTCGTGTTCACGTCGGGTGCGGGGATGTCGCGCTCGGGACCGATGAGCAGCATGATCTCGGTGGCGTAGCGCCGAGTGAGCGTCTCGAGCTGCTGCGCCGTCATGTTCTTCGGGTCGCAGACCACGCCGCCCTTCGCGCCGCCGTACGGGATGCCGACGACGGCGCATTTCCACGTCATCCACATCGCCAGCGCCTTGACCTCGCCGATCGTGACCGCCGGGTGATAGCGGATGCCGCCCTTGCCGGGGCCGCGCGACACGTTGTGCTGCACGCGATAGCCCGTGAACACCTTCACGACGCCATCGGCCATGCGGACGGGGAAGTGCACGGTGAGCTCGCGCTGGCAGGTCGCGAGGACGCCGCGCATGTTCGGGTCGAGGTGGAGCTTGTCGGCCGCGATGTTGAACTGCTCCTGGGCCACTTCCCAGGGATCACGCTGGGTGTGATCGATGACCGCTGCCTTTGTGGCCACGTATTCCTCCGTCTTATCTGGCCGCGTTGATCTTCTCGACGACGAGCCAATCGTTGGTCGTGCGACCGGGTGCGTACGTGCTGTTCCAGTTCTTCAGGACCACGCGCTGGAATCCCTGACCCCCGAGCGTGTCGCGCCAGGACCGCAGGTTGCGTGAGACATACGGCGTGAGCCGGACGTTCTTGCTCGGCACGAGGACGCCTTCGAGGTGGCGGCGTCGCTCGAGGAGCGGCACCTCGAGGAGCGACTGGCCGTCGACCTCGAGCAGGTCGAACGCCGCGAAGATCTTCCGCGCGCTCTCGACGCGCGTCATGGCATTGCCCTCGGGATCGATCTCGAGCTCGGCCTCGTCGCGCCACTCGTCCACGAGCACGCCGTCGAAGGTCGCGCTCGCGGACTGCGTGTCGGCGACGATCGCGTCGTACAGCTCGCGCGGTCCCTCCAGCTCCCCCGCGTAGCCGACGAAGCGCGGGCCGTCCTGGCCGATCCGGACGAGCACGCGGGTGCCCTTCCATTCCGGCTCGAGGATGTGGCCCGTCGGCTCCGCGCGCTCGCGGACGTAGCGGGGTCGTTGGGGCAGAAGGTCCGCCCCGAGGGCGCTTTTCAAGCGATTTCCGACCGAGTATCCCACCCTCTTGACACCATGAACATCCGTTCTACTATGCGAACGTCCGTTCGAATCACGTCTCGAGGGGGAGCCTGAGATGGCCGTCGCCACCGCTGCACTCATGACCAACGCGAGCGTGCCTTCCGCGCGGCGCGCCGGGCCCGCGCCCGATGTCCGGGTCCCGCCGCGCGTGTATTCCCCGTTCCCGCACCGCCGCCTGGCGCGTCCCATGGCGGTCCGTGCGGACGCGGAGACGGCAAGCGTGGCGCCTGGCCGGCCCCGCTGGCTCGTCTTCCGCGCCCGGCGCGACACGACGCGCTCCGCCTAGGCGCCTTCCTTCTTCTTCGGCTCGCCGTTGCCGCTCGCGAACGCCGCGAGCGGTGCGGCGAGGGCCGAGAACTCGCTCGGGATGATGAACTTCGTCGCGGGCGACGCGCCCAGCTGACGCAGCGCGTCGAGGTACTGAAGCGTCATCGTCCGCGGGTCGGCGTGGCCGGCCGTGTCGTTGATCTTGTCGAGCGCGAGCGCGAAGCCTTCCGCACGCAGGACCTGCGACTGCTTCGCGCCCTCCGCCTGCAGGATGTTCGACTGCTTGTCGCCCTCGGCGACGAGGATGGCCGACTGCTTCTTCCCCTCTGCCTCGAGGATCGCCGCGCGGCGGTTCCGCTCGGCGGACATCTGCCGGTTCATGGCCTCCTGGATGTCGCGCGGCGGAGTGATCTCGCGGATCTCGACGGTCGTGACCTTCACGCCCCAACGCTGTGTGACCTCATCGAGCTTCGTGCGGAGCACCTCGTTGATCTGCTCGCGCTTCGAGAGCACGTCGTCGAGAGCGATGTCGCCGATCACGGCACGCAGGGTCGTCGTCGCGATGCCCTGCACCGCGGAGCGGAAGTTCTGCACCTTCAGCACCGAGTCGGCGGCGTCGACGACCTTCTGGTAGATGAGGAAGTCGATCGAGATCGGCGCGTTGTCCTTGCTGATGCAAGTCTGCTGCGGGATCTCGACGACGAACTCGCGCAGATCGACGAGCGACGGTCGCTGGATGTACGGCAGGAGCAGCACGAGACCCGGCCCGGTCGTCTTCTGGTAGCGCCCGAGGAACAGCACGACGAGCCGCTGGTACTCCTGGACGATGTGGACGGTGGCGCGGATGAGCAAGATGAGCACGACCGCGAGGAAGATCGCGATCGCGAGTGACACATCCATGACTAGCTTCCCTCCCTTGCGCTCGAAGCCTCAGCAGTGGGCTCGACGATAAGCCTGACGCCCTCGACCCGACGGACGCGAACGGCCGTCCCCTTCGGGATGGCCGCATCGGCGGACGCGGACCAGTCTTCACCGCCGACGTACGCGATCCCGGTCGGCGCGATGTCCGATTTCGCCGTGCCCGTCGCGCCGATGAGCATGTGCGTGCCGATCACGACCGGCAGCCCGCGCATCCGGAACGCGAGGCGGAATACCACGAGGAAGAACGCCGCGGTGACGGCGACGATGGTCGCGATGACCACGGGATCGACGGTCGCGCGGAACCCCGGGAACGTCGGCGTCGACGGGAACAGGATGATCGTCCCCGCGATGAGCGCGGCGATGCCTCCCGCGGTGAGGAGCCCGTGGCTCATCACCTTGATCTCAGCGATGAACAGCACGATCGCGAACACCATGAGCGCGACGCCCGTCGCATTCGCGTCGAGCGTCCCGAACGCGAAGAGCGCGAGGACGACCGCGATGACGCCGATGATGCCCGGGAACAGCAGGCTCGGATTCGAGAGCTCGAAGATGATGCCGTACGTGCCGATCGTGAAGAGGAGCACCGCGATCTGTGGGTCAACGACGAGATGCAGCACGCTCTCGAACGGGTTCGGGCTTGCGTCGGAGGTGCTCGCGCCCTTCGTCGCGAGCGTCACGCGGCCCGCCGCCGTCGTGACGGTGCGCCCGTCGATCTTCGCGAGCAGATCGGCGACGTCGTCGGCCTCGAGGTCCGCGACGTTCGTTCGGACCGCCTCGTCGACGCCGACGCTCACGCTGTTCCGGACGGCGCTCTCGGCCCACTGCGCGTTCTTTCCCCGGGCGTTCGCGATGTTCACGATGTGGGCGACAGCGTCGTTCTCCGCCTTCGTGCGCAGGTCGCCCTGGATGTCGTTCCCCGATGAGTCGACGGGGTGCGCCGCGCCGATGTTCGTCGCGGGTGCCATCGCCGCGATGTTGCCGGCGAGCGTGATGAACGTGCCCGCAGAGGCCGCCCGCGCGCCCGTCGGAGCGACGTACGTCACCACCGGCACGCGTGCCGTGAGCATGCGCGCCGTGATGCCGTACGTGGAGTCGATGAGACCACCGGGCGTGTCGATGACGAACACGATCGCGGCGACGCCACGATCCTCGGCCTCCCCGATGACGCGCTCGACGTACCGCTCGGTGATCGGGTTGATCGCGCCCTCGATGCTGCCGACCATGACCGTTCTCGGCTCGGCGGCCGTCGCGACCATCCCGCCGAGCCCCAGCGCCAGGGCAACGACGGAGACGAGCCGGACGAGCATGCGCATGCGTCGAGGATAGAGCGCTGTAGAGCGACGACCGTCGTGTGTGCACCCCACGCGGATCGTCGGATTCACCCGACGATGCGGAGCCGGACCGGGACGCGCCCGCGCTCGACGTACCAATCGGCGACCCACTCCTGGCCGTACTTGTCGCGCCAGAGGCGCACGAGGTCGCGCAGCGCGGACATTGTGTCAGCGATCTCCTCGCGCGCGGCGACGAGCTCGTGCCCATCGACGCGAAGGCGGCAACGCGGCTCGCGCTCGAGATTCCGATACCAATCCGTCGTCGCGTCGGTGCGCAGCCACACCGCGTCGCCGTCGTAGGCGAACCACACCGTCGTCTCGTGTGGGCGTCCGGTCCGGCGACCGCGCGTGACGAGCACGACCTCCTCCGCCGTTCGCAGCGCGTCGCGCGCGGCCTCCGTCACGCGAGGAGCGACGCCGCAAGCCGAACGAGCGCGACGTGCTGGGCCGCGACGAACGCGTCGGTCCAGCCATGCCCGCCCGCGATGACCTCGATCGCCGTCTGCGGCGCCGCGTCGCGCACCGCCGCGACGACGCCGGGCACGTCGATGAACGCGTCCGCATCGGCGACGAGTACGCCGACCGGGCGATGCCAGCCGCGCAACACCGCAAGACGGTCACCCTGCAGCAGGTCCGTCGCGAGCTCGCGTGCGGCGCGGGCGTCGGCGCGTACGAGGTCGTCCTGGTCGGCGGCGAGCTGCTCGGCCGCGACCTCCGCCGCGTTCGCGAAGAGCCGGCGGTGGAGCGTCGCGAGGAATGACGCGTGCCGCAGCGGCCCGTAGAGCGAGCCGGCGGGCGACGCGAGCGCCTCGAGCTGGAGGCGGATGAGCGGCCGCAGGAGCGCGCGTCCGAGGAACGGCGTGTGGAGCAGCAGCCCCCGCACGCGCTCCGGAGCGCGTCGCGCGAGCGCGAGCGCGACCGCGCTTCCCGAGCAGAGGCCGCCGACGTACGCGTCGCGCACGCCGAGGCCGTCGAGCACCGAGAGCGCCCACGCCGCGTACGCGTCCGCCGTATGGCGCTCGCGGAGCGGTGCGACGCGGTCGCAGCCCGGGAGGTCGGGGACGATGACGCGGAAAGAGGGCTCGAGCGCCGGGAGCCAGCGCTCGACGTTGCGATTCGATCCGCTCCATCCGTGGAAGACGAGGAGCGGCGGTCCGCTCCCCCGGTCGATGAGCGGGACTGCGACGCGCGCGTTCACGGCACCATTGTCGGCGGATGGATTGGCTTGCGGCGAACGACTACTGGCTCGCGCGCCTCGTCTTCCAGCGCGCGCTCGGCGTCATCTACCTCATCGCGTTCGCGGTGACGCTTCGCCAGTTCCCGGCGCTCCTCGGCGAACGCGGGCTCCTCCCGGTGCCGCGCTTCGTCGCCGCGGTCGAGCTCATGGATGCGCCGAGCCTCTTCCACTGGCGGTACAGCGATCGGCTCCTGCGCATCGTCGCGTGCACCGGCGTCGCGCTCAGTCTCGCCGCGATCGTGGGCCTCACGGATCTCGTTCCCACTCCCCTCGCCATGCTCGTGTGGGCCGTGCTGTGGGCGCTCTACCTCTCGATCGTGAACGTCGGCCAGACCTTCTACGCCTTCGGCTGGGAGAGCCTCCTCTGCGAGACCGGATTCCTCGCGATCTTCCTCGGGAACGCGCACGTCGCTCCGCCGGTCACGCTCGTCTATCTGCTTCGGTGGCTCCTCTTCCGCGTCGAGTTCGGGGCCGGGCTCATCAAGCTCCGCGGCGACCGCTGCTGGCGCGATCTCACGTGCCTCTACTACCACCACGAGACGCAGCCGATGCCGAATCCGCTCTCGTGGCACGCGCACCACCTGCCGCGGCGCTTCCACCGCGCCGAGGTGCTCGGCAACCACTTCGCGCAGGTCGTCGCGCCGATCCTGCTCTTCGCGCCGCAACCGATCGCGACGCTCGCGGGCCTCGTCGTCATCGGGACGCAGGGCTGGCTCGTCCTTTCCGGCAACTTCGCGTGGCTCAACTGGATCACGATGGCGCTCGCCGTCGCCAGCCTCGACGACGCCGCGCTCGGACGCGTCCTCCCGGCCACACACGCGCAGCCCGGCGTCCCCGTCTGGTTCGGCGGGATCGTGCTCGCGTACACGCTGCTCATCCTTGGCCTCTCGTACCGTCCCGCGAAGAACCTCCTGTCGCGGCGCCAGCTGATGAACTACTCATTCGACCCGTTCCACATCGTCGGGACGTACGGCGCGTTCGGGAGCGTCACGAAGGAGCGCGACGAGGTCGTCGTCGAGGGGACCGAGGATGTCGCGCTCACGCCGCAGACGCTGTGGCGCGAGTACGAATTCAAGGGAAAGCCCGGCGATGTGATGCGACGGCCGCCGCAGATCGCTCCGTATCACCTGCGCCTCGACTGGCTCATGTGGTTCGCGGCGATGTCGTCGGCGATGTACCAGACCTGGTTCTACCCATTCCTTCAGAAGCTCCTCGAGGCGGACCGCGCGACGCTCGCGCTCATCCGGCACGATCCATTCGACGGCCGGCGCCCGCGCTACGTCCGCGCCCGCCTGTACCGCTATCGCTTCACCACCCCGGCCGAGCGGCGCGACACCGGCGCGTGGTGGCACCGGGAGCTGCTCGGCGACTACGTGCGCCCCGTCTCGCTCCGTCAGATCTGACTCGCGTGAACATGCGACGGCGGCCGTGGCACTCGCCATCGGCCGCCGTCTCCGTCAGGGGGTCCGTCGCTACTTCGTGACCGTGAACGCGACCCGCATACCCGCCATGTAGTGGCCGGGCTCGTTGCAGATGAGGATGTACTTGCCGGGGTCGAGGTTGAGCGTGAACGCCTTGCTGACGCCCTTGTCGAGGTCGCCGCTCTCGCCGACGCTGCCGTCCTCCGCCACTTTGCCCTGCTCGTCGGGGTCGGCCGCGATCGAGTCGAGGGCGCCGTCGCTCTTGATCACGACGACTTCGTGGGTGGTCGTTCCGGCGTTCTTCACGTTGAACGTCACCTGACCCGCGGGAACGGAGTCGCGGCTCAGAACGATGCGCATGTTGTCGCCGAGTGTCGCGTTGACCTGGCTACCAGTGGCGCCGGCCACGGCCGAGGGGCCGCAGGCGGCGAGCGCGAAGAGGGAGGCTGCGGCGAGACCGATGAGAGCCTTCATGTTGCGTTGCCTTCTTTCCTGCCGGCGGATCTCTTTTTCTTCTCGTACCCTGACCGGCTGAAGGCCACGTTAGGAACGCGCGGCCTCGCGAACACTTGGCGATGGACCCCGTTTTCGCGAGCGCGCGACACGGTGCGCGGGGGTCGCGCGCGTGCGGCGCTCGCTGTCGCGCGGCCTGGGCGGGCCTACCCGTTCGAGCGGCGCGCTCCCCTATCCGCGATCAGCGCCAGCTGACGCGACCCTCTTTGTCCGGCGGCCACCCCGCGTCGCCGTCGTCGACGACGATCACGAACTGCCCGGCCCAGTGCGGCACGGGATACGCCCCGTCGTTCCGCTCGATGTTCACGAACGACCCGTCGGGCATCTTTATTGACGAGGGATATGCGAACCGCAGCCACCACTCGTCGCCATACCACTCAGAGAGATCGACCGGCTGACCGGTCTGGAATCCCGCGAGACGCGACTTGTCGGGACGGTGGCTCGCGGTCGCCGGGTTGATGTCGCCGCGCTGCGGGTCCTCGACGACGACCTGCGTGATGTCGTTCGCGGGGTCGTTGTACGACGCGCCCATCTTGCCGACGAACCCGATGACGACCGGATCGTGCTGGCCATCGAGCGTGATGACGTGCACGGGCTTGCCGCTGCGCACGAGCCAGTAGACGGCCGAACGCGTCGCCTCTTCGCGCGTCGCGAGCCGGTAGTAGTGGTAGTTGTTGGTGGCGGAGAGCTGCTTCTGCATCGTCGCGATCGCGACCGGGTCGATCCCGGGGTCCTTGCTCTTGTTGTACTGGCGGCCCGCCGTGAGGATCTGGGTCGCCGTCATCGGGTCCTTCCCCGTCGTGTAGTTCTGCACGATGCGCACGCTGGCCGCGGCGCACGCGACCGGGTCACCCGTCACGTCCTCGAACTCCGTGAACCACTTCACGCCGGTGAGCGCGTCTCCCATCGTCTTGAACTTCTGCTGGTACGGGAACGTGCCGTGCGAGGTGACCACCTGCAGGTTCGCGACGTAGTCGGTGCCACCCTTGAGAAGAGCAGCGCATCCGAGGACGCCCCACATGCCCGAGCCATCGACGGTGGACGTGCACTTGAAGCCGGGATCCGGGATGAGCGTGAGCGTCGAGTTCAGGATCTTCTCGCTCGAAGTCCACACCATGTTGAGCGCGCGTGCCGTCTGCGAGCAGCAGGTGTCCTGAGCGAACGCCACCTTCGGCGCGCTCGTCGTCGGCGACGGCGATGCGCTCGGCGCCGCGCCGCTCGGCCCGCGGAACACGAAACCGCCGACGGCCACGGCGAACACGAGGCCGATCGCGACGACGGACAGCTGCGCGAGGCGCTCGGCACGCGTGTAGATCACGCGCCATATCCTCGCACCCGTGGATATCAAGCCGGTCGCGCCCATCCGGCGGGCGCTCGTCGGCGTGCACGTGCGCGTGCCGGCGTCGAAAAGCATCGCCAACCGCGAGCTCGTCCTATCGGCCCTCGCGGACGGGCGCTCGCGCCTCGACCTCGGTCCGCTGGACCCGGGCGACGACGTTCACGCGATGGCCGACGCGATCGCCGCTCTCGGTCATGAGGTGCGCTGGGATGGCGGCCGGATCGAGGTGACGCCCCGCGACGTGCCATACGCGCACGCGGCCGTCGACGCCCGCGACGCCGGTACCGTCGCCCGCTTCTGCGCGGCGCTCGCCGCGCTCTTCGAGGCGGAGGTGACGATCGACGGCTCCGAGCGCATGCGGCAGCGGCCGATGCGAGCGCTCGCGCAAGCGCTCCGCTCGCTCGGCGTGAACGTGACCGGCGAGGCGCTCCCGCTCACGATCCGCGGCCCCATCGCGGGGACGGAGGTCGCCGTCCCCGGGTACGAGTCGAGCCAGTTCGCCTCGGCCCTGCTGCTCGTCGCGCCGCGCGCCCGCGAGGGGCTTCGGATTCGTCTTGTCGGCGAGGTCGTGTCCGGGCCTTTCCTCGAGATGACGGTCGCGTGCCTTCAGGCCCGCGGGGTCCGCGTGATGCGTGCCGGCCACGAGGAGTTCCGCGTGGCGCCGCAGCGCGTGAAGAAACGCTCGCTCCGGGTCCCGGGGGACGTGACCGCGTCCACGTATCCCGCGGCCGCCGCCGCACTCCTCGGCGGCGCGGTGACGATCGATGGTGTCTCGGCGCGCGGCGAGCGGGGCGGGCAGGGCGATGCGCGCTTCTATGACCTCATCGCCGAGATGGGGTGCGTCGTCGAGCGCGGGGCAGCATCCGTCACGGTGCGCCGCGTGGGTCTTCTCCACGGGATCACCGCGAACGTCTCCGACTGCTCCGACGTGTTCCCCACCCTCGCCGTGGTCGCGACGCAGGCGGACTCCCCCACGGAGCTCGACGGCCTCGCGCACACGCGCGGACAGGAGTCCGACCGTATCGCCGCCGTCGCGGCAGGGGTCACCGCGCTCGGCGGCCGGGCGCGCGTCTACGCCGATGGCATCCGTATCGAGCCGGTGCCGCTCCACGAGGGAGTCGTCGACGCGCACGGCGATCACCGCATCGCGATGGCGTTCTCGGTGCTCGGCCTGCTCGTGCCGGGCGTCGCCATCGACGGATGGCAGTCGGTGACGAAGACGTTCCCCGCGTTCTACGACGTGTTGGACGAGCTGCGGGGATGAGCAAGGACGTCGAGCCGACGGGCATCGCCTGTCTGCGCTGTCATCGGGAGCTCGTCTCGCTCGGCTCTCCGAACTTCCGCATCGGCGGCACGAGCGGTCTCGGGCACATCCTCTTCGGCAACTGGGCCGATCTCGGCGAGACGACGGTCGAGTTCCAGGTGCTCGCGTGCGACGCGTGCGGTCACGTCGAGCTCATGCTGACCGAAAGGGACCGCGCGCGTCTCGCCGAGCGGGACGCGCGCTAGAGGCCGCGGCTCAAGCGAGATCCCGCCGGTCGACCCACATCCACACGACCATGGCGACGAAGACCGCCGCGGCGACGAGATCGATGAACGCGCCGGTCGTGTCGATGGTGGTGCCGGCCGGGCCGGTGATCCAGAACGGTGTCACGAATACGACGACCGCCGCGAGCGCCGCGATGACGACGCGGACGATGGTCATGAAGATCCTCATGCGCCGAGGTTAATCCAGCGACTCGCGCGCGGCTCGCGCGCGAGCGAGAAGGGACGCGACGGCGTTCACGTCGCGCTCGGCGACCGCGCGCTCGATCTCGTCCAGGATCTCGCGCAGACGCGCGAGCGCGGGAACGATCTGCGCCGCATTCGCCGTGAGCAGCTGCGTCGCGAGATCGTCGGGCGTCAGCGCCAGCCTCGTCGCGTCCCTGAACCCCGTCCCCGCGACGTCGGCGAGGCGACCTGGGACGGCATCCGCCGCGACGGCCGCGAGCGCGGCCGAGAGCACGAGCGGAAGCGCCGAGAGCACCGCGACGATGCGATCGTGCTCGACCGCCGAGCACACGGTCGGGACGCCTCCCGCGCCTCGCGCGATGTCCCCCGCGATGCGCATCGCGTCGGCGTCCGCGCTCGTCGTCGGCACGATGAGGAAGGGATGGCCCGCGAGGAGACGCGCCTCGGCCGCGGAGAACCCGTGCGCGCTCCGTCCGGCCATCGGATGGAGTCCGACGATCCGCGCGGCGTCGGGGTGCTCGCGCGCGAAGGCATCGACGGGACCTCGCACCGATCCCACATCGAGAAGGACCGCGCCGCGAGCGACGGGCGCGAGCGCCGCGAGCGTCGGGAGCACCGCCGCGAGCGGCGTCGCGACGACGACGGCCTCGGCCGGGACGAGGTCGGTGAGGCGGTCGACGGTGGCGACGCCTGCGCGCGCGGCGGCCGCGCGCGTCGCGGCGTCGACATCGAAGCCGTGGAGGTCGTGTCGCTCCTTGAGGGCGAGCGCGAGCGAGCCGCCGATGAGGCCGAGGCCGGCGATGCCGATGCGCACGGTCGAAGGCTAGGCGGTGACGACCGCGCTGACACGGCGTCCGGTCGCGCGCGCGACGGCGCCCGCCTGCGACATGAGGGACGCGAAGTTCTCGAACGTGAGCGATTGGAAGCCGTCCGAGAGCGCATGGTCCGGACTCGGGTGCACCTCGATGAGGAGGCCGTCGGCGCCGGCGGCGACGGCCGCGAGCGCGACCGGCGCGACGAGATACCACTTCCCCGTGCCGTGCGACGGGTCGGCGATGACCGGCAGATGCGACAGCCGCTTCAGCAGCGGGATCGCGCTCACGTCGAAGGTGTTCCGCGTGTACTTCTCGAACGTGCGGATGCCTCTCTCGCAGAGCACGACGTTCGGGTTGCCTCGCGCGAGGACGTACTCGGCCGAGAGGAGGAACTCCTCGATCGTCGCCGACATACCGCGCTTCAGGAGCACCGGCTTCGGCTGCCCGCCGACCGCGTCCAGCAGCGAGAAGTTCTGCATGTTGCGGGCACCGATCTGCAGACAGTCGGCGACGCGCGCGACGGCGTCGACATCGCCCGGACTGAGCACCTCGGTGACGATCGCGAGGCCGGTCTCGGCGCGCGCCTCCGCGAGGAGCTCGAGGCCGCCGTCACCGAGGCCACGGAACGCGTACGGCGACGAGCGCGGCTTGAACGCGCCGCCGCGGAGCACGGTCGCGCCCGCGGCCTTCACGGCGCGCGCCGTCGCGAGGATCTGGTCGCGCGACTCGACCGAGCACGGCCCGGCCATGACCGCGAGCGCCGACGCACCGCCCACGGACACGCCATCGACCGCGACGACCGTGTCGTGTGGGATCACCTCGCGCGAGGCCAGCTTGAAGGGGCGGCTCACGGGCACGACCTCGGCGACGCCGGGAAGCGACTCGACGGCGTCGGCCGCCTCGCGCGACGTCGAGCCGAACGTCCCGATCGCCATACGCTCCTCACCGGGCAACGGGCGTGGCTCGATGCCGAACTCCTTGATGCGATCCATCACCGCGTCGATCTCCTGGCGTGTCGCGCCGCGCTTCATGACGACGAGCACTAGCGGTCTCCCTTCCTCGAGAGCGGCAGGTCGACGGCCCACTGCGGCCGGAGCGAACGCGCTCCGTGCAGGAACGCGTGGCGGACCTCGCGCTGCTCCTTGTCGGTGTTCCATGCGATGAGCACGCGCACGCACATCCCGAGCGCGCCGGGGACCGGGATCTCGCGCGAGCAGAGGAGCGGGACCTCCGTCCACCCGAGGGCCGCGCGCGCCGCGTCCGCGGGGAACGCCGCGTCGAGGTCCGGCGTCACCGTGAAGATCACGTAGCCGATGTCCTCGGCGCGCAGACCGTTCAGGTCGCGCAGCGTCTCGAGCAGCTCGCGCGTCCCACCGGCGATCGCCGCGGCGTCGTTCGCGCGCACGGTCGTCGCCCCGCGGATGCCCCGGATGCCGCTCATCGCCGGCCCGCTTCGCGCAGGGAGGCGACGAACGCGCGGAGGCCGTCCGCTCCGCCGCGCGTCACGGCGTCGATCGCAGCGCTCCCGACGACGGCCGCGTCGGCGATACCGCGCAGCGCGCGCACGTGCTCGGGCGAAGAGATGCCGAAGCCGACGGCGACGGGCAGCGTCGTGTGCCGGCGCACACGCGCGACGAGGTCGCCGACCTCCGCGCCGAGGGTCGTGCGCGCACCGGTGACGCCGGTGAGCGAGACGCAGTACACGAAGCCGCGCGCGCGCGGGAGGAGCGCGGCGAGCCGATCCTCCGTCGTCGTCGGGGCGTAGAGGTCGATCCGCGCGAGATCGACCTGCGCGAATGCCGCGTCGAGCTCGCCGCTCTCCTCCGCCGGCATGTCCGGCACGATGATGCCGGCGAGACCGGCGTCGGCGAGGTCGCGCGCGAGCCTCGCGTATCCGCGCTGGAAGAACGGGTTCGTGTACCCCATAAGCAGCACCGGGATCTCGCGCTCGCGAACGAGCGCCGCGCCCTCGCGGATGCAATCGTCGAGGGTCGTGCCGTTGCGAAGGGCGACGTCGCTCGCGCGCTGCACGGTCGTGCCATCCGCGAGCGGGTCGCTGAAGGGCACGCCAAGCTCGATGATGTCGGCGCCGCCATCGACGGCGGCGAGCGCGAGCCCCGCGGCCGCGTCGCGATCGGGATACCCGACCGTCAGGTAGACGGCGATCGCGAGGCGACGCTCCTCGCGCGAACGCGCGAGCGCGCGCGCGATCCGTTCACGGCCGGTGAGCGTGCCCGTCACCACGTCTTCGCGCGCTCCATGACGGTGTCGAGGTCCTTGTCGCCGCGGCCCGAGAGGCACACGAGCACGTCGAGCTCGTGCCCGTACCGCTCCGCGATGTGCGTCAGGTCGGCGATCGCGTGCGACGACTCGAGCGCCGGGATGATCCCCTCCGTGCGCGAGAGGAGCCGGAATCCCTCGAGGGCCTCATCGTCGGTCCGCGAGACGTACTCGACGCGGCCGATCGACGCGAGATACGCGTGCTCGGGACCGACGCCGGGATAGTCCAGACCGGCCGAGACGGAGTGTGTCTCGCGGATCTGGCCGGCGTCGTCCTGCAGCACGAACGAGCGCGTCCCGTGGAGCACGCCCTCGCGCCCGCCGACGATCGACGCCGCGTGCTTGCCGGTCTCGATGCCGAGCCCGCCCGCCTCGACGCCGCGAAGCTTCACGCCCTCATCGGGAACGAACGGCGCGAACATGCCGATCGCGTTCGATCCGCCGCCGACACACGCGACGACGAGGTCGGGCAGCTTCCCGACGCGCTCGAGATGCTGCGCGCGAGCCTCGCGCCCGATGACCGACTGCAGCTCACGCACCATCGCCGGGTACGGATGCGGCCCGATCGCGGAGCCGAGCAGGTAGTACGTCGTGCGAACGTTCGTGACCCAGTCCCGGATCGCCTCGTTCACGGCGTCCTTCAGCGTGCGGCTGCCCGCGTCGACCTCGCGCACCTCCGCACCGAGGAGACGCATGCGGAAGACGTTCGGGTGCTGCCGCCGCACGTCCTCGGTGCCCATGTACACGACACACTCGAGGCCGAGGAGCGCGCAGGCGGCGGCCGTCGCGACGCCGTGCTGTCCCGCGCCCGTCTCCGCGACGATGCGCCGCTTCCCCATGCGCTTCGCGAGCAGCGCCTGCCCGATCGCGTTGTTGATCTTGTGCGCTCCCGTGTGCGCGAGGTCCTCGCGCTTCAGCATCACCCGGCGCAGTCCGACCGCGTCCGCGAGCCGCGACGCGTCCGTGAGCGCCGTCGGACGGCCGACCCATTCGTGCAGCAGCCGATCGAGCTCGTGCGAGAACGCCTCGTCGCGCATCGCGTCGTCGAACGCGCGCTCGAGCTCGGCGACCGCGGGCATGAGCGTCTCGGGCATGTACTGACCGCCGAAGCGTCCGTACCGACCGCGCTCGCTCATCTCGTCTTCTCCGGCAGCCCCATCGACTCGCGGCCCGCGCGTCGGATCGACGCGATGCCGCGGATGAGCGGATTCGGATCCTGCGCGCGCATGAGAGCGGTGCCGATGAGCACGGCGTCGACCCGTTCCGGCAGCATGCGAACGTCGTCGACGGTCTCGATCCCGGACTCGGCGACGAACACCTGGTCGTCGCGCACGAACGAATGCAGCTCGCGCGCGCGAGAGATGTCGAGGTCCTTCGGCTGCCGCAGGTTCCGCGCGTTCGCGCCGACGATGATCGCGCCCGATGCCACGGCACGGCCGAATGCCGCTGACTCATGCGCTTCGACCAGCACGCCCATGTTCAGTTCGCGCGCGCGCTCGATGAACCGTTTCAGCTCCTCATCGGTCAGCGCTTCCGCGATGAGGAGCACGGCGTCAGCACCGACCGAGCGCGCCTGCGCGATCTGGTACTCCGAGACGATGACGTCCTTGCATAGGATCGGTGTCCCGGGCACCGCGTCGCGAACGGCCGCGAGGTCTTCGAGCGACCCTCCCCAGAACAGCGGTTCCGTGAGCACGGAGATGGCCACGGCGCCCGCGGCGGCGTAGCCGCGCGATTGGACCGCCGGGTCGACATCCGTCGTTAGCACGCCGAGCGCCGGCGAGACGCGCTTCACCTCGGCGATCACCGCCATGCGGCCCTCACGCTTCGCCATCAGCAGGTCACGCGTGAACGCATCGCCGGGCACGTGGGTGCCGGCCGCCATCGTCTGACGCACCTTCCACGCGAGCACGTTGTCGCGCGCGCGCGCTAAGAGCTCGCGCTCGCTCACACGATCGCGTGCCGCGGCCGTCGCGGCACGCCGGTGCTGGATGACGTCGGCGAGGAAGTCGCTCATGCGCTCGCCGCCTCCGCAGCGCCGAGGCGCTGGCTCGTCGCGATCCAGCGGTCGAGCCGGTCGCGCGCCGCGCCCGAATCGATCGAGCGCGTCGCGACCGCGACGCCCTCGCGGATCGTCTTCGCGAGCCCCGCGACGTAGCAGGCCGCGCCCGCGTTCAGCAGCACCGCGGAGCGCGCGCCACCCTGCAGGCCACCGAGGACCTCGCGTGCCATCCGCGCGTTCGTCGCCGCGTCGCCGCCCACGATCTCCTCGCGCTTCGCGCCGCGGACGCCCGCGTCGTCCGGCGACAGCGTCCCCGCGCGTACGTCGCCTCGCCGAACCTCCCACGTGCGCGTCTCGGCGGACGGGCTGATCTCGTCGAGACCGTCCGTCCCGTACACGACGAGCGCGTGCTCGACCGCGAGATCTGCGAGCGCCTTCGCCATCGTCTCGCCGATCGCGGCGTTCGGCACGCCGAGGACGTAGCGCCGGACGCCCGCCGGATTCGCGAGCGGACCGAGCAGGTTGAAGACCGTACGGATGCCGATCTCGCGGCGGACGGGGCCCGCGTGCCGCATCGCGGGGTGGTACTTCGCGGCGAACATGAAGCCGACGCCGACCTCGCGGACGCACGTCGCGACGCCGTCGGGGCCGAGGTCGATCTTCACCCCGAGCGCCTCGAGCACGTCCGCGCTCCCGCACGCGCTCGAAGCGGCGCGGTTGCCGTGCTTCGCGACGCTCGCACCGGCGCCCGCCGCGACGATCGCGGACAGCGTCGAGATGTTGATGCTGTTCGAGCGGTCGCCGCCCGTTCCGACGACGTCGAGCGCGCCCGCGGGCGCATCGACGTGGATCGCGCGAGCGCGCATCGCCGACGCGAAGCCAGCGATCTCCTCCGGCGTCTCGCCGCGGACATGGAGCGCGGCGAGGAGCGCGCCAAGCTGCGCGGGGGTGGCCTCGCCTTCCATCACGCTCGTCATCGCCGCCTCGGCCTCGTCGCGTGTCAGGCCGCGGCCGCTCACGACGATCCCGAGGGCCTCACGAGCGTCCACAGAAGTTCTCCAACATGCGCATCCCGTCGGCGGTGAGCACGGATTCAGGGTGGAACTGCACGGCCTCGAGCGGAAGTCGGGTGTGCCGGAGGCCCATGACCACCCCGTCGTCGGCGCGCGCGCTCACGACGAGCTCGGGCGGCAGGGTCGTCTCGTCGACCATGAGCGAGTGGTACCGGGTCGCTTCTGTCGGAAGGGGCACGCCGCGAAAGAGACCCTCGCCGTCGTGCCGCACGAGGCTCGTCTTCCCGTGACGCGCCTCGGGCGCGCGGATGACGCGCGCGCCGAACGCGATCGCCGCACACTGGAGACCGAGGCACACGCCGAGCGTCGCGATCCCGCGCTCCGGTGCGGCGCGCACGAGCGCCGGCGAGCGCCCGGCGACCTCCG
This sequence comes from Candidatus Limnocylindria bacterium, assembly GCA_036518215.1. Lineage (GTDB taxonomy): Bacteria > Chloroflexota > Limnocylindria > P2-11E > P2-11E > CF-39. The sequence goes on from DATDNP010000161.1 coordinate 19,176, forward strand.
GCCGCCCCGGTCCAGGGGAGATGACGAGGCGATCGGGGCGCGCGTCGAGCGCGGTGTCGAGCCGCGGATCGTCCGCGCGCAGGACCTCGACCGTGGCGCCGAGCGCACCGAACGCCTGCGCGAGGTTGAACGTGAACGAGTCGTAGTTGTCGACGAGGAGCACCCGCGTCATCGCAGCAGCTCCCCGCCGGTCGCGAGCTCGATGGCGCGCAGCAGCGCGCGCGCCTTCGCGCGCGTCTCCGCCTCCTCCGCCGCCGGGTCGGAATCCGCAACGATGCCGGCGCCCGCCTGGATCCGGCACACACCCTTCGCGATCGTCGCGGTGCGGATCGTGATGCACGTATCGAGCGCGCCGTCGAAGCCGAGGTAGCCGACCGCGCCGGCGTAGGGCCCGCGCTGGTCCGGCTCGAGCTCGGCGATGCGCTCCATCGCGCGGATCTTCGGCGCGCCCGAGACCGTTCCCGCGGGAAAGCACGCGCGGAACGCGTCGAGCGCGTCGAGGCCGTTGGCGAGCGCGCCCTCGACGACGGAGGTCAGATGCATGACGTGCGAGAAGCGATCGACGCGCATGAGCTCCTTCACGCGCACGGACCCGGGTCGCGAGACGCG
>DATDNP010000162.1:0-5052 GCA_036518215.1 Candidatus Limnocylindria bacterium
ACCGCGGCGGTCGCCCATTGCCGACGAAAGGGGAGCATCGATGCAGCGTCGTCCTGCAGCTCGAACCGAGTCAAGCAGTCACGCTCACAGGAGGAGACTTGCGCTTCCTATCGGTAGCAACTCCGAAGATGCGATATCACGGCGGGGTTTCGCGGTGATCAGGGCGAGTAGCTCCGCGGCTGATCACGAGCTGTTTCCTGAACGTTTCGTGTTCGCAACCATGTGCGGAGCCTGCGGCCTCGTACGGCGAGCAGGCCAGTCGAGAAGGATCGCCATCGCGTAACTCCGACGCGCGGCGGCTGAACGAACGTCGAGGCCGAGCCGTGCGACACCCCGTCGAGCCAAAGAACTACGCGTCCGTCTAGATCACGACGCGCTCACGCACGACAACGCAGGATCCGCCGTTAGGGGGCGAATGGAAGCCACGCTACGGTAGCGGCGAGCCCCGCGGTCAGCGCTAAGAAGAAGACGGTCTGTGCGAGACGATCGCGCCACGTCCACGGTGCCCACGACGAGTCCAGCGACGTGAGGAGCGCGGCACCGAGAAAGCCTGCAGCGCTCGCGATGATGAGGCTAGGCAACAATGGAGCACCACCGGCCAGTGCGGCTACGCACCACAGTGCGAAACAGGCGACACTGGCAGCTCTTGCGCGCGGCGGTGTCCTCACAACGTTGCTGTCGGCGTGAAGATCCCTTGTTGTCAAACGAAAGGCGCTAGCGCAGACCCGATCGAGCGTATTCAAATAGCAGCCAAACTGTGACCGCGACCGCGATGACGAGATAGAGGACGAGCCAGTGCACAGCGAACCGGCGGCGTAGGAGCAACAGGACAACACCGACAGCGAACCAAATGGCCGTGAGGGTCACCGCGGCGCTAAGACCGGTGGCGAACGCCAAGCGCGCGTCAGGCACAAGCCGAGCCTATGCCTGTTGGTGACACGAGCACGTCTGACCGCGCGCCGAGCGGCGAGCGACGCGTCCGAGAACACCGCGGGGCGTTGGCCGTACCGCGCAAAGGTGGCTAGGCGGCGACACCCTCGACTACGACGCCGAGAACCCGTGCGATGGGGCGGTCCTGACCCCGGTCGGGACCGCAGTCCAGATCGTCTCGTCAGTGCGCGATCTCCCACATCTCATCGGTCCGCGCCGCCGCGCGTCAGGCGTTCGAGCCCACGGCTCCCGCGCTCGCCGGCACGTCCATCACGTCGCGCGCGGTCTTGATGCCGCGCAGCGGCGATGTCACGACGTAGAGGAACGCGGCGAGCTGCGCGCCGACCGAGAGCGCAAGCGTGTTCCAGAGCCCGACGTTCGACCCGAGCCAGCCGCCGAGCAGCGCGCTCACCGGGATGAGCCCGAGCGAGATGAGCTGCGCGGCGCCGCCGACGCGGCCCTGAAGGCGGTCGGGGATCGCGGCTTGCGCGACGGTGCCCGTCGTCACGTTGATGACGGCGGCGCTGAAGCCGAACAACGCCGCGCGCGCGGAGATGTACACGGTCGCGAGGTCCGGACCGCCGCCAGCGACGAGGACGAGCGTCCCGCCGATCGTGAGCGTGAGGAGACCGGTGACGACCCCGGGTCCGATGCCGAGCCGCGCGATGTATCGCGACACGATCGCCGCGCCGCCGACCGATGCGAGACCGCCGACGGTGAATACGACGCCGAGGTGCGCCGCGTCGAGCCCGAGCTGACGCGTCACGTACAGGATGAAGACGGCGTCGCCCATGGTGATCGCGAAGTTGAACATGAACGACATCGTCAGCACGGTGCGGATGAAGCGGTTCGCGAACGCGACGCGGATCCCCTCACCCATCTCGGTCCAGATGCTGCGCCGCTCGCTCTTCGGCGGAAGGGTCTCCGTCGCGCGGATGAGCGAGACGGCGACCGCGGACACGACGAACGAGAGCGCGTCGGCCGCGATGGCGATCGGCGCCGTGATGAGCTGGACGAGGAGGCCGCCGAGGCTCGGACCGGCGACGCGGGCCACGGATTCCGAGAGCGCGAGGCGCGAGTTCGCCTGGACGAGCGCATCGCGTCCGACGAGGAACGGGATGTACGGCCGGTATGCCGACTGGAACACGACCGTCATCGACCCCGCGACGAAGGCGACGACGAGGACCTGAGCGATCGTGAGCACGTGGAGCGCTGCGGCGAGCGGGATCGTCCCGAGGACCGCGGCGCGCACGACGTCGGTGACGATGAGGATCGGGCGCCGGCGCAGACGATCGGACCACGCGCCCGCGAGGAGACCGAAGAGCAGATACGGAAGCCAAGTCGCCGCCGTGAGGACGCCCATCTGCTCCGGCGTCGCCTCCAGCGTGAGCGCTGCGGTGAGCGGAAGCGCGAATTGCGTGATGGACGAACCGACCGCGGAGATGGATTGGCCGACCCATAGCTTTTGGAATTCGCGCCCGAGCACGCGAAGACGGTACGCCGTCGCCCTTGCGCCGACCGCACAGCACGCGACACTCACGGGGTGCGCGCGCTCGCCATCCTGGCCGTGCTCGCCCTCGTCCACGCCGTGCCGGCGTCCGCGGCGACACCGACGGCGCCGACGGACGCGCCGAGCCTCGCGTGCGTCCAGCGCGTCCAGATCCCCGCGATCGCGAACCCGCTCGAGGCAAAGTGGTCGCCGGACGGGAACGTGCTCGCGGTGTCGTGGTTCGGGCGCATCCCGGCGACACGGACGCCCACCGGCTACCAGGAGCAGGAGCTCGTCGACGTCCTCGACCTTCGCACCGGCACGCTCTGGCCCGTCGGCGTCGGCGATATCCCGCGCTGGTCGACCACGGGGACGTACCTCTCGTATTGGGGACCCGATTCGGTCGAGCTGCGGATCGTGAAGGATTCGCACCTCGTCGCGCGAGTCTGGCCGACGATCCCGGAGACGCGTTGGGTCGGCGACGAGCTGTTCTTCATCGAAAAGTCGGACATCCGCGCGTGGCAGGACGGCACGGTGCGCACGATCGCGCACCTACCGGAGGCGTTCACGCCGAAGTACCCCGCCGACGACGTGTACTGGAGCGGCGACGGCACGACCTTCACGCTCACGCGGTACTCGCAGGACGGGACCGTCCAGCGATATCTCGTGAACACGGCGACGGGCGCGATCACGCCGGTCGACGACGCGCGCTACACGGAATGGGCGCCGGCGGGCGCGACGCTCCTCGTCCGCACGCTCGACCGCCTCGACCTTCGCGACATCGGCGCTGGCGAGCGGTCATACGCGGTCGCCTCGCAGCAGGGCATCGTCCACGAGTGGGCGCCGGACGGCCGAACGCTCCTCGTCGGCCGGGTGTCGCCCGCGATCCCGGGCGGCAACGCGTTCGACGAGTTCCGTGTCGTCGGCGCGAGCGGCGGCGCTCCGAACGCGATCCTCCCGAACCTCCTCGGCGAGCGAAGGTTCAGCGCCGACGGCCGCTACTTCGTCGGCACGAGCCGCACCGGCACCCAGACGACGCGCCTCGAGGTCTACCGATGCTCATCGGCGCTCGATGCGCCGCGCGATCTCGGCGACAGCGCGGAGCGCCTGAAAGCCATCGAGAGCGGACCCGGTCGCTTCGTGCGTCCGGCCGCCGGTGAGATCACCCAGTTCGTGCAGGGGATCCACACCGGCGTCGACGTCGCCGAGCAATTCGGATCGATCATCACCGCGGACGACGACGGCACCGTGACCTTCGTCGAGTGGGTGAACGTCGGCGGCAATCGCGTCTGCGTCCAGCACGCGGGCGCGCTCGAGAGCTGCGTCTACCACACGAGCCTCCCGCTCGTGTCCGTCGGAGACCGCGTCGTGCGCGGCCAGCCGATCGCGCTCATCGGGATGACGGGCGTGACGACGGGACCGCACACGCATTGGGAAGTGAAGCTCGGCGGCCGCATCGTCGATCCGCTCACCTTTTGAGAACAGAAGAACGGCCGGGGGACGAGCCGGCCGTTCTTCTTCTACCGGAGGTCGCGCCGAGTGTCCTGTTAGTGCCCCGCTCCCGTGAGCGGACCGTCGTAGATGGTCTTGTCCTGCGTGCCGGCGACCACGAGCTGCGCCACCGCGCCCTTGTCGAGCGCGCGGGGCAGAGAGTGGTCGAGCAGCGTGTACGTGCCGGGTGTCTGCAGCGTGAACTCGACCATCGCCGCGCCGCCCGCGGGGATGAGCGTCGTCTGGACGTTCGTGAGGGGCGGGTTCGTGAGCGACCCCTCGTCGTACACGCGGTCGAAGATCTCGCCGATGAGGTGGACCGACGCGGGGAGGAAGCCACCGACGCCGTAGAAGATGCGGACGGTCTCGCCGACGTTCGCCTTCATCGCGTTGTCGCCGGTGAGCGCGCCGACCTTGCCGTTCAGGAGGACGTAGTCGGGCTCCTCGTTGTCCATCTTGATCGCGTCGAAGTCGTGGTGACCGGGGACGCCGAGGCGCGCCGTCGTGTAGAGCTCGCCTTGCATGACGTAGAACTCGCGGTCGACCTTCGGGAGTCCGCCCTCGGGCTCGACGACGATCATCCCGTACATCCCGTTCGCGATGTGCTGCGGGATCGGCGCGGTCGCGCAGTGGTAGATGTACACGCCAGGGTTGAGCACCTTGAAGGTGACCGTCGACTCCATGCCGGGCATCGTCTGCGTCGCGATCGCGCCGCCGCCGGGTCCCGTCACGGCGTGCAGGTCGATCGAGTGCGTCATGATCGCGTCGCCGTTCTTGAGGTGCAGCTGCACGGTGTCGCCGACGCGGACGCGGATCATCGGACCGGGCACCGTGCCGTTGAAGGTCCAGTACGTGTAGGTCTCGCCCTTCTCGATCTCAGCGGTCACCTGCTGCGTCGTGAGGTCGACGCGCACCGTCGCCGGCGTGTTCCGTGTGATCGGTGCGGCCACGTCAGTCGCCGGGCGCGCGATGGTCTGCGCCGTGACGGCCTTCGCCGGCGGCAGCGTCACCTGCGTGCCGGTCCCGGTCCCTGTGCCGGTGCCCATGCCGGGCATGCTCGACATGCCGGGCATCGCGGTCATGCCTGCCTGCTGGTTCTGATTCGTCGCGATACCTGCGGCGCCGGCGGACACCGAGTGGAT
>DATDNP010000163.1:0-6277 GCA_036518215.1 Candidatus Limnocylindria bacterium
CCAAGAAGTACGTGGGGCGTTCGCCTGACCTCACACTCCTCGACCTCATCCAGGAAGGCAATCTCGGCCTCTTTCGTGCCGTCGACAAATTCGACTGGAAGAAGGGCTACAAGTTCTCGACCTACGCGACATGGTGGATCCGGCAGGCGATCACGCGAGCGATCGCGGACCAGGCGCGGACGATCCGCATCCCGGTCCACATGGTGGAGACGATCAACAAGCTCATCCGCGTCTCGCGTACGCTCCTCCAGGAGCTCGGCCGCGAGCCGACCGCGGAGGAGATCGCGCAGCGCATGGCGATCACCGAGGACAAGGTCCGTGAGATCGTGAAGGTCTCGCAGGAGCCCGTCTCCCTCGAGACGCCCATCGGCGAGGAAGAGGACAGCCATCTCGGCGACTTCATCCCCGACAATCAGGCCCTCGCGCCGTCCGACGCCGCGAGCCACAAGCTCCTCAAGGAGCAGGTGGAGAGCGTCCTCGAGGGGCTCACGCTCCGCGAGCGCCGCGTGCTCCAGCTGCGGTTCGGACTCGAGGACGGTCGCACGCGGACTCTCGAAGAGGTCGGCCGCGAGTTCAACGTCACGCGCGAGCGCATCCGCCAGATCGAGGCGAAGGCGCTGCGCAAGCTGCGGCATCCATCGCGGAGCCGCAAGCTCAAGGACTACCTCGAATAGCGAGAAGGGGCGCCGCAAGGCGCCCCTTCTTCTTGGCTAGGGCTTCCCGGTCACCTTCGTGCGCGTGGACATCCAGAGGTCCGCCATGCCGGACCCGCCGGCGCGCGAGGAGCCGAAGTAGAGCGTCATCCCATCGGCGGAGATCGAAGGCTGAACATCTGTGCCCGCGCTCGCGAGCTGCTCGATCTTCGTGGGCGCAGTCCACGGCGATCCGACAGAGGCGCGCGTCGCGGACCAGAGGTGGGTCCCAGATGCGTCGGCGCGATGGAAGATGATCTCGAGGCCGTCATGGCTCAGCGTCGGTCGTGCATCCTGGCCGGTCGAATTGAGCTCGGTGACGTTCGTCACGTTGGCGAAGGAGCCATCGGGCTGCTGGACCGCCTGATAGATGTCGTGGCTCCCGGCGCCTCCCGGACGATCGCTCGCGAAGAACAGGTACCCGGTCGCCGTCTCGTCGTCGAAGAAGAACGCGGGTCCGACATCGTACGAGGTCGAGTTCAGCGATGTGAGATTCACCGGGGTCTGCCAGCCGAACTCTCCGAAGTCCTCGTCGGTGTGGAGACGGTAGGACGCCCACAGATCACTGTTGCCCAGGCTGCCCGATCGGTCACTGGCGAAGAACATCCAGTGCCCGTCGCGCGACAGCGCGGGCACGCGGTCGCTGCCGGTCGTGTTGAGCGGCGTGAGGTTCGCGGGCGTTTCCCAGGGTGCCTCGGTCGATGCGCGATAGCTCACCCAGATGTCCTCGCCGCCGACGCCGCCGCCACGCGTCGACGTGAAGTAGAGCGTCAGCCCGTCCCGTGAGGTGCCGGGTCCGAAGTCGACCGCGCTCGTGTTCAGGGTCGCGCCCATCCATATGGGGACGGACCATTCCGAGTAGCGCGGCCGGGCGGCCGCGGGGACCGCGAGGCTCATGACGATCGCGAGCGAGGCGATGAACGAGACAACGAAGCGCAGACGAGGTGCGCTCATGCGCATCACCTTCCCCTCCGCGCGGCGGGCGCCGCGCGCCGCGGACTCTAAGCGCGTTCCAAGCGGCAGGGGCGGGTTCTGGGACCGACGTGCTATGGATTCGATATCGGGGTCCCAGGCCGGTGCGGCTACCGGCGTTCTCCGCCCCAGCGCTCGTAACTGACCAGCTCCGACAGCGGCTTGCGTCCGCGCTCTGGCCCCGTGGGCCTCGGGTCCTCGTGCGTGAGCGGCCGGCCGATCATCACGATCTGGCGCGTCACCTTGTCCTTCGGGATCGCGAGGATCCGCTTCACCGTGTCCTCGTTGCCGCCGTCCTGGAACCACGCGACGCCGCCGCCATACCCGAGCAGCGTGGCTCCGGTGAGAAGGCGTTCCGTGACGCGCCCCTCGTCGTACTCGTGACCTGGGCCGTCGAGCACGATGAGGATGCCGACCGGCGCCTTCGCGAGCCACGTGATGTTCGGGCGCAGCGCCGCGATCGCGGAGAGCGTTGCCTTGTCCCGCACGACGATGAAGTGCCACGGCTGCAGGTTGCGCGAGCTGCCCGTCCAACGCGCGAGCTCGAGCAGGCGGTCGACGACCTCCGATGGCACATCCTCGTCGCGGTACGCGCGGATCTGATGCACGCGGCGGATGCCACGAAGCGGATCCATCGGCCGGCAGCATAGGGCGCGGTCGCGTGCGATGATGCGGCCATGTCCATCGATCCGGGAGAGCTCGAACGACTCGCTTCGGCGTTGCGCCTTGCGGAGTCGGCCCTTGAAGAGGCGCTCGAGGCGGCGGAGAACCTTGGGAACTTCGACCGCCGCTTCGACGTCCCCCGCGCGATCGCGGGCGCACAGCGTCTCGTCCAGAACGCGAATGAAGCGGTGAGCGCCGCGCGGGAACATCAGTGAGACGCGCGTTCCGCCTGGACGCGCTCGTCCGCTAGAGTTAACGCGCGATGTCAGAGAACGAGCCGAAGATCAAGGAGCAGCCGCGGGTCGAGGAGCACCGCGTCTTCATGCTTCTCGCGCTGCCGATCTTCCTCGTCAGCATCCTCATCATCGTGCTGATCGCGACCCTCGGGGTGCGCTGAGCACCCACCGCACGTCGCTCGGCAGCTCGTCGCGAAGCATCGGCTCGAGCGTCCTCATGTAGTCGCCCAGGCGTGAGCGCACGCGCTCCCGCAGCTCGCTATCGGAGAGCTCGAGCGGGATCGGCTCCCAGATCCGCGCCCAGCCCTTGTCCCACTCCTCCACGCGCGCGTCCGTGCCGAGGGCGCGCTTCACCTCCTTCGCCCGCGCACGGAAGGCCGCGAGGAGGCGCGCATTCGTCAGCGCATCTGACTCGAAGTGGAGGCCGAGCTCGACCACGCGCAGACGCGCACGTACCCAGATCTCGTAGTGGAGGTCGGTGTTGCCGTACCACGCTTTGGCCTGCCCGTGCCCTGCGCGCCAGCGGAATGTGACGAGCTCGCGCGGCAGATCGCGGCGAAGAGATCCTGCGAGGTCGCGGAGGTATGGGGACCACTCCATCCCTACGGGACCCGCGCGCGCAGCGCCAGATCGACGATCCCCGTGAGCGCTGGATAGGCGAGCCCGAACACGCCGACCGTCGCGACGACCGCGGCACGCGTGGGCCGCTCGACGACGTCCCAGATCCGCTCGCCGATCCACATGCCGGCGGGAAAGAGCGCGATGCCGAGCAGTGTGCCGCCCGCGGTGCCGCGCCAGACGAGCGCCGTGAGCACGGCGAACGCCGCGCCCGCGGCGACACGGAGGGCGAGCGAGCGCGATCGTCCGCCGGCGATCGCGAGCACGATCGCGGGGGCGACGTAGGGGATGTACTCGGATGTCCGCGAGATGACGAGCGCGAGGCCGATGAGGAGCCAGGGCCGGGGGTCGAAGCGGCGGACGAGCACGAGCGCCATGCCGGCGGAGACCGACGCGAGGGGGACGAAGAGCGCGTTCATACGGTCGATGTCGAAGGCGAGGTAGATGCGGGCGGTGTGCTGGAACGGAGGCTCCGCGGCCAGCACGGGAATGGAGCGCACCGCTTCGATGTAGCCACGCGACAGGTTCGTTCCGATCGGCCCGGTGAAGCGCTCGCTCGCGGTCGCGATGAGCAGGAAGCCGAAGACGATCGCGCTGGGCCACCCGATCGGCCTCTCCGCGCGGATCGACCAGCGGCAACCCGCGACGCCGACGAAGGCCACGAAGATGCCGGCCCCGAGCATGGCATGGGGGAACGACCATCCCGTTTCGTCGAGTCCGAAGGACGTGTGCCAGATCGCGTCGAAGACTCCCGCGAGCATCGTGACGACGAAGCCACCGGCCGCGAGTGCGACCGCGCCCGGCACAGGGAACGGAAGCGGAGGGAACGCGAGCGCGCGTCCGAAGTGCGCGCGAAGCGACGGCGTGAACGCGATGTACGCGAGCGTGAGCGTCGCGCAGAGGTGCGTGGTGTAGATGAACAGGTGCGGTGGCGAGAAGAAGTCCTCGAACGGGTGCGTCGTATGCCACTGGCGATCCCACGAGAAGCCGACGCCGAACGCAAGCAGGTCGAAGACGACGGCGACCCAGAGCGCGCGATACGCGCGCTCGATCGAGGCCGTCACCACCGACACGTGAGTGACATCGATGCGACCCGATTCCGCGCCGCTCATGGCGTTACCATTGAGGTCTCCTTCCGGCGTAGCGCAACGGTAGCGCAGGGGACTGTTAATCCCTTGGTTGGAGGTTCGAATCCTCCCGCCGGAGCAGCGGCACGAGCGCATCGCCGTACCCCTGTTCGGCCGCTCCTCCCCCTAGCGTTGGCTCGCCGTCATGGAGTACGGTGCCCGCGATGCGAGCGCTCGCCATGCTCGTCGTCATCGTTTGCGGCCTCGTGGTGACCGCTCCCGTCGCACAGGCCGCGCCGCCGCCGTGGTATCCGCCGCTCGAATGGGTGCCCGCATCTCCGGCGAATTACGAGGTCGGACGCGGCGGAACGAAGATCCAGTACATCGTCATCCACAGCACCGATGGGACGTATGCGGGGACGCTCTCCTGGTTCCGCGACCCGAACTCGCATCTCTCGGCGCACTACGTCATCCGCGCGAGCGACGGTCACGTCGCGCAGGCGGTGTCCGAGGGCGACACCGCGTTCCAGGCGCGCGGCTTCAACCAGCCGGCGATCGGGATCGAGCACGAGTTCGATCCGGCGTCGGGGATCGCGTACACCGACGCGGAGTACCGCGCATCGGCGACCCTGGTGTGCGCGATCACGCGGCGGTACGCCATCCCGGCCGATCGGCAACACATCATCGGTCACAACGAGGTGCCGAACACCGACCACAGCGATCCCGGCCCGACGTGGAACTGGACCTACTACATGAGCCTCGTTCGCGGCTGCAGCACGTCGGCACCGGCCGCGGGCATCTCGTTCGGCGACACGGGCGAGTCCGTGTACCAGCTGCAGCGCGATCTCGTCGCGCTCGGCTTCCTCGCGAGCGCGGATCTCGCCGGTGGCGAAGGTATCTTCGGCCCGCACACGCTCGCGGCACTGCAGTCGTTCCAGTCCGCGAACGGCGTACCAGCGACCGGGTACTACGGCGCCCTCTCGCAGGCGGCGCTCTCTCGGGCCCTCGTATCAGGAGCGCCCGCGGCGTCGTCGTCGGTACCGCAGGTCGATCTCTTCCCCGGTGACGAATCCGACGCCGTCGCGCAGCTCCAGTCCGCGCTCCAGCAGCGTGGCTACATGGACCGCGTCACCGGCTACTTCGGGCCGATGACGCAGGACGCCGTCCGACGCTTCCAGGCGGACCACGGGATCATCGCGACCGGGAACTACGGGCCGCTCACGCGCGCGGCGCTCGCACGCGACGTCGGCTGAGACGCGGCGCGCATCGCGCGCTCGAGTGGCACTATCGCGCGCGTGAGCCCGCGCGCGTTCGAGGACTTCAAGGTCGGCGACCTCTACCGCTCGAGCGTCGGCCGCACCATCAGCCAGGCCGACAACACGCACTTCACGCTCCTCACGCACAACACGAATCAGATCCACTTCAACACGCATTACGCCGCCGCGACCGAGTTCAAGCGGCCGCTCGTGAACAGCTTCATGACGCTCGCCCTCGTCACCGGCCTCCTCACGCCCGACACGAGCGAGCGCGGCATCGCGCTCGGGATCAAGGACGTCACGCTGCCGCATCCGCTGTTCGAAGGCGACACGCTCTACGCCGACGCGACGGTGACCGAGGTGCGCGCCTCGCGGTCGCGGCCGGGGTGGGGCATCGTCACGCTCCGGATGCGCGGGTTCACGTCCGACGGGACGGTCGTGCTCGTGATGACGCGCACGATCATGGTCCCGACCCGCTCGGTGATGACGGCGACGCCGTATCCCGAGCCGCGCGAGTAGATGGACTTCCGCGCGTCACCCGAGCACGACGCCATCCGCGACGCGGTGCGCTCGCTCTGCGCGCGCTATCCCGACGCGTACTGGCGCGATCTCGACGCGCGCGCCGCGTATCCGGAGGAGGTCGTCGCCGCGCTCACGGCGTCGGGATGGCTCGCGTGCCTCATCCCCACCGAGTACGGCGGGGCAGGTCTCGGTCTGGCCGAGGCGTCGATCGTCCTCGAGGAGGTGAACGCGTCAGGAGGCAACGCCGCCGC
>DATDNP010000164.1:0-40496 GCA_036518215.1 Candidatus Limnocylindria bacterium
ACCCGACCCGAAGACGCTGAGCGCAATCGCGCGGATCACGGGCGGCGAGTTCTTCCGCGCCCGCGACGCGCACGCCCTTCAGGACGCGTACAACACGCTCGGCTCGAAGCTCGCTCGCACCCGCGGCACACGCGAGGTGACCGACCTGTTCGCCTTCGGCGCGGCGCTCCTGCTCGTCGCCGGCGCCGCCTTCCTGCTCGTCCTCGCCGGGGTGCTCTCGGCCTTCTGGTCGCCGCGCTTGCCCTAAGCGCGGACGAGTGGCTTGTACTTGATCCGGTGCGGCTCGAGCGCGTCGGCGCCGCGCGTCTCCTTTACCCAGTCCGCGTACTCGCCCCAGGTTCCTTCGAACCACGTCGTCTGCGAGTCGCCCTCAAACGCGAGGATGTGCGTCGCGACGCGGTCGAGGAACCAGCGGTCGTGCGTGATGACGACGGCGCAGCCGGCGAACTCGAGCAGCGCCTGCTCGAGCGCCCGCAGCGTGTCGACGTCGAGGTCGTTCGTGGGCTCGTCGAGGAGCAGGACGTTCCCGCCGGACCTCAGGAGCTTCGCCAGGTGCAGGCGGTTGCGCTCCCCGCCGGAGAGGTCGCCGACCTTCTTGTTCTGGTCCGGACCGCGGAAGTTGAACGATGCGACATATGCACGGCTGTTGCGCATCTGACCGCCGACGTCGATCTGATCCTGTCCGTCTGCGATCTCCTCGAAGACGGTCTTCGTCGACGTGAGGGAATCGCGTGACTGGGACACGTAGGCGAGCTTCACGGTCTCTCCGACGCGCAGTGCGCCGGCGTCGGGTTTTTCCTCGCCGGTCACCAGGCGGAAGAGCGTGGTCTTCCCCGCGCCATTCGGACCGATGATGCCGACGATGCCACCGCGCGGCAGCTTGAAGGTGAGGTCATCGAACAGCAGCCGGTCGCCGTAGCCCTTGCGCAGCGCGTCCGACTCGATGACGACGTCGCCCAGACGCGGTCCCGCGGGAATGGCGATCTCGAGCTCGCGCTCGCGCTGCTCCGGCGCCTCCGCGAGAAGCCGCTCGTATGCCTCGATGCGCGCCTTGCTCTTCGCCTGTCTCGCGCGCGGTGACGCGCGCACCCACTCGAGCTCGCGCGCCAGGGTGCGCTGCCGCGCCGACTCCTGCTTCTCCTCGTCCGCGAGGCGCTTGCGTTTCTGATCGAGCCACGAGGAGTAGTTGCCTTCGTACGGGATGCCGAAGCCGCGGTCGAGCTCGAGGATCCAACCAGCGACGTTGTCGAGGAAGTAGCGGTCGTGCGTGACCGCGACGACGCAGCCGGTGTACTCCTTCAGAAAGCGCTCGAGCCACGCGATCGACTCCGCGTCGAGGTGGTTCGTCGGCTCGTCGAGGAGCAAGAGGTCCGGATGCGAGAGGAGGAGGCGGCAGAGCGCGACGCGGCGGCGCTCGCCGCCCGACAGCGTCGTCACGTCCTGGTCCCCCGGCGGCAGGCGCAGCGCGTCCATCGCGTGCTCGACGTTGCTGTCGAGGTCCCACAGACCCTTCGCCTCGATCTCGTCCTGCGTCCGTTGGAAGTCGTCGGAGACCTTCTCCATCTCCGCCGGCGTCAGGTCCTCGGAGAACTTCGCCGACAGTTCCTCGTAGCGCTTAAGTACGGCCCGCTTGTCGGCCACGCCGTCCTCGACGTTGCCGCGGACGTCCTTCCTCGGGTCGAGCTGCGGCTCCTGTGCGAGCAGTCCCGCACGAAATCCGTCCGCGATCCTCGCGTCGCCGATGAACTCTGTGTCGACGCCGGCCATGATCCGAAGGAGCGTCGACTTGCCCGCCCCATTCGGCCCGAGGACGCCGATCTTCGCGTCCGGGTAGAAGGAGAGGCTGATGCCGCGCAGCACCTCGCGCTGCGGCGGCACGATCTTCTTGAGCTGATACATCGTGTAGATGAACTGCGGCGGCATCTCGTGAACACCGTACCAAAGGATTCGTTACCCTTGCCGCTGGCACCGACGGGGAGGCATGTGTGACCCAGTACGACCGCGATTTCCGGCTCACGAAGGACGTCCTGCCGAGCCGCTACGACCTCCGCTTCGAGCTCGACCTCGACCGGTGGTCGTCGACCGGATGGGAGCGCATCACGCTCCGGACCGCGAAGCCGACGCAGGAGATCGTCCTCCACGCGGTCGACCTCGACATCACCCGCGCGACGCTCGACGGCATCCCGCTCACGGGCGCGCACGTCGAGGCGGAGGCGCAGGCCGTCGCCCTGCGGTTCGCCAACGAGGTCGCACCCGGCGAGCACACGCTCGAGGTCGAGTGGACCGGCGGCATCCGCGACTCGCTCCGCGGGCTCTACCGATCCGTGCGCGGCGAGGAGCGCTACGCGGCGACGCAGTTCGAGGCCGCGGATGCGCGGCGCGCGTTCCCCTGCTTCGACGAGCCTGAGTTCAAGGCGATCTTCGCGGTCGAGCTCATCCATCCGAGCGGGAACGCCGCGATCGCGAACATGCCCGTCGCGTCCCAGGAACGCGTCGACGAGCGGAGGACGCGCACGCGCTTCCGGGAGACGCCGATCCGCATCTCGAGCTACCTCGTCGCGTTCACGGTCGGGCCGTACGAGGCGACGCCGGAGGCCGTGACGCCGTCGAAGATCCCCGTCCGCGTCTGGCTCCCGCCGGGACTCGCGTCGCAGGCGCTCTTCGCGCGCGACGCGCACGTCCGGTCGGTGGAGTGGCTGCAGGAGTACACCGCGATCCCCTACCCGTTCATCAAGGTCGATGCGATCGGGATCCCCGACTTCGAGGCCGGCGCCATGGAGAACCCCGGCGCGATCACGTATCGCACGCGCCTCCTGGCGGCCGACGAGAAGAACGCCTCGATCGTGACCCTCAAGGGCGTGTTCAGCACCGCCGCGCACGAGCTCACGCACATGTGGTGGGGCGATCTCGTGACGATGCGCTGGTGGACGGATCTCTGGCTCAACGAGTCGTTCGCGTCGTTCGTCGGCGAGAAGTGCACCGCGTCGCTCAATCCGGACTGGAAGTACTGGCGCGACTTCGTCGCCGACAACACCTCCGCCTTCAACCTCGACGCGCTCGCGTCGACGCACCCGATCTCGATCGAAGCGAAGAACGCCGAAGAGGCGTCGGAACGCTTCGACGCGATCACGTACACCAAGGGCGCCGCGGTGCTACGCATGATCGAGAGCTATCTCGGCGAGGACACGTTCCGCGCGGGTGTGCGCATCTACCTGAACCGCCACCGCGAGCACAACGCCTCGGCCGACGATTTCTGGCACGCGCTCGATGAGGCGTCCGGGCAGGACGTCACGACGATCATGAACGCGTGGATCAGGGAGCCGGGCCATCCGATCGTGACGGTCGCGGCACGCCGCGCGGACGGCGGGCTCGAGCTCACGCTCGAGCAGTCGCGCTACTACAGCGACCGCGACGCCGCGCCGTCAGCGCAGCGGTGGCCGGTGCCGCTCGTCCTCAAGTACGGGACCGCGAACGGCGTCCGCGAGGAGCGCTACCTCCTGCGCGACCGCCACGCGACGATCCGGCTCGACGGTGCGACGTGGGTCTACCCGAACGCGGGCGGCCGCGGCTTCTACCGGTGGCAGCTCGACGACTCGGGCGAGCGTCTTCTGGACGCGGGCGTGAAGCAGCTCAGCGCGGAGGAGCGCCTCTCGCTCGTCGACGACCAGTGGGCGCTCACGCGCACGGGACGCGCGACGCTCGCGCAGTTCCTGTGGCGGCTCGACACGCTCGCGGGCGAGGACGATCGCACCGTCATCGCGGCCATCAGCGACGCGCTCTCGTGGCTCTCCAGCTACGCCGTGCGTCCGCAGACCGAGACCGCGTTCGCGCGCTTCGTCGACTCCTTCTACCGGCCTATCTTCGAGAAGGTCGGCTGGCGCGCGCGCGACGGCGAGGACACCGACACGCGCGAGAAGCGCGGGCGCATCATCGGGATGCTCGGCTTCCACGCGCGCGCCGAGGACATCCGACGCGGCGCGCGCGACCGCGCCCTCCGGCATCTCGACGGCGTCGAGCCGCTCCACCCGGACAGCGCGGGCGTCATCCTGGCGGTGGCGGCGACCGAAGGCGACGACGCGCTGTGGGACCGTTACGTCCAACGGATGCGCACGGCGCAGTCGACGGACGCGCAGGAGGAGGCGCGCTTCCGCCAGGCCCTCGTTTCGTTCGAGGAGCCGCGCGTCACCGAGCGGACGGCCGACGCGATCTTCTCGTCGCTCATCCGCACCCAGGACCGCGGCCTCATGGTCATCCCGCTCCTCGCCGGACGGCGCACCCGCGACGCCGGCTGGGCCGCGATCCGCGAGCACTGGGAAACCGACATCACGACGGCGGAGCCGCTCCTCAAGCAGCGCTTCGTGAACGCGGTCGGCCAGCTCGCGCTGCCGCAGTACCGCGACGAGGCCATCGCGTTCCTCGAGTCGAAGCGGACCTCGGACATCGCCGAGGTCGTGAAGCAGAGCGTTGAGCGCCTGCGGATCAACACCGAGTCGGGCGAGCGCCTGGCGCGGGAGCTCGAGGACGCGCTGGCAGCACCTAGCCGCCGATGAAGCTCATCTCGATCTTCTTGAGGCCGGCGGTGTTCTTCGAGCGCAGCTCCGAGTAGCGGTCCGTCCGCGCGACCCACACGTTCGTGATCGCGTCGCGGATCTGATCGTCCGTCGCGCCGCTGCGGATGAGTCCGCGCAGGTCGCAGCCCTCGGTCGCGAAGAGGCAGGTGTACATCGAACCGTCGGCCGAGAGCCGCGCGCGCGTGCAGTCCGCGCAGAACGGCTGCGTCACCGATGAGATGACGCCGATCTCCCCCGCCCCGTCCTTGTACCGGTAGCGTCCCGCGACCTCGCCGCGATACGCGGCCTCGAGCGGCTCGAGCGGGAACTCGCGATCGATCGTCTCGATGATCTCGCGCGCCGACACGACGTCGTCCATGCGCCAACCGTTGCTCGTGCCGACGTCCATGTACTCGATGAATCGGAGCACGTGGCCCGTGCCCCGGAAGTGACGCGCCATCGGGAGGACGCTCGTCTCGTTCAATCCGCGCCGCACGACCATGTTGATCTTCGGCGCCGGGAACCCGACCGCCATGGCCGCCGCGATCCCCTCGAGGACGCGCGACACCGGGAAGTCGACGTCGTTCATCCGCCGGAACGTCTCGTCGTCGAGCGAGTCGAGGCTCACGGTGAGCCGCCTGAGCCCCGCGTCGGCGAGCGCCTGCGCCTTGCTGGCGAGGAGTGAGCCGTTCGTGGTGAGGGTGAGGTCGAGATCGCCGAGTGCCGCGACCTGCGCGACGAGACGCTCGACGTTCCGCCGTACGAGCGGCTCGCCGCCCGTCAGGCGGACCTTGCGCACGCCCAGCGTCACGAAGATGCCGACGAGCCGCGCGATCTCCTCGAAGTCGAGCACCTCGGAGCGCGGGAGGAACGCGTGGTCCTTCCCGAAGAGCTCCTTCGGCATGCAGTAGACGCAGCGGAAGTTGCAGCGATCGGTGACGCTGACCCGGAGGTCGTGCAGCGGACGGCGGAGGGTGTCTTCGACCATTAGTGAAAAGTATGAGGCCCCCGGATGTTCTCCGGGGGCCTCAGTGCGCACTGGATATCGGATCGCTATGGGTTGCGCAGCTCGACGGTCGCGCTTCCGAGGATCGCGCCAGTCGCCGAGCCAAGGCGCACCTGCGCGGAACCGCGCAGGAACCGGCCCTCGCCCGCGGGCTGGAGCGCGGTCGCCGTCACGTCGAACGTCCACGTCGCGCCCGAGGCGCGAGCAGTGGAGGAGTTCGCGGTCGTTGTCAACGTGCCGTAGGGAGAACCACTCGACCGCGTGAACGCGTCGCTGTAGGTGTAGCTCGTTGTGCCTGCCGGCACCGAGAACGGATCGACCTCAGCCCTCCAAAGGCCGGCCGCCGGACTGCTCACGGTGACCGACTCGTTGGCTGTACTCGTTGTGCCGGCACCTGCCGGCACGCACGTCCCGGTCGTGCAGTTGTAGAGGTATAGGTCGAGGTCCGCGCCCGGGTCGGCTGCGTTGCCGATGCTCACGTTCAGCGAAGTCAGACCCGCAGGGACCGTGATGTCGTAGGAGTTACGCGCGGCGCCGTTCGCGATCAAGTCGTTGAGCGAGCGAACGCTGCTGAGCGTCGCACCCACGGTGTTGACCGTGCTGACAGCCGCGAAGGCGTTGTGGGCTGTGAACGTGCCTGTGACGGGGGTGTTGAGCGTGTACGGACCTATCACGAGCGGACTCGGCTCGATCGTGTCCTTGAACGCCTCGTAGGTGATCTCAAATGTCGCCGGCGAAGTGAGCGGGTAGTCCGGCGCCGGTGCGCCGGGCTGACCTGGCTGCGGCGCGGGCGCCGGCCAGGCGGTGAAGTTCGCGCGCGATGCCGACGTCGCGACTTCCCATACCCCGTCCGTGGGTCCAGTGGCGATGACGAGAGTCCTGGGCGCGTTCGCGCTGGTGTTCGTCGGCCCGGTGGTCAATCCGATCCCGGTGAGGGGCACGCCGTATGGGTGGATCGGCGTCGCGTTCACACGACTTTGGTTCGTGACGTTGAGGGTGAGGCGCATCGCCGTCGTGCCGAGGGGCACGTCGAAGAACACCTTGGGCTGGGACGCCTCGAACCGCGAGGCCGTGCCTGCGACCGTGGCTTTGTAGCCGTTGCCGGCAGTCAACGGGATTGAGGTGATGATCGTGTTGAGCGTCGCGTATTCGATCCCCGGCGTCTTCGGGTCATCAAGAAGGAGCAGCGCGCTGCTCACGCCCGACGAGGATCCCGGATGGACCGTGACGTCGAGCGTCGCCGAGCCCTTGTTGCCGATCGTCAGTGTCGTCTGGCCGTGTGATAGCTCGAACGAGCCGTCGTTGCCGACCCACCTCAAGTTGTAGGTCGCGATTCCGCCGTCCGAACGCGTGAAGGTGTACGTGCGCGTGAAGGCAGGATCACCGGGGTGCCAGCCTTCGCGCTCGTAGATCCCGCGTCCCTTTCCGGGCGTCGCCAGGAAACCGCTCAGCTTGGAATTCACCGCGACGGACGAATCGATGTCCTGTGTCTTGAGGTTCGTCTTGAGCAGGTCCCAGGCTGCGCCGACGTCGATCAGGCCGAAGCCCTGCTCATGAGCCTGGTAGTTCGCGATGAAGCGCGCGGATGAATCGATCGCCATACGCAGCTGCGCCGGCTTGTGGCCGACCGCGCTTTGGATCGCGGCCGACAGCAAGAGCGCGGCGGCGCCGGATGCCTGCGGTGCCGCCATGGACGTTCCGTTGAACATGCCCAGGCCAGGCGCGCAGACGATCGGAGCGACACATTGCTGCGTCTGCCACGTCGGCACGCTCGAGGTCGCATTGCCGGGCGCGACGACCTCTGGCTTGAGTCCGCCATCCTCACGCGGGCCGCGCGAGCTGAAGTCATGAAGCGCTTCGTACGAGGGGACCGCGTTGCCATAGTTCGCGAGGACAGATTCGTTCCTCCAGTACGCGCCGATAGCCATCGCCTTGGTGGCCACAGCAGGATCGCCGATCGTGTTCACGCCGGGGCCGCTGTTCCCGGCCGACAGGAAGATCTGTGCGCCCCACTTGTCGATGAGGCGGTTATAGAGGATCGCGCGCGCATTGTTCCCGTCGTTGAGCGACGGCAGACCGCCGATGCTCATGCTGATGACGTCGACGTGCGCGTCCTTCGCGGCGTAGATCATGCCCTCTGTGAGCGCGTGAGCTGTGCATCCGCTGGTGAAGAGGCACACGCGCACCGAGACGATCTTCGCGCCGGGTGCCGCGCCGGTCGCGTCACCGAATAGCGCGCCGCCGGCCGCTATGCCTGCAACGTGCGTTGCGTGCGCGCCGGAGACGATGCCGAGGCTCACGTAGCCGTCACCGCTTGTGTCGACCTGATTGACGAATGGCACCGATTCGCGGATGGCCGTCGCGGGATTGTCGTGGCCGTATTCGCCGACCTGGAACGACGTCTTGTAGTCGTTCGTCATCGGGATCTCGTCGGCGAACGACAGATCGTGATCGGAGTCGCGGATGGTCGTGCCGTTCGCCTTGCCGTCCCACAGGATCGCGTACACGTTCCCACAGTTGCCGTCGCGATCGAGATCGCCGCCACCGCCGGTGCGGTTGGCGCAGGCGATACGGTATTCCGCCGTCGCGGATCCGCCCAAGTTCGCGAACGCCGGGTTGTCCTCGCTGAATTCGCCGTACTTCCACGTGCCGTTCGGCGCCCCGGTGTAGGTGCGCGTACCGACCGTGAACGTGCCTCCCGTGATGGTGACGGTCTGGTCCATCTTGACCCAGGACGGGTCGCCATCGGTCACCGGATCCGTGTAGGTGAGCCAGTCGATCACCTTGCGCTCACCGGTCGTGGTGGTCTGCAGCGCGGGGTGACCGAGGTCGACACCGAGGTCGAGGATGCCGATCGTCACACCGCGGCCATCCCAGGTGGGATGCGCGGCGACGAACTGCGGCGCGCCGGTGTCGCGCGTCGGCATGTATGGGTTCTCCGCGGGCGTTGTATCGCTCGGGGTCGACGCCGCACCCGAACCTTCACCGGTATCGGGCGGCTCGACGGTGAACACCTGATCGAGCTCGCTGCCGACGACACCCGGCAGCTTCGCGGCCTGGTCGGCCTTGGCCGTCGGGACGTCGGCACGGATGTAGCCGACGTCCGCATCGGTCTTGCGGACCGTGGCGCCGAGCGCTGTGAGCGCGGCGGCGACGGACGACGTTGACGTCTCGACGGTCGCGAAGAGCATCGTGACCGTCGCGGCGCCGTTCGCTGTCGCCGCGGCGAGACGTTCGCGATCCGCCTTGGAAAGCTTCCCCGTGCTGCTCGCGGCGGCGACCGCCGGACCCGTGAGCAACGCCATAAGAGAGATGACGCATACGAAGACGAGGACGCGCGCGTGCATGCGCTGTCCGCCCATGGATGACTGCCCTCCCTGCCTCGTGGCTCGGCTGACCACCGGCCGGGCGGGAGTCTAGACGCGTGAAACGCCGAAGAGACAGAGGCAGACGTTGCTTTCGTTCGCGCTAAAGCGCCGAGATCACGAGACCCTCGTGCGGATGAAGCGTTTCACTGCGTCGTGTTCGGGAAAGCCACCCTCGCGTGACATCGAATGGACAAGCTCGCCGTCCACAGACACGTCGAACGTGCCCGAATCCCACGGGATCAGCTCGATCGACGAGAGCTTGTCGCCGAACTCGTACATGAGCGCCTTCGCGAGATCCAGCGTCTGCGGCTCGTAGCCGCACTCGGCGCAGTACGTGATCTTGACCTTGACCGGGCTCATCGCACCGGGAGCAGCGAGACCAGATCGCGCAGCTCGCGCTGCACCTCCGCGTTCGCGAACGGCGTTGTCTCCGCGCGCATCTTCGCGAGCTCGTCCTGGAGCTTCGCCCGCACGTCCTCGGGGAGGTCCGCGACGGGCGTGTCCTGCGAGCCGAACTCGGGATGCGCCGCGTAGATCGCGCGGCGCTTCTCGGCGCGCAGCTCCGTCACGGATGGCGGCCGCTCGATCCAGTGCGCGAGCTCGCCCATCCGCTCGTCGAAGAACGCGAACACCGGGATCGACTGGTACTTCCCCTGGTTGAGCCAGCGCTCCATAAGGTCGGTGTTCTGGTCGCGATAGAAGATGCGAACGTTGAGCTTCCCACTCTCCTTCGCGAGCCTGCCCAGGACGGGGAGGTTCGCGATGACGTCGCCGCACCAGTCCTCGGCGAGCACGACGACGTTGAGCGGCCGCGGGAGCGCGCGGAAGAACGCGACGATCTCGGGGTCGAGCGACACGTTGCGCTCGTTCTCCTCGAACCGCTCGCGGTTACGGGTCATCGCGGCCTTGTACGCGTCGTACGTCATGCCCGACTCGAAGCGCTCTTTCGCGATCGTCATGTCACCCTCCGTGTGGTCGCTCCACCATGTTCGAACACCGGCGCGCCGGGCGCTGTTCCCACGTACGACGGCAGGTCGCCGATCCGCTGGATCACGAGATCCGGCGGCGGCCCTTCATAGGGATCGTCCGCGTATTTCCCCTGCAACACGTGGACCGTCGTCACCCGCTCGCCCCAGTGCATCTTGACGCGAGCGAGGACGCCGGCCTTGTCGTCGACCGCGACGTAGCGCTCGGCCGGGAAGAGACGCGCCACGTCGCGGAGGTGCGCGTCCTTGTGGGCGAACACGAGGACGTTCCCGTTGACCGCATCCGCGACGCCGGAGCGCGCGACCTTGAGCGGCTGGAAGATCGGGTCGCCGTCGGAGAGCACGACGGGGACGCCCGCGAGGCTCAGCGCCTTCAGGACCTCGAGCGTCGCGGGATAGCGGACCTCCGCGTACGGGAAGTCGAGGATCGCGCGGTCGAGCGCGCCACCACCGGCATCCGGGTGGTGCTGATGGAAGCGCTCGAGCGTGGCGAGCGTATCGACGTAACCGAGATCGGCGCGCACGGCCTCGTAGTCGTCCCAATACGCGCGTGACAGCTCCTCGCCGAGGACGCGCACGGTCGCCTCGGCAAGGCGGTCGCGCGCGACGTCGTTGTCGATGAGCGTGTTGTCGAGATCGAGGAGGAAGACGAGGGGCACCGCCGCGACCATAGCATCGCGGCCGGTAGGTCAGCCGGCGGCGAGCGCGGCGCGCGCCGTCGGCGCGAAGGGGCTGTACCCGAACCAGCGACTGAACGCCTGACGATGCTGCGACCCGCCCTCGAGCGACACGGCGCCGCTTCGCAGCGCCGCGGAGAGCGCGAGGCGGCCGATGTGAACGCGCCAGAGGTCGCGCGCGTCGCTCGTCACCACAAGGTCCACGGGCGCGCCGGGGTCGTCGTCACACACGAGCGGGACGCCGTCTTCGACGACGAACCACGCGCGTGGCGGACGCGCGCCCGGGAACTCGAAGCGCACGACGAAGCTCTCCTTGGGGAACGAAGCGCGATCGACGCTCTGCTCGAGACGGAGGAGCAGCAAGCTCGGATCGGCCTCGTCCCTCGTCGGATCCGTCACGAAATTGCGCGTCGCCCATTCGCCGAGCGCCATCAGCGCGGGCTGGAGGTCGCGGCCGAACGGCGTGAGCCAGTACTCGTCGTGACCGGACGCGCCGTGACGACGCTCGACGAGCCGGTCCGCCGCGAGCCGGCGGAGCCTGCTCGCAAGCACGCTCCGCGGGATCGTGGGCATCCCGCGTTGGAGCTCATTGAAGCGGTGCGCACCCATGACCAGCTCGCGGACGATGAGCAGCGTCCAGCGCTCGCCCAGCACCTCGGCCGCTTTCGCAACTGGGCAGTACTGCCCATATCCACGCACGCCGGGAAGTCTGCCACCGGTTGGGACTGGCGTCAGTCCACTTTTCGTACCACCATGAGCCGCCCGCGGGCGCGAGTCTCGCGGCCACACCGGGACGGGAGGCTCATCACACATGGCCAGCACGATGGAACAACAGGCGACGACGAAGACCGATTGGCTCGCGACGGCCCGACGGCTGTCGGACGAGTTCGCGACGCGCGCGGCGAAGCATGACGGCGACGACAGCTTCGTCGCGGAGAACTACGCGGCGATGCGGGAGGCGAAGCTCTTCTCCGCGCCGATCCCGGCGGAGCTCGGCGGAGGCGGGATCACGTACGCGGAGCACGCGGCGATCATCCGCATCATCGCGCGCGGCTGCGGGTCGACCGCGCTCGCGTATTCGATGCACTCGCACCCGCTGCAGGCGACGATCCTCCGCCACCGCAACGGCGCACAGCCGCCGGCAGAGCCACTGCTACGCCGGATCGCGAAGGAGGAGCTCGTCATCGTTACGAGCGGCGGCTCGGACTGGATCGAGGGCTCAGGCACGCTCGTGAAGGACGGCACCGATTACATCTTCAACGCGCGGAAGATCTTCAGCAGCGGCTCGCCCGCCGGCGACGTGATGCTCACGATGGGCGTCTACGAGGATCCGGAGAAGGGACCGCAGGTGTTCCACTTCGGGGTGAACATGCACGATCCGGGCGTGAAGGTGCAGAACAACTGGCACACGATGGGCATGCGCGGCACGGGCTCGAACGACGTCGTCATCGAGAACGTGAAGGTCCCGGACGCGTCGATCAGCGTCCGGCGACCGAAGGGCAAGTGGCATCCGTCGTTCGACGTCGTCGCCGCGATGGCGTTCCCGCTCATCGGCTCGGCATACGTCGGCATCGCCGAGGCCGCCCGGGATCTCGCGCTGCAGATGGCGCAGAAGAGGCGCGACGACCCGGTGACGCAGTCGCTCGTCGGCGAGATGGACACCGAGCTGCTCATCGCGCAGGACGCGCTCGACGCGCTCGTCGGTGCCATCCAGGGCGGGGCCAAGCCGAGCCTCGCGCTGAGCGACCTCACGTTCAAGCGCAAGACCATCGTGGCGAACGCGCTCGCCCGGACCGTGCACCTCGCCATGGAGGTCGCAGGCGGCGGCTCGTTCTTCCGGGACAAGGGTCTCGAGCGGCACTTCCGCGACATCCAGGCGATGCGCTTCCACCCGCTCCACGAGCGTCGTCAGCAGCTGTTCTCAGGGCGTCTCGCGCTCGGGCTGGATCCCGTCTGACCTGCGAGCGATGCCGGCGGCCGGCGAGGTACGCGTTCAGCAACCTCGCCGGCGCCGTTCACCCCCGGTGTCTTCGTCACGCCATCGTGTTCCCTCGCGTCCGCGACCGCGCGCTCCGCGTCGCGCTGGTCGTGGGCGTCGTGCTCTTCGTCATCAATCAGCTCGACGTCGTGCTACGTGGCGGAACGACGCCGATCGTGCTCGCGAAGATCGCGCTCACGTTCCTCGTGCCGTACGCCGTGTCGACCTACTCGGCGCTCGAGGTCAACCGCCTGCGCTGATACGGACGACGCCGTGCCAGTGCTCGCGCGGCTCGAGCACGACGAGCCCGGCATCGACGCCACGAGCCTTCCGTGAAGGCCTCGCTCGCCTCGACGGTGATCGTCGTGCCGTCGGCAGAGCGCACCTGCGCCTCGACCCGTCCGTCGCTCCGGCGCGGAAGGTGTGTGAAGACGTCGTCGTGGTCGAGCGCGTCGCGAGGTCGCTGCGGCTCCCAGCGCATGTCCGTCGACGTGCGGACGGCGGTCGCCGCCCGCATGCCGCCGAGCGTGGCCGGGAACCATGGGTCGTGACGGTGACCCGACAGGGGAACGGGAACTGACGCGCCGGCGTCTTCGACCGCCCACCGGAGATGTCGTGCGAAGCCGTGATGCGATTCGGTCGTCCACGCTCGTTCAACTCGAGCGTGTGGTCATGGCCGCGGAACCTGAAGCGCCCGTCCGGGACGCCGTTCGGGAACGGGAAGAGGATCGGCGCGCCGCGCGACGCGTCGCCGGCACGCGTCACGCGGTACACGAGGCCGACTCTAGTCCGCCTCCGAGGGCGTCACGGAGAGCGAGATCCGCTCGCCGCGGCGGATGATGCCGAGCAGTCCGGCGCGGCCGATCCGCTGCGCGTCGAGGACGCGCTGGAGATCGGTGAGGGATGCGAGCGTCGCGCCATCGAACGCCACGAGGACGTCTCCGACGCGGACGCCAGCGCGGTCCGCTGGGCCGCCCGGCACGACATCGAGGACCCGGATGCCGGCGGCCGATACGACGCCGTGTGCGCGCGCGAGGTCCCGCCCGATGGGCGTCACGGCGCCCCCGATCCCGAGCAGCGCTCGTCTCACGCGTCCGTGACGGATGATGGCGCTCGCGATCATGTTCGCGGTCGCCGCCGGGATCGCGAACGCGATGCCCTGCGCGCCGGCGATGATCGCCGTGTTCACGCCGACGACACGGCCATGCGTGTCGACGAGCGGACCGCCCGAGTTGCCGGGATTCAGCGCGGCATCGGTCTGGATGACGTTCTCGATGATCCTTCCATCCTTGGCGCGGAGCGATCGCCCGAGGGCCGACACCACGCCCGTCGTCACCGTGGACTGAAGACCGAGCGGATCGCCGATCGCTACGACGAGCTGACCAACGCGGAGCGTGTCCGCCGCCGCGAGCTCGAGCGCTCGGAGCGGCGGCGCGATCGCGCGGATGACCGCGAGATCCGTCGCCGGGTCGCGGCCGACGACTGGAGCGCGGTACTCGCCGCCGTCAGGGAGCACGACCTCGACGCTCGCCGCGTCATCGACGACGTGCGCGTTCGTGAGGATGTAGCCATCGGGCGCGATGACGACGCCGCTACCGGCCGCGCGGCCGCGCCGGACGTGCGCGACCGACGGGGACACGCGCTCCGCGACGCGTATGACGGCCTGCGAGAACGCGTCGAGGAGCGCGACCGGATCGTCGTCGACGCGGAGCGGGACGGTCGTCAATTGAGCGGCCCCTGCTGACGCACCTGCCCCACCTTCGCGATCGCCTCGCGGAGCTCCTGGAGCCAGTCCTTCTGGTTGCGCTCCACGAGGCGCACGCACCACGCGAGGGCGTGCGCGCGGTTCCGCGCGACACCGGAGTTGATGAGGATGTCGAGGAGCTCACGCTCGGGCAGACGCAGGCGCGTCATCACGGGGAGTGCGAGGTGCGTGAACATCTCCTCGGTCTCGCCGATCCGCACACCCCACGACACCATCCGTCCGAAGCGCTGACGCGCCTCCTCGGCGATCGCGATGCGCTGCTCGCGCGTCGCCTCACGGAACTGCTTGATCCGACCCGCGCGCGCCGCGGCGATGCTCTCCTTGCTCGCGCCCGTCCCAAGCTCCACGTCGGGAAGCGTGCCGACGATCCACATCTCCTCGCGATCCGCGCGCACGTCCGGCGTACCGGTGAACCAGTCCTTCGGAAGCCGGCCCGCGAACCACCCAGCGATCTCGTCCTTGCCCGCCATATGTCACCTCCTAGATTTACCTAGTGTTACACGATTACAGACATCGCCGTCAAGATGCGTCGGGCAGGACGCACACGTAGCGTTGAACGCACATGCAGCCGGCCGTCGCCCTCGTCGTCGCCGTGGCGATCGCGTTCGGCCTCACCTACGCAGATCACGCTCCGCTCATCCCGCTCATCGCGCCCGACCTCGGCCTTGATGACTTCCGGGCAGGGCTTCTCTCGACGGCGCTCTTCCTCGCCTACCTCGTGACGACCGTGCTCACGGTGGGCGTCGTCGGACGGACCGCGCCGAAGCGCGCCGTGAGCGTCGGGCTCGCGGTCTCGTTCGTCGGGACCGCGATCGTCGCGCTGTCGCCGACGTATCCGCTCGCGCTGCTCGGCAAGGCCGTCCAGGGCACCGGATCGGCGCTCTCGTTCGTGGCGGCGACGCGCTACATCGCCGCCCTGTACGGCGAGCGACGCAGCCACTTCGCGCTCGGGCTCTACGGCGCGGGATTCCCGCTCGGCAGCGCGCTGGCACTCGTCGTCATGCCGACGCTCGCAACGATCCTCGGTGGGTGGCACGGCGCGTTCGCCGGCGAGGCGGCGCTCATCGCAGCGGTCGCGATCGCGTGGCGCAGCGCGCCCGAGACGTCCGGCATCGTCGGCATCGGAGACATCCGCGACGCGATCCGGTGCCCGAACTGCTGGGGGACGTTCCTACAGCACGCGGCCGGATTCGGCCTCGCGATCGCGTCTGGCACGTGGATCACGGTGTACCTGCTGCGCGAGTTCGCACTGCCGCTCGCGCTCTCCGGGGTGCTCGGCTCGCTCCTCCTCGACGTCGCTGTCGTCGCGCGGTCCGTCGGCGGCTGGCTCGTCGCGCGCGAGCACGTCGCGACGAAGCTCGTGATGCGCGGCGGCGACCTCGCGATCCTCGCCGGTGTCGCGCTCCTCGCGCTTCCGGGGCGGCCCCTCCTCGTCGCGCTCGCGGGCGCGGTCCTCGTCGGGATCGGTGTCGGGCTTCCGTACGCCTCGGTCTTCAACACCGCGGCCGCGTCGCTCCCCGCGACACCGGCGGCGGCACAGGGTCTCGCCGCCGTCGGCGGGACGGTCGGCGTCATGGTGGGCGCGCCGCTGATGGGGCTCGCCGTGCAGACGTACGGCTTCGCGGCGGCATGGGGGTTCGTCGGTTCGGTCGCGCTCCTCGCGTTCGCCGTCACGTTCCTCATGCGCGGCGAGGAGGATCTGGTCGCTACAGGTGCGCTTCCGCGACCTCCTGCCTGATGCGGTCGATGTGACCTTCGCGCGCGAGCGCCTGGAAGGCGGCGACAACGTCGGGATCGAACTGGGCGCCGGAGCCCGCGAGGATCGAGGCCATCCCCTCTTCGACGCTCCACGCGTTCTTGTACGGGCGCTTCGACGTGAGCGCATCGAACACGTCGGCGACGGAGACGATGCGCGCGGCGAGGCTGATGTCCGTGCCCTTCTTCCCGTCCGGGTAGCCCTTGCCGTCCCAGCGCTCGTGGTGCTCGCGCGCCACGGCGCGCGCCGTCTCGAAGAACCGCGCATCGCCGAGCATCACCTCGCCGTCGATGCAGTGCTGCTTGATGACCTCGAACTCCTGCGTCGAGAGGTGATGCTCGCTCTGCAGGATGTGATCGGGCGTGTGGATCTTGCCGACGTCGTGCATCACGCTCGAGTACCCGAACTCCTCGACGAGCTCCGGCGGCAGCCCGAGCCGGCCCGCGATCGCTTCGACGTAGCGGCGCACGCGGAGAAGATGCGCTCCCGTCGTCTGGTCCTTGATCGTCGCCGCGAGGAGCAGATGGCTGATGCCCTGCAGACCGGTGCGGCGAAGCTCGTCGTTCGCGAGCCGCTCCTGCGTGAGCGCGCGCTCGAGCTCCTCACGGCGCGCGCGCTCGGAACGCAGCATCTCGGCGAGATCCTCCGCGTAGCGCGTCGTCTGCCGCTCCATGAGCCGAAGCTCGCGCAGCTTTGCCTCGTACTCGTTGCGGATCGCCTGCTCGCGGCGGTAGACCTCGGCGAAGTCACCCGCCATCCGCACGGCCTGCGCGTTCGCCTGGTCCGCGACGCGGATCGCCTGCTGGAGCAGCTGGCGGAACACCTCGCTCGCGACCGTCTGGCCCTCGGGCGGCACCGCTACATGCGGCGAGACCTCGACGACCTCGACCGTCATCCGCTCCGTCCCCTCCTCCGCCACTCCGCGCCTCAGCTGTGGGCGAGGATGCCGCGGATCGTGTCGATGAGCTCCAGCGGCCCGAATGGCTTGGTGAGGTACTGCGTCGCGCCCGCGGCGAATCCGATGGCGCGATCGCTGTCGCTCTCGTGCGCGGTCAGCATCACGATCGGGATGTCCTTCGTGCCCGGCTCGGACTTGAGCGTCTTGCAGACGTCGAAGCCGTTGGGTCCGGGACCCATGTCGACGTCGAGCAGGATGAGGTCAGGCTTCGACGAGCGCGCGAGCTCGAGCGCCTCAGCGCCGTTCTTCGCCTCGACGATCGTCCAGCCCTGCGTCGAGAGCGTGATGCGCACCATCTGCCGGATGGGAACGAGGTCGTCCGCGACCAGGAGCGTAGCCATGCGCGGCATGGTACGGGCGGCGTCGCTCTTGTCATCTCCCCCGCGCCGGGGGGAATCAGCGGACACGAGCGAGCTCCGCGCCCGGCGCTGCCGCAGCCTTGCGCGTCCAAGCATCGAGCGTCACGAGCCCAAGGCGGGCCGCTTCGGCGACGGCCTCGAGGCGCGAGTGGGCCGAGAGCTTTCGGAGGATGGCCTGCACGTGCGCGCGAAGGGTCGCCGTCGAGATGCCGAGCTCGCCGGCCGCGGCGCTCGTGCTCATCCCCGCCGCGAGGAGCCGCAGGACGTCGAGCTCGCGCGCGGTGAGCGGCTCGGTGAGCTGGCGCCCGGGCTCGTCGGCCAGGAGGAGGCGCTGCAGCTCGCTCGGCGCGAAGAGCACCTCGCCCGCCGCCGCCGCGCGGACGCTCTGCACGACCTCCTCGAACTGCTTGCCCTTCGTCATGTGGCCGACGGCTCCCGACCGCGCGACGTCGGAGAGGATCGCGGCGGTGCCGTCACCGGTGAGGATGAGAACGGCGGTCTGCGTGCCGCGGAGCGCGCGCGCGACGTCCGCGCCCGTGCCGTCCGGCAGGTGGTAGTCGGAGAGGACGAGCGCGGGGCGCAGCTCGCGGGCGCGTCGCGTCGCCGTCGCGACGTCGTGCACGACGTCGAGGACGTCGATGCCGGGCGCCGCCGACAGCGCGAGACGCATGAGCTCCGCGAAGAGCCGCTCGTCGTCGACGATGAGCACGCCGATGCGGTCGCTCATGCCTTCGCCACCTGCGACGCCGCGGCGGATGGCAGCGTGAGCTCGATCACCGCGCCCGGCTGTCCGGGGTTCGCGACGCGGATCCGTCCCCCGTGCAGCTCGACCGCGAGCTTGCAGAACGCGAGACCGAGACCGACGCCGCCGCGGCTACGGCCGGCGCCCTGGTAGAAGCGATCGAAGACGTTCGGCGCGTCCTCGGTAGTGATCCCCGGCCCGGTGTCGGTGATCCGGACGATGACCGAACCGCCCGAGCCCGCCGCGCCCTCGACGCGAACGCTCCCTCCCGACGACGTGTGTTTCACGGCGTTCGCGAGCAGGTTCGTGAGCACGCGGACGATGAGGCCGTCGTCGACGAACAGATTCAGCGGGTTCGGCGCGTAGCCGAGCGAGATGCCCTTCGCGCGGGCTTCCGCCGCGATCTGGTTCAGGCTGCGCGTCGCGATGTCGTCGAGCGCCATCGCCTGCGGCACCGCCTCGAGGCGGCCCTCCTCCATCTTGTACACGTCCAGCATCGCGTTGACCATCCGCAAGAGCTCGCTCACGTTCGACTCCGAAAGACCGAGGAGCTCGGTGAACTCGGGGCGCGAGGGGTCGAGCTGCCCGATGCGGACGAGCTGGAGGAACGCGACCACGCTGTTCGCGAGATTGCGGATGTCGTGGCCGAGCATGCCGATGAGCTCCTGCCGTGACCGCTCGAGCTTGCGCAGCTCCTCGTTGCGGGCGCGCAGCTCGTCCTGAAGGCGCTTCGTGTAGATCGCGCTCCGCACGCGTGCCGTGAGCTCGACCGGCTCGAACGGCTTCGGGACGTAGTCGACCCCGCCGGCAGCGAACCCCTTCGCGAGATCCTCGGCGCGGTCCCGCGCCGTGACGAAGATCACCGGGATCTGCTCGGTGCGCTCGTTCGACTTCAGCTTGCGGCAGACCTCGTAGCCGTCCATGCCGGGCATCATCACGTCGAGGAGGATGAGGTCCGGGAGCTCGCGCTCGCACGTGGCGAGGGCCTCGTCGCCGCTCGACGCCTTGAGCGCGACCGCACCCATCGCTTCGAGGCGTCGCGCGAGCAGCTCGACGTTCATCGGCTCGTCGTCCACGACGAGGACCGTGCCGAGGCGCTCGCTCGTCGGAGCGACCTTGGGAGCGGCCTTCGCGGCCGCCGCCGCCTTCGGCGCCGCCATCGGAAGGAAGCGATTGAGGATCGCGCGCAGCTCCGCCGGGGCGTACGGCTTCGAGAGGAAGTCGTCGCAGCCCGCGTCGATCGCGCGCTGGCGATCCTGCTGCATCGCGAGCGCGGAGACGGCGACGATCGGGATCGTCTTCGCCCACTCCTCTTCGCGCAGCGTCTTCGTGACGGTCCACCCGTCGACGCGCGGGAGGAGAAGGTCGACGAGGATCGCGTCGGGCCGCTCGGCGCGCGCGGTGTCGATGCCGGCCTGCCCGTCCATCGCCGCGAGCGCCTCGTGCCCCGCGGCGCGGATGATCCGCTGCGCGACGTCGAGGTTGTTCGCCTCGTCCTCGATGACGAGCACGCGCGCCACTACGACCTCACCGCGGTGAGGCCGGTCTGGTCGCCGCTCGCCGGGCGCACGCGCACCGGGAGCGTGAACGAGAACGTGCTCCCCTTCCCCGCGACGCTCTCGGCCCAGATGCGGCCTCCGTGGAGCGCGACGAGCCGCTTCGAGATCGCGAGGCCGAGGCCCGTGCCGCCGTACCTGCGCGTCGTCGAGCTGTCGGCCTGGCGGAATTCGTCGAAGACGTACGAGAGCGCCTCCTGCGGCATACCGACGCCGGTGTCGGCGACCGCGACGGTGAGCCACCCTTCGGCCGAGCTGACGCCGACGGTGACCCCACCGGCCTCGGTGAACTTCACCGCATTTCCGACGAGGTTCACGAGGACCTGCCGCACGCGCGCACGGTCGGCCCACGCCGCCGGCGTGCCGTCGGGGACCTCCATCGCGAGGCGGAGCCCCTTCGCGTCGGCGCTCGGGTTCATGAGCTCGAGGACCTCGCCGACCACCTCGCGGATGTCGACGGCCTCGTTCGCGAGCTCCATCTTCCCGGCCTCGATCTTGGCGAGGTCGAGGATGCCGTTGATGAGGCCGAGGAGGTTGTCGGCGGCCTGCGCCACACGCGAGACGTCTGCCTCCTGCTGCTCGGTGAGCTCGCCGTCGAGGCCGTCGAGCATGAGCTTCGTGTACCCGATGATCGCGTTCATCGGCGTGCGCAGCTCGTGCGAGACGGACGCGAGGAACTCGCTCTTGAGGCGGTTCGCGCGCTCGAGCTGGAGGTTGTTGTCGCGCAGCTCGTTCACGAGCTCCGCGTTCTCCTTCGCGACCGAGACGAGGCGGGCGATCGTGCGAAGCCCGCGCGCTTCGGATTCGCTGATCGTGTGCGGCTCGGCGAACGCGACGCTGAGCAGACCGACGGCGCGGCCGCGCGCCGTGAGCGGGATCGCGATGAGGTGTGGGAGGTGCGCGTTCGGCATCTGCAGCTCGTGGATCGCGTTCGGATCGAGCATCTCCTTCACGAGGATGCGTGCGGCGAGCGCCGCCGTCGCGTCGGGGTCCATCTCGATGACGCTCGGCGCGACGAGCCGGCCACCCGATCCCGCCGGCGCGCCGGGCGCGTCCGCGCGCACGACGATCGCCGCGCCGTCTGCCTTGAAGAGCGCGACGAGACGCCGCAGCGACTCGGCGAAGATCTTCTCGCGATCGGTGACGCCGACGACCGCGTCGGCGACCTCGTTCACCGTTCGAACTTCCTCGACGTACTCGCGCTGGCCGCGCTCGCGCTCATCGAGCGACCGCGCCATCGTGTCGAACGCGCGCTCGAGCGTGCCGATCTCGTGGCGTGACCGCTCAGGCACGCGCACCGAGTAGTCGCCGCCCTCGATGCGCTGCGCGGCGCCGGCGAGCTCGCCGAGCGGCCGCGTCATCGTCCGCGCGGTGCGGAGCGAGAAGAACATGACGATCGCCGAGAGCGCGATCGCGAGCAGCACGACCACGGCGATGAGGGTGCGCTGCGCCGCGACGAGACCGTCGGTCGGCACGAGCACCGCGATGAGGCCGGGCAGCTGCTTCGGCGATCGCTGCACCGTGAAGATGGCCTCGTACGCCCGTCCGCCGAGCGTGATCGTGCGGACGAGCTGCTCGTTCGGCGTCGCGTCCACCTCCGCGAGCTTGGGGAAGCCGGACATGGCGCCCAGGGGCGTGGTCGAGGCGCGCACCGTGTCGTTCCAGATGAGCGCGATCTCGGCGTCGCTCGAGCCCTTCACGCCGCGAACGTACGTGTCGCCGAGGATCGTCCCGACCTCGACGATCGCTTCCGTCGTCTTGTCGGACGCGCGCACCGGCGCGACCGCGCGGATCACCAGCCCGGCAGGCTCGTCGTAGAGGATCCACGCGCTCGCGGGGTCGGTGCCGGCGAGGGCGGTGAGCTGCGGCGGCAGCGCCGCGCCGGTCGCGAAGTCTTCGACGCTCGCGATGAGACGCCCTTCGGTGTCCGTGACGGCGAGGTAATCGAGGGAGAGGCTCGCCTTCGTATCGAGGAGGAATGTGGTGAGCGCCGCGCGATCACGCTTCTCGGTCTCGCTCTTCACGGTCGGGAGCGAGGCGAGGAGCATCGCGTCCTGCGTCATGAGGCGGGCCTGGTCGTCGATCTGCGCGGTCGCGGTGCGCGAGACGAGCGCCGCCTGGTCCTGGAACTGGTCAACGATCAGCTGGTTCGACTCGACGATCGCGACGCCGCCGAGGAGGGCGAGCGCCAGCATCGCGATCACGACGGTCCGCCCGACCAGTGCGCGAAGCAAGCTGGGCCCGAAAAGCTCGCCGAGGAAGTTCATTCCCCTCCGTTCGGCGGAGAACCCGCTCCGCCAGGTGCGAAGTCTGGCTCAGCCGAATTGACTGTCCATCCCTCTAACGGGGAGGCCGCGCGGCCTGAACGCGGGGCTTTGGCGGCGTTTTTCGGGCGGGAAGACGCTTCAGCAGGCGGCTGGACGACCCGGTGATCTCGTCGATCGCGGCCTCGAACGCCGCGGCGTTGGCCGCCGATGGCTCGCGAAAGCCGCTGATCTTGCGCACGAACTGCCGCGCCGCGGCCTCGATCTCGGCGTCCGAGGCGGGGGTCACGCCGCGTAGCTCCTTGATGCTCCTGCACATCGCACCGCAAAAGTACCTGTTCCTCGGTCAATGTGGGACGCCCCGTTGACGTCTCGTGCGCCGAGCCGCGAACGTGCGCGCGGGACGAGAAAGGTGGCACGCGTGGATCCGAACGTCATCCTTCCGTTCCTCTCCTCTTCGATCAGCTTCGTCTTCGCGGCGCTCGTCCTGGCGCAGTGGTCGCGACGCCGTCACAGCTTCCAGCTCGTGTGGGCGCTCGGGCTCCTCTGGTACGGCATCAGCGCAGGCACCGAGTTCTGGGGCGGCGCCTTCGGCTGGAGCGAGCCGCTCTACCGCGCGTGGTACCTCATCGGCGCGTTCTTCGTCGCCGCGTACCTCGGCATGGGCACGGCGTACCTGCTCGCGCGCACGCGCTTCGGGTACTTCATCTCGACAAGCCTCGTGCTCTCGGCGCTCATCACGCTCGCCGCAGGCACGAAATACGACGCAGCAGAGAGCGCGGAGATCGGTGCGGGCGTGACCCTCGCGGTCGCGCTCGCCGTGGCGCTCGCAACGGCGTTCCGCCGTGCCACCTCCGCGCATCTGCTGTTCTTCGCGCTCGTCGCGGCCTCGGGCGTGATGAGCTACCTCGTCCTTACCGCGCACGTCGCCGCACCCGGCTACGCCCTCGATCCGGTGACGCGCGTCCCGACCGGCGACGCGATGCCGCAGACGCTGCGCCCGCTCACGATCCCGTTCAACGTGGGCGGTGCGTTCTCGCTCGTCTTCGGTGCCGTCTTCTCGGCCTACGTCTTCATGCCGAAGCGCAAGCTCCTGCGCGGGCGCGCGCTCCCGCCCGTGGCCGCGCAGCTCTACGGCACGGTCGCGATCGTTGTGAACCTCTTCGCCTCGGTCCCGCTCGCGGCCGGCGCGCTCGTGCGCGGGCAGCTGCATTCGCGCGTCCCGGCGACCCTCCTCATCGCTCTCGGTGGATTCATCCCGGGGATCACGAGCGGCTTGAACCGCTTCGGCATCACCTGGTCGTTCTTCCTCGGCGAGCTGCTCGGCGTCGTGTTCATCTTCATCGGGTTCGTCATCTCGACCGAGGTCTTCGCAAGTCGCGTTCGCGTCGGCCCGGTCACCCTCGGGCGCGCGGAGGAGGCCGCGGCGTAGCATTCGCGGGCCGTGCTCGTGCTGTCGAAGGCGCAGGTCGAATCCCTCCTCGAGCCCGATGCGCTGCGCGCGGCGGTCGCGGCCGCCCTGGCGGATCTCTCCGCGGGTCGCGCGTCGATGCCGGCACGCATCGCGGCGAACGTCGAGGAGCGCGGCGGCCTCCTCGCGGCCATGCCGGCATACCTGCCGAGCGCGAAGGCGCTCACGACGAAGCTCGTGTCGCTCTTCCCGCGGAACACGGACCGGCCGACGCATCAGGCGGTCATCGCGGTGTTCGACGCGGAGTACGGCACGCCGGTCGCGCTCCTCGACGGTGAGGCGATCACCGCCGCACGGACGGCAGCGGCGTCCGCCGTCGCGACCGATCTCCTCGCGCGCAAGGACGCGAAGGTGCTCGCCATCATCGGCAGCGGCGTCCAGGCACGCGCGCACCTACGCGCCGTGACGCGCGTGCGCGCCTTCGAGCGCGTCATCGTCGCGTCGCGCGACCACACGAAGGCCACGACCCTCGCGCGCGAGGAGGGCGCCCGGGTCCGGAACCTCACCGCTGTCGATCAGATCGAGCGGGCCGTGCGCGAGGCCGACGTGGTCTGCCTCTGTACGCACAGTCCCGATCCCGTGATCCAGCGCGCGTGGCTCAAGGATGGCACGCATGTGAATTCGGTCGGCTACAACACCGCGGGCCGCGAGGTGGACGAAGACACCGTCGCGGACGCGCTCGTCGTCGTCGAATCGCGGGCCGCGACGCTGGCGCCGCCGCCCGCGGGCGCGAACGACATCGCGTGGCCGATCCGCGACGGACGCATCACGAAGGAGCACGTGCACGCAGAGCTCGGAGAGGTCGTGTCCGGCGGCCGCTCTGGGCGCGCGGACGCGCGCCAGATCACGCTGTACAAATCGGTGGGCGTGGCCGTCGAGGACGCCGCGGCAGCGGCGCTCGTCCTGCGTCTCGCGCGCGAGCGCCACATCGGC
Source organism: Candidatus Limnocylindria bacterium (assembly GCA_036518215.1). Lineage (GTDB taxonomy): Bacteria > Chloroflexota > Limnocylindria > P2-11E > P2-11E > CF-39. The sequence continues at coordinate 24,370 of DATDNP010000164.1, forward strand.
AACGAAGTCGAGATATGAAGATCAACTAGTACTGCGGCTGCTGCTTCGGCAGCTGCTGTCCCTCGATGAGCTGCACGACCCCGCGGTCCTGCGAGTTGAGCGCGTCCAGCACGCGCAGCGCGTCGTCGAGCGTCAACCCGACGCGGAAGTCGCGCAGCGCGTTGCGTAGATCGTCGGGCGGCACGTCTCCCGGCGTGCGGTCGTTCGTCGGCGGAGACTGGTCGCTGCTCGGCTCGCCGGGCCCCGGCTGCGGCGAGCCGCCCGGCTGACCGGAGGCACCGGGCTTCCCCGAGCCACCCGGCTGACCGCTCGGATTCGGCGCGCCGCTCGCCCCGCTCGCGCCGCTCGGGTCCGGAGTCGTGGTACGGCTCGCGATGAGCCGCTCGACGACCTCGAGGTTGAACTTCGCGTCGTGGTCGTTCGGGTCGAGCCGGAGCGCCTCGCGATAGGCGTCGCGCGCGTCCTCGAGCCGGCCAGAGCGGAAGAGCGTGTTGCCGCGGTCGTACTGCGCGATCGCACGCACGTCGGGCGGCGCGACGTCGATCGCGTGCGCGTACTCGGGGAGCGCGCGTGTGAAGTCGCCGAGCATGTGGAGCGCGTTCCCGATGTTCACCGCGAGCTGCGGCGACTCAGGCGACGTCGCCTGGAGGTCGCGATAGTCGGAGAGCGCCTCCTGGTACTGACCCGAAGCGAACCGCGCGTTCGCGTCCTCGATGCCGCGAGACGCATCGCTCCCGCACGCGGCGGCCCACAGGAGCGACGAGCCGATCGCGAGCCCAAGGATGCGACGCCGGCGTGCCGGACGCGCCGCGGGCTTCGGCTCGCGCGGCGATGGGACGCGACGGCGGTCGGGCAGCAGGCGTTCGACGATGAGCGCGACGACCGCGAGCGCGAGGAACCACGACGAGCGTTCGTCGGGCACGGAGCCGGCGTTCTCGACCGTCGCGACGGAGTCGAGGGTCCGCAGCTGCGACGCGAGCTGTCCGATGACGGCGTCGTCGCCCGCGTAGCGCCAGTACCGACCGCCGCTGCCCGATGCGAGCGCCTGAAGCGACGTCTCGTCGAGCTTGCTCGTGACCGGCGTGCCGTCGGTGGCCTTCAGGTATCCGGTGAAGGTCCCAGTCGTCGTGTCGTACGTCGGGATCGGTCCGCCCTCGGGAGTGCCCACCCCGATGGCGTACACGCGGATGGCGGCGTCCTGGAGCGTGGCGACGTCGGGCGCATCGCCGAGCGTCACTTCGCCGTCGGACACGACGACGATCGCGCGACCACGCTCCCCACTGTCCGGGGCGAACGCCGCGACCGCGGAGGCGACCGCTGCCGCGAGCGACGTCCCCTGCGTCACGCGCACGCCCTTCCCCGAGTTGTCGAGGACTTCACCGACGATGCGGGGATCGGTCGTCGCCGGGTAGCGGATCGTGCCCTGGCCGGCGAAGAGCACGAGGGAGAGCCGGCTGCCGATCATCTCGTCGCCGAGCTGCTGCGCGACGTGCCGGGCGGTGCGCAGGCGGTCGGGCTGCACGTCGCGCGTCGCCATCGACTGCGAGACGTCGATCGCGAGCACGAGGTCGACACCGACGCGGCGCGCGCCGCGCGTCCGGAGGTCGACGTACGGCCCGGCGAGCGCGACGACGAGCGCCACGAAGGCGACGACGAGGAGACCACCTTTGATCCAGAGGCGTGAGCGGCTCCGCAGCGAGAGCGCCGATCCGCCGGCGAACACACGGAGCGCCGCTTCGCGCGCGCGGACCGCACGCACGAGGAGCGCCCCGAGGAGCGGCGCGCAGAGGAGCAGGAGCAGGAACTCCGGGCGCGCGATGCCAAGCGTGCTCACGGCGTCCTCCGGAACGCGGTCGTCGCGAGGACGATCTCGAGGACGAGGAGCGCGGTGCCGAGGGCGGCGAACGGGAGCGACGCGTCGCTCGTCTCGACGAAGCCGCGGCTCCCGACGCGCGCCTTCTCGAGCGCCGCGATCTCCTGGTACACGTTCCGGAGCGCGCTCTCGTCCGATGCGCGGTAGTACTGGCCGCCCGCGATGTCCGACATGCGCTTCATGAGCGCCTCGTCGACCTCGCCGGCGCCCTTCCCCGTCGGAGCGACGCCGACCGTGTACACGCGGATGCCGAGCAGCTTCGCCATCTGGGCGGCGTCGAGCGGCTGGATGTCCCCGGTGTTGTTCTCGCCGTCGGTGGCGAGGACGACCACTTTGGATCGCGCCGTCGAGTCGCGGAGCACGTTCACCGCGCTCGCGAGCCCGGTGCCGATCGCCGTTCCGTCGCGAAGCACCTTTCCGGGCTCGATCGGATCGATGAGACGCTGCGCGGCCCCGTAGTCGAGGGTGAGCGGGCTCAGCACCATGCTCTCGGAGCTGAAGATCACGATGCCGGCGCGATCGTTCTTCAGCCCCGCGAGGAAGCCGTCGATGACCTTCTTCGCTGCGACGATCCGCTGCTCTCCCCCGAAGTCGTTCGACGTCATCGACGACGAGGTGTCGAGCGCGATGACGATGTCGATGCCCTCGGCCGGCACGTCGAACGACGCGTGCACGACCGATGGCGCCGCGAGCGCGGTGATGAGCGCCGTGAGCGCCACGACGCGGATCGGGAGCAGGAGCCAGCGCAACCGGATGCGCGCGCTCGCGCGCGACGCAGGGAGGAGCCCGAGCGACGAGAAGAGGACGGCAGGCGGCCGCATCCGCTCGCGGCGGATCTCGAGGGCGAGCGCGAGCGCCACGAGGGCGAGCAGCGCGAATGCCCACGGCGCATCGAAGGACATCTCGGTCCCGAAGAGGTGGAGGCTCATTGCGGCTGCAACGCGGCGATCTCGTATTCCTCGGCGCTCGCAGCGCGGCGGACGATCTCGAGCGCCGAACGCACCGCGTTCTGCGCGTGGGCCGGATACGGCGTCGAGTGTCGGAACCGCACCTCGTCCGCCTCGTGGAGGATCTCGTAGATCGCGCCGGCCTGCGTCCGATCGAGCCCGGCACGTTCGAGCGCATCGCGGACCTCGCGGCTGGTGCGGCCTGGTTCGACTCCGAATCGCTCGACGACGTAGCGGCGCACGCTCGTGGCGAGCCGGTCGTAGTGCTCGGCGGTGCGACCGTGCTCGGGCAGGCGCTCCTCCGCAAGGACGTTGAGGTCGCGAAGCGCGCGCTGCGCGGGCGTGAGCCGCTCCTCAGCGGGTGACGCGCTCCGGCGGCGGAGCAGGTACCAGAAGAGCACCGCGGCGAGCGCGGTCGCGAGGACGACGCCGCCGACGCCGAGCACGATGCGCTCGATGCGCAGGAGCGTCGTCTCCGGCAGCGCGAGCTGCGGCTTGAGCGGCTTGATGTTCGTCGGATCGTCGTTCGCCGTGATCACGCTCGTCACGTGCACGACGACGGGGTCGGTGCGCGCGACGCCCGCCGATCCATCCGGCGCGACGTATTCGATCGCGATCGGCGGGAGCGCGTGATCGCCCACCCTCCACGCCGTGATGACGTAGCGGAACGTGAAGCGCACGCCGGACGGCCGCGTCGACTTCGTGCTCGCGCGGTCCTCGACGATCTCGAAGTCGCCGATCTGCCGCGCCACGGTCGGATCGCTCACCGCATATCCGCCGGGCGCGTCGACGACCACCGACAGATCGATGCGGTCGCCGACGGTGATCGACGCGCGGTCGAGCGTGACGGCGGCATTCACCGGATCCGCGGCCCTCGCGGGCATCGCGCCGCCGAGCACGGCGAGGATCGCGAAAAGCGCCGCCGCGAGGATCCTCATGCGCGCTTCGTCCTCGCGTTGAAGAACGCCATGAGCGACGGCACGTACGGACGGTCGGTGAAGAGCTCGAGACTGTCGATCTTGAGCCGCCCGAGCGCGCGCCGGCGCTCCAGGCGCCGCCGGCGCGCCGAGGCCGCGTACTGCTCGCGCAGACGCGCATCCGAGGTGTCCACGTACGTCGTCCGACCCGTCTCGGCGTCCTCGAGGGCGACGACGCCGATGTCCGGGAGGTCGAGCTCGCGCGGATCGTTGAGGATCATCGCGATGACATCGTGCTTGCGACCGAGGAGGCGCAGCGCCTCACCCACCTCGACGTCGATGAAGTCGGAGATGAGGAATACGACGCTCCGCTTCTTCGTCACGTTCGTGAGGAAATGCGCGGCCGCGTCGACATCCGTGCGAGCGCGCCGGGGCGAGGTCACGAGCAGGTCGCGGATCATGCGGAGGAGGTGGTCGCGGCCGTTGCTCGCGGGCACCCAGTCCTGTATCCCCGACGCGAACCGCAGCATGCCGACGCGGTCGTTGTTCGTCATCGCCGTCAGCGCGAGCAGCGCCGCGACTTCCGCACCGAGATCGTGCTTGCTCTGACCGACGCTGCCGAACCACGAGGACGCGGACGCGTCGACGGCGAGGAAGATCGAGAGCTCCCGGTCCTCGCGGAACTTCTTGATGTAGGGCACGCCCATGCGTGCGGTGACGTTCCAGTCGATGCTGCGCACGTCGTCACCGGGCTCGTATTCGCGGACCTCTTCGAACTCGAGCCCCGACCCACGGAACACGCTCCGGTACGTGCCGAGGAACGCCTGATCGGCGAGGATGCGCGCCTTGATCTCGAGCGCGCGGATACGCCGCAGCACGCTCTTCGGGATCGCCGTGTCACGCTCGGCCCGGTCGACCGCACGTGCGAGGGACATGGCTAGGGCAGCGCGACCTTGTCGAGCACCTGCGCGATGATGGCCTCGGGCGTCACCTCGTCCGCCTCGGCCTGATACGTGACGATGAGCCGGTGTCGCATGACGTCGACGGCAACGGCCTTCACGTCGTCCGGAAGCACGTAGTCACGTCCCTCGAGGAACGCGTTCGCCCGCGCGGCGAGCGAGATGTAGATGGACGCACGCGGCGAGACACCGAACGAGATGAGCGGGCGCAGCTCGTCGAGCCCGAACTGCCCGGGGTCCCGCGTCGCGAAGACGATGCGGACGATGTAGTCCTTCAGGGACTCCTCGATGTGCACCTGACGAACAGCGGCGCGGGCGTCGAGGACGGCCTTCGGCGTGGCGACGCGACGCACGTCGGCGACCTCGCCGGACGTCTGACGGTCCATGATCACGCGCTCTTCCTGCTGCGTCGGATAGCCGATTACGACCTTCATCATGAAGCGGTCGACCTGCGCCTCGGGCAAGCGGTACGTGCCCTCGTGCTCGATCGGGTTCTGTGTCGCGAGCACCATGAAGAGCTCACCGAGCGGATGCGTCGTGCCGCCGATCGAGACGTGCTTCTCCTGCATCGCCTCGAGGAGCGCGCTCTGGACCTTCGGCGGCGCGCGGTTGATCTCGTCGGCGAGCAGGATGTCGGTGAAGATCGGACCGAGCTGTGGGCGGAACGTCTGGTCGGCGGGGTTGTAGATCATCGTTCCGAGCAGGTCGGCGGGCAGAAGGTCCGGCGTGAACTGAATGCGCTTGAAGCCGGCCTCGATCGTGTCCGCGAGCGTCTTCACCGCGAGCGTCTTCGCGAGGCCGGGCACGCCTTCGATGAGCAAATGACCATTGCAGAGGAGCGCGAGTAAAAGCCGGTTGATCAGATAGTCCTGACCGACGATCACCTTGCGCACTTCGTGGAGGACCGGCGCGATGAAATCACCGCGCCGCAGCACGGATTCGTTGGTCGTCGACGGCCGGTACGTCCTCACGTTGCCAAAGCGTACCCGCGAAGTTCCGCGATGGTTCGTTCAGTGGTGCGAGACGATGCGACGTGCCTGAAACCGAACGCGGTATCAGGGCTGTCTCGCCTGCGCCCGCGGGCGTCCGCGACGGCTGGCTGGCCGCTAGGCTGGCCGAAGCGATCCTGGTGGAGGTAGTGGGAAGGTATGCGTCGAATCTTCTTCGCGGTGCTCACGGCGCTGATGCTTGCGACCGCCGTGCCCGCCGCGGCGATCACCTACGGACAGCTCGACGGGCAAGACCATCCGATGGTCGGGCTCGTCACGTTCTACAACTCGGACGGGAACTTCATCTGGCGCTGCTCGGGCACGCTGCTGAGCCCGACCGTGCTCCTGACCGCCGGGCACTGCACGGGTGAAGACCCGGCGACAGGCGAGACGCCGGCGCGAGCTCAGGTGTGGTTCGCGACGTCGATCGACGTCGGCACGGGCGGCACGAGTGCGGATCCATGCCACACGGGTCGCGTCGGCTACCCGTGCAACGGTGGCAACAGCTACGGGACGCCGTACCCGGACCCCGACTTCCACGGGCTCGTGCTTCCGAATTCGCATGACGTGGGCGTCGTGGTGCTGGATACACCGCAGTCGGGCCCGTTCGCGTCGATCGCAGGTGTAGGCACTCTGGATTCGCTGGCAACGCAGCGTGGCCTCCAGGACACGAGCCTTGTGGTCGTCGGATACGGCCTGCTGAGCCAGAACGGCGCGGGCTCGAACGCCGGTGGCTCGACCCGCGCGCGTAAGGAAGCGTCGCAGCAGGTCAAGGACCTCCGCAGCGCCCTCACCGACGGCTACAACGTCGCGACAACGAACGCGCCGGGCTTCGGCACGGGGGACGGCACGATCGCGCCTGGTGGTACCTGCTTCGGCGACTCGGGCGGTCCGGTCTTCTACCCGAAGGCTGGCCAGTTCGTGGTCGTCGGCATCACATCGTTCGGCCTGAACAACAATTGCAGGGGTGGCGACTACGCCTTCCGCACTGATATCCAGGAAACGCACGACTTCGTGAACCCGTTCTTGCAGTAGCGCCAGCACGCGATGTGAAAAGAGGGCCGCGAAAGCGGCCCTCTTTTCGTTCTAGCTCTGGAGCGCTTTCAGCACTTCGAGCGCATGGCCATCGGGCTTCACGCCGTACCACGCGCGCTTGACCTTGCCGTCGGCGCCGACGAGGAACGTCGAGCGAATGACGCCCTCCCCTCGCCCGGGACGCTCGCCCCACGCGCCGTACGCCATATGTACGCTGCGATCCGCGTCGGTGAGCAGGTCGAACTGCAGCCCGTATTTCTTCTGGAACGCCTGATGTGATGCCGCGTCGTCCTGCGAGATCCCGAGGACGGGGACGCCCAGCCCGCGGAACTGCGAGAGGTTGTCGTTGAAGCCGCACGCCTCGGTCGTGCATCCCGGTGTGTCGTCCTTCGGATAGAAGTACACGACGTGCGTCTTGCCGCGCAGCGATGCGCTCGAGACGCTCTTGCCGTTCTCGTCGGGAAGCGTGAACTCCGGCGCGCGATCCCCGGTCTGAAGCTCCATCTCGGGACCTCCTCTGGATGCGCCGAGTCTAGGCGCGCGTGCGCGGCAGGATGTGCGGTCGGTCGCGCCGCTCGATCCGGCGATGCAGCTCGACGCGCCGACCCCGCCACGCCGCGACGGCCGTCGAGATGAGCACCCAGATGAGTCCCGCCATGGGCACGGCGAAGAGCGCGCCGATGACGCCGCCGACCTCGAATCCGAACACGAGGGCGAGGATGGAGCCGATCGGGTGTATCCCGACGGCGTGGCCCGAAAGCCTGGGCAGCAGGACATTCGACTCGATCTGCTGGATCACGAGGAACGCCAGAACGACCCAGAGGGCCGTCGGGAACGGCAGCGTGAGCGCCACGAGGATCGCGGGGATGGCGCCGATGAACGGCCCGAGCATCGGGATGAGCTCCGCGAGCGCGGCGAAGAGCGCGAGGAAGAACGCGTACGGGATCCCGATGAGGAGCATCGCCGCGGCGACGAGGACGCCGAGGGACACCGCGACGGTGAGCTGCGCGCGCACGTACGCGCCGAACACCCGCGCGACCTCGGAGAACACGCGTCGCGCGCTCGGACGGCGCGACGGCTCGAGCGAGCGAAGCGCGATGACCTGGAACCGCCGCGCATCGAGCAGCAGATAGAAGGTGACGACGAGGACGAGCGCGAGGTCGACGAGACCCGACACGAATGCACCGGCGAGGCCGGCGGTGTGCTGCGCGATGGACGGTGCCTGCGTGAGCACGAAGTCGCGCAGCCGCTCCTGCAGCGACAGCGGGACCTGGTACGGCCCGATGTCGATCGGCCGGAGGCCCTGGACGGCCGCGGTGATCTCATCGATCTGATGCGCGAAGCGATCCCCCTCCGAGGCGAGCTGCCATCCGACCGCCGCCGCGACGAGGACGATCGTGAGGAGCGCGCCGAAGAAGACGACCGCCGCCGCGACGAAGCGCGGCATCCGCTGCTCGAGGCTCGTGACGAGCGGCGTGAGCGCGAACGTGAGGACCGCCGCGACGCCGGCGACGACCAGCACGTGCGCGAACGGCGCGAGCACATCGACGAGCAGGCGCGCCGTCGTGAGGACGGCCAGGACGGCGAGCACCGCGAGCAGGAAATACGACGGCCACCAGTCAGCGAGCGGCGGCAGTCCCGCGCGGCGCGGGCTCCAGCGCGATACACCGCGGAGCTGGACGTCCTGGATGGTGTCTTCGGCGGGCGGCGCGACATTCGCCGGATGTTTCACAGCGGACACGCAAGGGCACTGCGCACGGTCGGTGCCAATGGCACGCCTGGGGACGAGCGAGAGGAGGGCTTGCTCGGCGCCGCAATTGACCGTCGGCGCTACGATGCGCGGCCGTGGGATGAGGAGCCGAGACCGCGTAATGGAGGGTCTCATGCTTCGACGGACGGGCCTCGCGACCTTCGCGACCATCGCGCTGCTCGCGCTCTCCGCGTCGCCGGGCGTCACTACGGCGGCACCACCCCAGGGCATACAGACCGACGCGTCATACGCGAACAGCTACCAGACGAGTCACGTTCAGAACGTCTCGGCGACCACGCAACGGACGAGCTGTTACACGCCGGAGGTCTCGTACTTCGGCGATGATGGCCCCGCGGGCGGCTACACCGGCATGTCAGCGTGCGCCGGCGCGACGACGGGCGAGTCGCTCGGCCCGTATGCGACACAGGCTGGCAGCAACCCCGGCTATCCCGCCGCCACGGCGATGCTCGTGAAGGATCACTCGGAGTCCGACCTCCGCGTCGACCCAACGGATCCCCACCACCTCATCGGTCAGTCGAAGTGGTTCGTGAGCGCCGAGGGGTACAACCACGTCCTCGGGTTCTACGAGTCGTTCGATGGCGGCCGCACGTGGCCGAGCCAGGGGCACGTCCCGGGGTTCGAAGGCTGGACCGACAACACCGATCCCGTCGGCGCGTTCGACCGCTGGGGCAACTTCTATTCGCTCGTTCTCGGCTACCAGTTCTTCTACAACTCCGACGGATCGCACAACTTCAACATCAACCCAACGCAGGAGCCGAACCCGTCGCAGCCATCCGAGATCATCGGGATGGCCGTCCGTCCGCACGGCGCGACGACGGCGACGCAGTGGCTCACCACGCACAACGGTCAGCTCGACCTCGTCGCGCCGTACCCCGCACAGGGCCGAGAGCCCGACAAGCAGTGGATCGCGATCGACACGAATCCGGCGAGTCCGTTCGTCGACACGATCTACGCGATGTGGGTCGTATTCACCGGGCCGTATACGCCGCACGCGTACGTGGCCATCGCGAAGGCACTGCCCAACGGAACGCACACCGACTGGTCCGCTCCGATCTCGCTGCCCGAGACGGGCGGGACGCCGCAGGGCGCAACGTACCTGCTGCCGCACGTCGCCCCGGACGGCACCGTGTACACCACGCTCACGAACGAGACACCGGCGCACGGCAGCTTCGCGACGACGATCTTCCTCGATCAATCGCATGACGGCGGTCACACGTGGTCGGCATCGTCGCCCATCGTGAGCGACGTCACGAACCCGCCCTTCCGCTACACGAACACCACGTTCCGCGACGGGATCGCGAACACGTTCACCGTCGGAAACACGTCCGCGAACGGTCACTACCCGTTGTACCTCTCGTGGGAAGACGGCAGCACCGGCCTCTCGAACGTCTTCCTCGCGGCGTCGTACGACGGCGGCGTGTCGTGGACGACCCCGATCCTCGTGAACGACAACGCGACGCCGGTCGACGAGTTCCAGCCGAACCTCGAGACGGCCGCCGACGGCACGGTCGCGGTCGCGTTCTACGACCGCCGCCTCGCGTGTCCGGCCGCAGGGACGGCGGAGGCCACGGCCGCGGGTATCGGGCTCGATACGAGCAACCCGAGGTACTCGGCGACTCCGCCGTATGGAGCCGCGAACTACTGCGTGAACACGAGCGTCCAGTTCTACACAGCGGCGCTCGCGCCGCTCGGTCACAACATCCGGATGAGCGCGCACAGCTGGGACCCGCAGCTCAACTCGCCGCACACCGGCTGCGCGACGTGCCTCACGACGTTCATCGGCGACTACTTCGGCATCATCTCGGTCGGCAACACGCTGTTCACCACGTCGGTGAGCACCTTCGACGACGGCGCGAACCCCGCGCATTACCAGCAGCAGGTCATCGCGAGCGTCCCGATCCCATAGCGAGGGATGGAGCGGGGCGACATGCCCCGCTCCACCTGGCCCTCGGATAGAGTGCGCCGGTGATCCCGCTCGCCGACATCCAGGCCGCCCGTGCACGCATCGCGGGCGCCGCGATCCGCACGCCGCTCGTACGTCTGAACGCCGACGCGCCGGCGGACGTGTACCTGAAGCTCGAGTGCCTGCAGCCCATCGGATCGTTCAAGATCCGCGGCGCGAGCAACAAGATGGCCCTGGTGCCGCGCGCGGAGCTCGAGCGCGGCGTCTGGACGGCGAGCGCCGGGAACATGGCACAAGGCGTCGCGTGGAACGCGAAGCGGCTCGGGGTCCCGTGCACGGTCGTCGTCCCCGAGGGAGCGCCGCGTGCGAAGCTCGACGCGGTCGAGCGCCTCGGCGGCCGCGTCGTCGAGGTGCCGCACGACGAGTGGTTCGACACGTTCCGTACGCACACGCGCGAGGGGATCGAGGGCCTCTTCGTCCACGCGTTCAGTGACGACGCGGTGATGGCGGGCAACGGGACGATCGGGCTCGAGATCCTCGAGGACCTTCCCGACGTCGACGCCGTCGTCGTCCCGTTCGGCGGTGGCGGGCTCTCGTGCGGCATCGCCTCCGCGCTCCGTGCGCTGCGTCCGGAGGCCAAGGTCTACGCGGCCGAGGTGTCGACGTCGACGCCGCTCGCGACTTCGCTCGCTGCCGGGACGCCGACGGAGGCCAAGCACACCCGGACCTTCGTCGACGGCATCGGCGGCCCGCGCGTGTTCCCCGAGATGTTCGTGCTCGCGACGGAGCTCCTCGCCGGATCCCTCGTCTCGTCGCTCGACGAGGTCGCCGCGGCGGTGCGCCTCCTCGTCGAGCGGAATCACGTCGTCGCGGAGGGCGCGGGCGCCGCGAGCGTCGCGGCGGCGATCGCCGGTCGCGCCGGCAGCGGCAAGGTCGTGTGCGTCGTCTCGGGCGGGAACATCGACGCCGCGACGCTCGCGACGATCCTGCAGGGCAAGACGCCCTAGCTCAAGACGGAGTGGTGAAGGCTTGCGCCAACCGCTCGCTCACGACGGCCTCGACATCGGCCGAACCGCGCGCGAGCCGCTCCTCTGATTCGCGAAGACGTTCGGCGAGCTGCCGCTCGAACTCCTGAAGCTGGTGAAGCAGCCGGTCGTTGAAGCGCTGCTCCTCGGCGGCGAGCTCGGTCGCGATCCGCTCACGCTCTGCGGCCCGCCAGGCATCGAGCTCGGCGACCTCGGTGCGCCTGCGCGCCTCGATGTCATCGCGCATGGCCGCTTCCAGGGCGGCACGCCGGCCATCGAGCTTCGTGCGCTCGTCGGCGATCGCCGCGTCGATGCGCTCCGCGATGAGCCGCTCGAATCCCTTCGTCGCGTCCTCGGTGCCGCGGTCGAGCGCTTCGCGTCGCCGGGCCATGGCCTCGCGCTCGAGCCGCTCCTCAGTAGCGATGCGCTCGAGGGCGTCGGCGCGCTGGCGCTCGATGAGCGCGGCGAGCTCGGTCCGGCGACGCTCGAGCTCCGCTGCGAGCTCCGCGAGCCCCTGCGTCCGCCGCGCCGCGATCTCGTCCTCGACGGCCGCCGCCGACGCCTGAGACCGGGTCGCCTGCGCGCTGAAGTCCTCGGTCCAGACAAGCTCAGGTCGAGCTGATGCTCGTGACGCCTGCTGAAACTGGTGCTGGCGAAGGATGGATGGCCGCTGCTCTCGCTCGTCCACGAGCATGACGCGCTCCTCCCACGAAATGTGCTGCGCCCGGTATAGCCGCGACGCCACCGCCGGGCATCCCTATACCGGGGGATGCTTAGCGAGAGCGTGACTCGCGACGAGGTGCGTCCGGCGGCCCCATGCGCCCGATCCAGCGCGGTACGCGGGCGAGATAGTCGCGGTACTCGTCACCAAAGATGCGCTCGAGGCGACGCTCGTCGACCGCGACGCGCTCCGTGAATCTGACGTATTGGCGCAGTGCCAGCACGACGGCGAGACGCGACCGCGTCGCGAGCACGAGTCCCGCCATGAACATGAGGTGCCCGAGGTACATCGGATTCCGCGATACGGCATACGGCCCCGCCGTGAGGAGACGCCGCGGCGGCCGCTCGAATCCCGGCGTGCCCGCGTCGTGCCGCTCGCGATACTCCCCCGCTCCGCGATACAGCGTGTATCCGGCCACGAGCAGCGGCAGCCACCTCGCATGTATCCGTACCCGTCGACGCGTGATCGCTTCGAAGAGCAGGACGGCCAGCGGAAAGGCGACGAACGTCTGGCGCGGCGACGATGAGAGCCACCCGCGCAAACGACTGACCAGGCGCACGCGGGAGATGATGCGCGCGCTACGCGGAGGCGAGCGCGCCCGTACGGAGCCGGCGGTAGCGGTGGCGCGCGAGCGCATCCGAAAAGCGCTCTTTGACCGCGGACGCGCTCAGCCCGTCGTGCATGAACCCGAGCGCGCCGAGCGAGAGCGCGCGCGAGCCATAGTGCTCGGAGAGGCCCATCCCGAGGACGACGGTCGGATGGCGCGCGATCGTCGGCGCCGCCGCCTCGAGCTCACGCGCGTCATACGCTGCGACGAGCACGACGCTGTCGCCGCCGAGATGCGCGATCTCCTCTTGCGTCGCGACGCGATACATCCCGACGCCAAGACCGCTCGCGCGCATCGCGTCGAACGCCGTACCGAGCGGGTCGACGACCGCGAAGCCGCCGGCCTCCGGCGCGGGCGCGGCGTCCGGCTCGGCTGAGCTGCGCTGCCTCGACCAAAACCGCATAGCGGCCATTGAAGCGGTGCAGTCGCGCTGGACGGTCCCCCATGAGGGGGAGATGCGGGAACGGCAGGCTATCAACGTGCCCGACGCGTTGCTAGCCGCGCACCGCCTTTTTCACGAGCGCGACGATCTTCGCCTCCACGGCGGGCGTCACGGCCTGGACCGCGAACGATGTCGGCCACATGTCGCCCTCGTCCAGGGCCGCCGAGTCGTTGAAGCCGAGCGTCGCGTACCTCGCCTTGAACTTCGCGGCGTCCTGGAAGAACAGGACGGCCTTGCCGTTCTTCGAGTACGCGGGCATGCCGTACCAGGTCGTCGGCGTGAGGGTCGGGGCGTTCGCCTTCACGATCGCGTGGATGCGCTTGGCCATGCCGCGACCGGGCTCCTGCATCGCCGCGATCTTCTCGAGCAGCATCGCCTCGCCGTCCGCGCCGCTCGCCGCTCGCTTCTGATCGGCGAGCGTCTCCTTCATCGCGGCCTTCTCTTCAGCGCTGAGCCCCGTCCCGCGTGTGGGCTTCTTAGCGGTCTTCTTCGCGGCTGTTTTCGTGGCCATCGTCCTACCTCACTCCGCAGCCGACGTTCGGCCGGCGCGATCTCGTCGGCGGCGATGATAGGCAGCGCCGCACGGCGGTGGCTTCTCGAAAACTGCTCGAGCGCGGACGTTGGCGTCTCCCGCGGGCAACAAAAAGGCCCCTGGAGACCCAGGGGCGACTGAGCGGAAGACGGGACTCGAACCCGCGACCCCAACCTTGGCAAGGTTGTGCTCTACCAACTGAGCCACTTCCGCATGCGGTGTGACCGCAAGGGCAAGTATACCGCCGCCGGTCGAGGTCTTACGCCAGCTGACCGCCTGCCGCGAACCCGCGATGCACCGCCCGGCGCGTCGGCCGCGGCACGTAGAGCAGCTCGCGCACGCGCGCGAAGAGCTCGGCCAGATCGAACGGCATGTCGACGATCGCGTCCGCGCCGAGATCGTCAGGCTCCCGGTGCACGTAGCGCTGCGCCGTGCAGAGGAGGATCTTCGCGCCCGCGTAGCGGTCGCGGAGGATCCCGACCCAGCGGCGCGTCTCGCCCGAGCGATATGGACAGCACGGCACGTCGGTCACGATCACCGCGAATCGGCCGGCGGGCAGTGGGCCAAATTCGGACGCGACGACGCGCAGGCCCTCATCCTCGAGCGACTGCGCGAGCACGGCCCGAACGTCCTCGTCCTCTTCCAGGACGAGGATCTGATCGGTCACACCGACCTCCCCTTCGCTGCTCGGTGACGCTAGGCGCGCGTGCGGAAGGCCGAAAGCCGCGGGACTACCGACCGACACCGCCGAAGGTCACTGAGCACGTCGGCCGGTGGCCTACAGGTGACCAAGGTCACACCCAGTTCGTGCGGCGACCGTTCACGGTCGCCGATGTCGTACCGTTTTCGGTCGTGAGCCGGGACGTCGAGGACCTCAACCGCCGCCTGCTGCGCGCCCGCGACGCGATGGACCGTGCGTTCGCACAGCCGCTCGACGTCGCGGCGCTCGCCGCCGTCGCGCACATCTCCGAGGCGCATTTCATCCGCACCTTCCGCGCGACCTTTGGCGAGACGCCGCACCGCTATCTGCAGCGACGGCGCGTCGAGCGATCGATGTTCCTGCTGCGCGAGACCGACCGGAGCATCACCGACATCTGCTTCGACGTCGGCTTCCAGAGCGTCGGGACCTTCAGCTGGACCTTCCGCGACATCGTCGGCGAGACGCCATCCGAGTATCGCGATGGCCACGCACCGATCGCAGCTCCGAGCTGCGTGCAGATGGCAACGACGCGTCCGGTGACGCGCGCCGGCGGAACTCAGCAGTTTTCGAGAAGCCGGAGCGCCGCACCGTTCCTATCGTCGGCAGCATCCGACGACGGGCGGCCGAGGCCGCAGAAAGGGACCGACCGATGATCGACAAGCTGAACGTCTTCACCATCTACGTCCTCGACAAGGACGAAGCGCTCGACTTCTACGTGAACAAGCTCGGCCTGGAGAAGGGTCAGGACTTCAAGCAGGGCTCGTACCGCTGGGTGACGGTCCGCGTGCCGGGCGACTCGGGCGTCGAGATCTCGCTCGAGCAGCCCGGATCCCCACTCCACGACGACGCGACGGCCGCCCAGCTGCGCGAGCTCATCACGAAGGGCGCGATGGGACAGCTCGTGTTCCTCTCGAATGACGTGCGCGGCCTCTACGAGCGCCTGCAGGAGCGCGGTGTCAACGACTTCACGCAAGAGCCGACCGAGCACTTCTACGGCACCGACCTGGGGCTCCGCGATCCGTTCGGCAACGCCATCCGGATCCTCCAGCAGGGACCGGTCGCGAACAAGGCGATGGCCTGAGCACGACGTAGGGCGCGACGCGCGGGCTATCGTGCGGAGATGGCCCGCCGTCGCCGCTCGCAGCCGGCGCACGACCCGCGACGTACCCGCCGATCGCTCGGTGCGATCCCCGCGGTGATCGTGACACTGCTCCTCGCCGCGCTCGCCGCGGGGGCGGGCCTTGCGGACCGTCCGCCGGCGGCGTCGAGCGAGACTCCGCTGACGACCGCGGAGCCGACGTACGTCCCGACAACGGCGCCCGGAACGCCCGTCGCCGTGCCGAGCCCGACCACACTGCATAAGTACGCCGAGAAGGACGAGAACGCGTACCTCACGTCATGTGTCGCCGACGCTCCGGCGAGCACCGTCCCCGTGCCGATCGCGCAGGCGTTCTGCGTCTGCACGCTCAACGCGTACGAGCAGATCTATCCGACGTACGACGCGCTGAACGCCGCGCTCGCGTCGGGCGCGCTCAGCGAACAGACGCGGACGCAGATCTCGCAGCGATGCGTCCAGGCGATCCTCGGCGGATAGGCTCTTCTGGGACGAGTACGAACTAGCGCGTACCGCCGCCGCGCGTCTTCGCCACCCGCGTCTTCGCGCGATTGTGTGTGACGGCGGCCTTCACGAGCGCCTTGAGCGCCTG
>DATDNP010000165.1:0-8220 GCA_036518215.1 Candidatus Limnocylindria bacterium
CCCGCGACTGACAGAGCACGCGGCCGCAGGGCCGCGGGTGGCACGCGCAGGGCGATGTTCTCCGATGCCAGAGACCGAGGGACCCGCGGGCTCAGGCCGCGGAGGTCAGCCGATGATGTAGATCGTCGTGAAGAGGCCGATCCAGACGACGTCGACGAAGTGCCAGTAGATCGACGCCGCCTCGACCGCGAGATGGCGGTTCGCCGTGAACTGCCCCTTCATCGTGCGGAGGAACACGTACGAGTTCATGAGGACGCCGCCGGTCACGTGCGCGCCGTGGAATCCCGTGAGCGTGAAGAACACCGCCGCGAACACGCCGTTCGTCGGCAGGAACCCAAGGCGCGTGTACTCGTAGCCCTGGCCGACGAGGAAGAGGACGCCGAGGATGAGCGTCGGGATGAGCCAATTGCGGAGCGCCCGGCGGTCGCCCTTCTTGATCGCGTTCACCGCGAATTGCATCGTGACGCTGGAGATGATCAGCTCGGCCGTGTTGATCGTCGGTAGGCCGACCCCGAAGATCGGGTCGACGCCGAAGTTCGGCTTCTCGCACACCGCCGCGATGCATCGTTGGAAGACCGGCTCCCACTCGGGGATTCGGCCGCGCAGGTAGAAGTACGACGTGAAGAGCGCGCCGAAGAACATCGTTTCGCTCGAGACGAAGAGGATGACGGCCCACATGCCCGAGGTGAACCGCGCGGGCTGCGCGTCATATCCGGTGTCGTTCGCGGGAAGGCGGTCCCGAGGACGCTCGCGGCGTCCGCGGACGACCGGCCGCTCTTCGAGCCTCGTCGACATCTAGTGGTGGCTGCCTTCGTCGGGCGCCTTCGCGTACGCGCGAGCGTCGTCGACGAGCCAGGTGACGAGGCCGATCAGGAAGATCGCGAAGCCGGCGATGATGAGCGGGAGCCCGTACAGGACGCCGAACGCGAGGATGGCCACCCCTAGACCGAGCAGCGGCGGCGACAGGCTCGGCCCTGGGAGATGGATCTCGTGCTCGTTCGTCGTATCGCTCGTCCCGTGGTGTCCCGCCACGTCGCGAAGCATATGGGGTGGATTGGCATGTGTCGAAATGAGGCCCTAGTCTTGGCGCGCATGGGACCGTGGCCGAACGATCCGCTTGGTCCGCAGGCGCGGGCCAGCGCGGATGTCTACTGGATCATGTTCATCTGCGCCGTCATCGTTCTTGCGATCGTCGACGGCGGTCTCATCTACGCCGGCCTTCGCTTCCGTGAGCGCCCCGGCCACATCGCGCAGCAGTTCCACGGACACAACTTCCTCGAGCTCCTCTGGACGGTCGTCCCGACGCTCATGGTCATCAGCTTCTCCGTCCTCTCGTTCCAGAAGCTGACCACCATGAACGACACGAGCGGCGCGGCGATGACGATCGACGTGCAGGCTCAGCAGTGGACGTGGGTCTTCAACTACCCGAAGGAGGACCGGTTCAAGCTGAACGACGGGACGTACCTGCAGGGGGCCACCGAGCTCCACATCCCGGCCGGGCAGAAGATCCATCTGCAGCTCTCGTCCAAGGACGTCATCCACTCCTTCTGGGTGCCGAACATCGGCGGTAAGAAGGACGCCGTGCCGGGGCGGCCCACCGACCTCTGGATCCAGGCCGACCAGCCCGGGACCTACAAGGGCCAGTGTTTCGAGTTCTGCGGGCAGGGCCACGCGGACATGCTCATCACGCTCATCGCGCAGAGCCCCGACGACTACGCCGCATGGATCAAGGGCGCGCTCGCCGAGGCGAACCGCAGCACCGATCCGGCCGTCGCGAAGGGAAAGCAGACCTTCCTCTCGCTCCCGTGCACGGGGTGCCACACGGTCCAGGGCACGGTCGCGCAGGGCAAGGTCGGACCCGAGCTCACCCACATCGCGAGCCAGAAGACGCCGATCGCGGGCGTCCTCTCTCCGGTGAACGAGCAGAACCTCACGACCTGGATCCACAACCCGCCCGCCGTGAAGCCCGGCACGCTCATGCCGAACCTGAACCTGTCGGACGAGCAGATCCACGACATCGTCCAGTGGCTCCTCACGCTGAAGTAGGCGGATCGCGCTCGTCACGCGCGTCGCGCTCGCTTGTCGTCATGACGCTTCCACACGAGATGTAACGAGATCCCCTCTCCACTACGCGCGCGTGCGCGAGTACGCTGTCCGCGCCTGAGGAAGGGCGTGCGGCGGCATGGGGAGAACGCCGTTGGGGAGCGGGGAGCGTCTGCGCGTTGCCGTCATCGAAGACGACGACGATCTGCTGCGACTGTTCGGCGAGCTGCTCACGGATGCGGGCATCGCCGTCACGCTCGCCGCGTCGCCGGACGCGTTGCCGCGCGAGTGGGACGGCGACGTGATCCTCACTGATGCGGGCGCGCACACGTACGACCGCGCTCGCATCGCGGACCGCGTGCGCTGTCTCCGTCACCGCTCGCGGGCGCGCATCGTCCTCATGTCGACGCATCCCGAGGCCGCCCGCGACACGCGGGAGCTCGGCGTCGACGGCTTCCTCGCGACGCCCGCCGACATCGATGACGTCGTCGTCGCCGTCCGCGCCGCCGCCGGCCGCGAGCGCGCGTAGCGCTACTTCACGAGCGCGAGAGGGACCTGCCGGATCTTCGTCGCCTCCACGATCCAGAGCGATCCACCACCGAGCGTCATGGCGATCTGCTCGTCCCCGAGCGGCGCGGTCGCGCGCGCGAGGACCTTTCCGCTCGCCGGATCGACGCGCGCGACGTTGCCGAGCCACAGCCCATCGTCGGCGAACACGATGTCCGCGCCGACGCCCCACGCGTCTTCCGCCGGGTACGTGGCGGTGACCGCGTTCGTCGCCGGATCGATGCGAAGCAGGCCACGCGGCGACTCGCGCGTCACCCACAGCGCGCCGCCACCGATGGCGAGGGACTGCACGTTGCGCTCGACCGGAATGCGCGCCGTGATGCCACCCGTCTTCGCGTCGAACCGCACGACCTCGTGGCCGCTGCGACTCGTCGCCCATACCGACCCCGCCGCCGCGACGATCTCCTGAAGCGTGCCGAGATCGCGGACGACTGCCGCGACGCGGTCCGCCGCGGGATCGAAGTGCAGGAGCGCGCCGTCGTCGTATGACGCGACCCAGACGGCGTCCTCGCTCACCGCGATGGCCGAGCCGGTGATGCCGATCGGGAAGCTGTCGATGCGCAGCGTCTTCGGGTCGACGCGGGTGAGCGTCTCGTCCGCGCCCGTCGCCCAGATCGAGCCGAATCCCGACGCGACCGCGACCGGGACGCCGTGGTAGACGCGGGCGCGTGACGATTGCTTCGCCGGGTCCCCCACCTTGATGCGCGTCTGGATCGTCCCGCTCGCCGGATCGAGCCGCTCGACCTCGCCCTTGTCGCTCGCCCCGACCCAGACCGAGCCGAAGTCGAACGCGATGCCCTGCGGGGCCGCGCCGATGTCGATGTCGCGGGCCGCCGGAGATGCGGAGGGGGCCGGCGCCGCGGCGCCGCACGCGACCGCCAGAGCGATCGTGATCGTGGTGACGAGACGCCTCGGCGCGAGCATCGCGGGAGTGTAGGTCAGCGGTCGCTTGGCGACTGGACTACTGGACCGTGAACTCCGCGTGCATCCCGAGCTGATAGTGGCCGGCGACGTTGCAGATGATGACGTAGTGCCCGGGCTGCAGATCGGCGCTCGCCGTCGCGACCTTGCCCGGCTGGATGTTGAGGACCTGTTTCACGAGGCCGTCCTCCTTCGCCTTCGCGGTCGCGCCGTCGATCGGGAGCTTGTCGGCCGCGAGATCGGTCTTGATGAGGTCGAACTGGTGCACCATCGCGCCGACGTTCCGTATGCCGAACTTGATCGTGCCGGCATTGAACGTCGCGGGCGATACGACGACCGAGTACGGAGAATCCTTGAGATCGACGGTGACCTGGACGTCGGAGGGCAGCGTCTCCGGCGCCGAGGAGCCACACGCCGCGACGAGGAGGGCAAGCGCGCAGAGGGCGGGAACGACCTTGTGGATCATGTCCCCAGACTATCGCTCTCTCGCCTGCGCTGCTCGCGCTCCTCGGTCTCGAGCCACATGAAGAAGCATGCTGAGGCCGCGATGAGAAAGATCGTGTCGCCGGGCACCCACATGATCGCGCCTCCGACGCGCTGGTCGGTGAGCGCGTCGACGCCGAGCGCCGTCGCGCGATCCGCGTAGAGCGGATAGAAGACGCGCGACGAGAACGACAGCAGACCGCCAAGCAGCGTGTTCTGCGCGGCGCCCGCGAGGAGCAGGTACACGATCCGCGCGGCGTACGGCAGCGTCCCCTTGAACGGCTCGGGGTCGATGACGACGCTCCAGAAGAGGAGCGCGCCGAAGAAGAAGTGCGCGTGCTCGAGCGTGTGGAGTGCCTCGTTCTCGACGGCCGCGTCGTACAGCGCGGGCCAGTGCCACAGGTACAGGCCGCCGACGTAGATGGCGACGGCGACGAGCGGATGCCGCAGGAAGTGAAGCGCCGCGCGCAGGACGCGCGCGCCCGCAAGCGGGCGGACGACGCTCGTGCGCACCGCGCGCGGAAGACCGCGGAGCAGCGGCCGGATCGGAGCGCCGAGCATGAGGAGCGGCGCGGCGACGATCGTGAGGAGCATGTGCTGGACCATGTGGATGCTGAAGAGATCGCCCGCGATGAGCTCGAGGCCCGACGCGAGCGCGAGCACGATCGCCACGAGCCCGAGGAAGAACGCGAGCGTCCGCCACCACGTCCACGGCCGCTTCATCACCCGCACGCCGCGGGCATAGATGCCGCCGGTGAGGACAGCGAGGAAGATCGCTAGCGTCTCCATCGGACCGCCGTCAGAGCTTGAGGGACGTGTCCACCATGATCGCGACGAAGAGCAGCGCGAGATACAGGAGCGAGTAGAGGTACAGGCCGCGTGCGACGGCGCGGCGCCGCGCGGCGGCGGCGCGCAGCAGACGCACCGCGTATGCGACGAACACCGCGCCGAGCGCGAGGGCCGCCCCGAGATACACCAGGCCGAGTCCGCCCGCGACGAAGAGCAGCATCGAGAGCGGCACGAGGCTGAGGGCGTACGTGAAGATGCCCCAGGTCGTCGCCTCGTCGCCACGCACGACCGGCAGCATCGGCACGCCGGCCCGCGCGTAGTCGTCGCGGATGAGGAGCGCGAGCGCCCAGAAGTGCGCCGGCGTCCAGAAGAAGACGATGGCGAACAGGAGCCACGCCTCGAGGTCGAGCGAGCCCGTCACCGCGGCCCAGCCGACGAGCGGCGGGATCGCGCCGGCGGCACCGCCGATCACGATGTTCTGCACGGTGGAGCGCTTGAGCCAGAGCGTGTAGATGAAGATGTAGAAGAGCGTCCCTGCGATCGCGAGCGCCGCGGCGAGGATGTTCGCCCAGATCGCGAGCACCGCGAACGCGACGACGTTGAGCCCGACGCCGATGCCGACCGCCCACTCGTCGGCGACACGCTGCGACGGCAGCGGCCGGCGCTTCGTCCGACGCATCCGCTCGTCGATGTCGCGATCGAAGTAGTGATTGAGCGCCGATGCGCCACCGCTCGCCGCCGCGCCGCCGACGATCGTCGCGACGAGGAGACCGAACGGCGGCACGCCGCGCTCCGCGAGGAACATCCCGCCGATCGCGGTGAGGAGGAGGAGCGACGTGATGGCGGGCTTCGTGAGCGTCACGAGGTCCGACACGAGCTCGCGGGTCGGGACGGTCGGATGCCAGCCGACGACCGTCATCGCGACGACGCAGCACCAGAGGAGCGACGCGACCGCCGGATGCGCGCCGAGCGCCCACGGCGAGAACCCTGTGAGCGGATTGAGCGCGCCGACGACGATCTGCGCGATGAAGACGACGCCCGTCGCGATCGCGAGCGGGCCGAGCGCCTCGGACTCGCGCCGGTGACGCCATCCCTGCCAACACGCGAGGAGCACGACGACGCCGACGATCCCCGCGATCCAGCGGTGCGCCATGTGGACCGCCGGCGCGCCGAAGAGCGGGAACGGCCCGTTGTCGCAGAAGGGCCAGGTGGTGCACGCCATCGAGGCGCCATCGCCCCGGACGTACGCGCCCGAGAGGAGCAGGACGTAGGTGCCGACGGCCGCGGCGAGGAGGAGCGAGGTCCACGTCGTCGACGCGCGAGCGCCGACGAGCGACGACGGCCAGCGCACGCCTACGGCGAGCACGGTGAGCACCGCGAGGACGAGCTCGGCGTTCGCGAGGTGCGCCGTGACCCACGTGTCGGGAAGCTCGAGGAGCACGACGACCGCGCCGAGGACGGCCTGGACGATGTAGAGGACGCCCGCCGCGACGACGAGCCAGAGGATCCGCGGCTGCTTCCGGTACGCGACGAGCGTCGTGATGCCGAGCGCCGCGAGCGAGATCCCCCCGGCGGTGCCGAGGAAGCGGTGGAACCACTCGATCCGCGTCGCGGTGTCGAGGCTCGGCAGGAACTGCCCGTGGCACGTCGGCCAGTCCGGGCAACCGAGCCCCGAGCCGGTGACGCGGACGACGCCGCCCCACACGACGACGAGGAAGGAGAGGAGGAGCGTGATGTAGACGAGCCAGCGGAACCGCGCCGAGGTGGTCACGTGATGAGACTAAGGCTGACCGACGAGCGATTCATTCGCGAGGAGGGAAGACCGCCAGCGAGCGAAGCGAGGCGAGGCGGCGAGCTGCAGGCCGCCGAAGGCAGGCCGAAGCGAGCGCGAAGAACTAGTGCGCGACGGTGCCGAGATCTTCCTTCAGCGGACGCGCGCTGTGGACCACGGGGATCCGCGCGAAGTTGTAGGCCGGCGGCGGCGACGAGGTCGCCCACTCGAGCGTGTCGCCCTCCCACGGATCGTCGTCCGCGATCTTGCCGCCCTTGAGGTACACGTTCGAGACCACGTTCCACACGAACACGAGCACCGCGAGCGCGATGATGTAGACGCCGACCGTCGAGATGAGGTTCAGAAGACCCCACTCCGGCGACTGCGGGTAGTGGTAGGTGCGGCGCGGCATGCCTTCGAGGCCGAGCTGGTGCATCGGATAGAAGGCGAGGTTGAAGCCGACGAAGAACAGGAAGAAGTGGAGCATGCCGAGCTTCTCGGACAGGAGCCGGCCGCTCATCTTCGGGATCCAGTAGTACGCCGCGGCGAAGAACGTGAAGAGTGCGCCGCCGACGAGGACGTAGTGGATGTGGGCGATCACGTAGTAGGTGTCGGAGAGCTGGATGTCGACCGGCACGGATCCGAGGAACACGCCCGAGATCCCGCCGATCGTGAAGACCGCGATGAAGCCGAGCGTGAAGAGCATCGCGGTCTTGTACCGGAGCGAGCCGCCCCAGATCGTCCCGAGCCACGAGAAGATCTTCACGCCGGTCGGCACGGCGATGAGCATCGTCGACGACATGAAGAACACCTGCAGCGCGGGGTCGATGCCGGCGACGAACATGTGGTGGACGAAGACGCCGAACGACAGGAAGCCGATCGCGCACGAGGAGTACGCGATCATCTTGTAGCCGAAGATCGGCTTCCGCGAGAACACCGGCAGGACCTCGGAGACGACCCCGAAGCCGGGCAGGATCATGATGTAGACCTCGGGGTGCCCGAAGAACCAGAAGAGGTACTGCCACAGGAGCGGGTCGGCGCCCTCTGAGACCGCGAAGAAGTTCGTCCCCGCGAGGCGGTCGAAGAGGAGCAGGACGCCCGCGACCGTGAGGAACGGCATCGCGAGCACGAGCAGGAAGCTCGTGACGAGGACGCTCCAGCCGAAGAGCGAGAGGCGATGGAACGTGAGCCCCGGGCATCGCAGCGCGAAGATCGTGACGATCATGTTCAGCGCGCCGAAGATCGACGAGAAGCCGAGCACGGTCAGGCCGAGGATCCACAGATCGACACCGTGACCCGGCGAGTACTGCGCCGTCGAGAGCGGCACGTAGCTCGTCCAGCCCGCGGCCGGCGGGCCCGAGATGAAGCTCGAGTAGATGATCGCGGCGCCCGCGACGAGCAGCCAGTAGGACAGCGCGTTCAGGCGCGGGAACGCCATGTCACGCGCGCCGATCTGCAGCGGGATGATGTAGTTCGCGAAGCCGGTCCACACCGGCACGACGAACAGGAAGATCATCGTCGTCCCGTGCATCGTGAACGCCTCGTTGTACTGCTGCGCCGTCAGGAGCGTGCCGTCTGGCGTCGCGAGCTGCGTGCGGATCGCCATCGCGAGCAGGCCGCCAGCGAGGAAGAACAGGAACGTCGTG
>DATDNP010000166.1:0-17828 GCA_036518215.1 Candidatus Limnocylindria bacterium
TCTTGTCGATGACGAACCGGCTCGCGAGCATCTCTCGCACGCGGCGGATCTCGTCCTTCGTGTAGGGCTTGATGCCGCCGAGCGTCGCGGCGAGGTAATTCCGCTGCGCGCTCTCCTCGAGGTAGAGCGCCGCCGTCACGCACTCGGGGACGTCGGCTCCGACGACGACCGCCCCGTGTCCGCGAAGGAGCACCGCGCTCGCGCCGCCCATGTCGCGCGCGACGGGGACGCCGAGCTCGTCGGTACGGATCAGCTCCGGGTTGTCGTGCACGGGGATCGCCCCACCGAAGAACGCGCCCGCGTTCGACGCGGGCTCGAGCGTCTTCCCCGCGACCGCGAACGCGGTCGCGTACAGCGGGTGGTAGTGCGCGACGCTGCGTGCGTCGGGCTTCGCACGGTATGCGGCGAGATGGATCGCGGTCTCTGACGGCGGCAGCGCGTCGGAGAGGCGCTTCCCGTCGGAGACGCGCACCGACGCGATGAGATCGGTCCCGACGGTGAGCCGGCTCGCGCCGCGATCGCAGATGTAGATGGTGTCGCCGTCGCGGATCGAGATGTGGCCGTGCATGTCGAAGAGCCCGGCGACCGCGAGGACACGCGTCGCGATCGCGCACTCGCGCCGCAGGTCCGCCTCGCTCACGTCGGGTAGCCCTCGGGCGCCTCGTCGCTCGTCCAGTGCCCGATGCGCATGTAGCGCCGCGCGTAGCGCAGGAGCGGATCCCACCGACGCGCGTTCACCCGGTGCGCGGCGACGGCGCCGACGAACAGCAGATGGTCGCCCGTCTCGATCGTGTTCGCGACGCGGCACCAGAGGACGGCGATGCTGTCGGCGACGCCGGGTGCGTGGAATCCGGCCGGCGGATCGATCGTCGCGATCTTCAGCGTCTTGAACTTGTCGAGCCCCTCGGCCGACTTCCCCGCGGCGGCGGCGAGATCCTGCTGCGAGTCGTGGAGCAGCGAGACGCTGAACTCGCCGCTGTCGCGAATGAGCCGCGTCGTTCGCGATCCGGTGTGCTCGGCGATCGCGATCATGGCCGGCGCGTGCGAGACGTACATCGTCGTCCCGGTGCCACACGAGCGCTCGTCACCGGACGCGGCGCCGACGATCGCGACGGCGTGCGCGATGCGCGAGAGCACCTGCCGCGCGACGTCGTAGCGATCCGCGGTCTCGGTCACGCGGCCGCTACCGCTGTGGACGCCACGCGTCGAAGTGGCGTTCGAGTCGCTGAAGGAGGAGCGTCATCGCGAGCCCGGCGGTCGCGATGATCATGAGGTACGCGAACACCTGACCGCTCTGGAACGTCTGCCCGGCGATCATCATCGCCTTCCCGACGCCGTGCTGCGCGGCGACGTACTCGCCGACGACCACGCCGATGAGCGCGTGGCCGAGGCCGAGGCGAAGGCCGGTGAGGATGAACGGCACCGAACCGGGAAGCGCGATGGTGCGGAAGATCTGCAGATCGTTACCGCCGAGCGATCGGGCGACACGGATGAGCTGCGAATCGAGGTTGCGCACGCCGGCCGTCGTGTTGATGAGCACGGCGAAGAACGCGCCGAGGAAGATGACGGCGATCTTCGACTGGATGCCGATCGTGAACCAGATGATGAAGAGCGGCAGCAACACGATGCGCGGCGTCGCGTAGAGGAACGTCACGAACGGATCGAGCGCCCACCGTGCGCGCGGGTACCAGCCGAGGATCATGCCGAGCGGGATCCCGACGATGGCGGCGAGGATGTAGCCGATGACGAATTCCTGCGCCGACGTCGCGACGTCGATGCCGAGCTCGCCGCCCTGCCAGATCTCCCTGAAGGCCTGGACGATGTCGCTCGGACCGGGCAGGAAGAGCGCCGACCAGATGCGCGCGTTCGCGACGAGCTGCCACACGACGAGGAACGCGATCACCGCGATCGTCCCGATGACGGCGGGCTCGTGCCGCCGATACCAGTTCTGCTTCGGCAGCTTCGTCAGAACGATCGACGAGCTGCTCGGCTGCGCGAGCGGGCGCGTCACGTCAGTGCTCGCCACCTACGCGCTCTCGGCCAGCGTGTCGCTGACCGCCTCCTCGCGGATGCTCTCCCAGATGCGCGTCTGGAACGCGAGGAAGCGCGGATCGAGCTTGATGCGCAGATCGCGCGGCCGCGGGAGATCGACACGCACGACCTCTTTCACGCGGCCGGGGCGGCCGGTGAACACGATGACGCGGTCGGCGAGGTAGACCGCTTCGACGATGTCGTGCGTGATGAAGACGGCGGTCTTGCGCGTCTCGTTCCAGACGCGCAGGAGCTCGTGCTGCATCGTCTCGCGCGTCTGCGCGTCGAGCGCGGCGAACGGCTCGTCGAGGAGGAGGACCTCGGGGTCGACGGCGAGAGCGCGCGCGAGGTTCACGCGCTGCTGCATGCCGCCCGAGAGCTCGAGGGGGAACGATTCCTCGAACCCGTGCAGTCCGACGAGCTCGACGTACCGATGTGCGCGCTCACGCGCCTCGGGCTTCGCGACGCCCTGGAGCTCGAGCCCGTACGCGACGTTCCCCATGACGGTCCGCCATGGCAGGAGGCTCGGCTGCTGGAACACGAGCGCCCGGTCGTGTCCCGGGCCCGCGATCGTACGGCCGTCGAGCGCGAGCGCCCCGCTCGTGATCGGGATGAGCCCGTCGATGGCGTTCAGGAAGGTCGTCTTGCCGCAGCCGGACGGACCGACGATCGCGACGAACTCGCCCTCGCCGATCTCGAGCGAGACGCCGTCGACGGCGAGCAGCATGTCGCCGTACCGCTGTCGGCGGTGATGGATGACGACGTCCCGGGCCTCGAGCTTCATCGCGGCAGTGTGACCCCCGTCTCCCAGAGGTCCAATGGTATTAACATTCCGGCGGGGCACAACGCCCGCATCCGCGTACATTCCAGCCGAACATCACCAAGGGGGCCGAGCATGGCAACGACGATCGGAACCTCCGTCAAGACACCGACCGACCTCCGCGAGTGGCTGCGCAAGGTGGACGAGATCGGCGAGCTCCAGACCGTCACCGGCGCGAACACTGAGGAGGACATCGGGATGGCGACCGAGCTCCTCGGCCGCACCCGTCCTTCGAAGGCGACTCTCTTCGACGAGATCCAGGGTCACGCCAAGGGCTGGCGTGTGCTTGTGAACGGCATGGGGTCGTTCAAGCGCGTCGCGATCACGCTCGGGCTTCCGGTCGACGCATCGCCGCACGAGCTCGTCCGCCTGTGGCAGGAGCGGGTCCGCAAGGGCATCACGCCGATCCCGGCCGAGACCGTGAAGGATGGCCCGGTCTTCGAGAACGTCATGCGCGGCAACGACATCGACCTGCTCAAATTCCCCACCCCGAAGTGGCACGAGTTCGACGGCGGCCGCTACCTCGGCACCGGCAGCTTCGACATCACGAAGGACCCCGACGACGGATGGGTGAACCTCGGGACGTACCGCGTCATGGTCCAGAACAAGAACACGCTCGGCTTCTACATCTCGCCCGGCAAGCACGGCCGGCAGCACCGTGACAAGTGGTTCGCGCGCGGCGAGAAGATGCCCGTCGCGTTCGTGCCGGGCGGCGACCCGCTGCTCTTCTACGCCGCGTGCACCGAGGTGCCGTACGGCATCACCGAGTACGACTGGGCTGGCGGCGTCCGCGGCAACCCGTACCGCGTCGTGAAGGGTCCGATCACGGGCCTTCCGATCCCCGCGGACGCGGAGATCGTCATCGAGGGCTTCGCGGACGCGAACGACAAGATGGTCGAGGGTCCGTTCGGCGAGTGGACCGGCTATTACGCCTCGGGGGAGCGCGAGGAACCGGTCATGCGCGTCCACGCGGTGTACCACCGCAACGACCCGATCATCCTCGCCTCTCCGCCGAATGTGCCGCCGGACGAGCAGTCGTTCTACCGCGCTTTCATGCGCTCCGCGCGGCTGCGGGGAGACCTCGAGGCAGCGTCGATCCCCGGCATCACCGGCGTGTGGTGCCACGAGGTCGGGGGCTCGCGGCTCTTCAACGCGATCTCGATCGAGCAGAAGTACGCGGGCCACGCGCGGCAGGTCGGTCACGCCGCCGCGACGGTCCACACCGGCGCGTACCTCGGTCGCTACACGATCGTCGTCGACGAGGACATCGACGTGATGGACCTCGAGGAGGTCGTGTGGGCGATGTCGACGCGATCCGACCCGTCGGAGTCGATCGACATCATCCCGCGCATGTGGTCGGGACCGCTCGACCCGCGCATCCACCCCGACCGCAAGGGCCTGTCATCGCGCGCCGTCATCGACGCGACCCGGCCGTGGGAGTGGCGCGACAAGTTCCCGCGCTCACAGCTTCCGACGCCCGAGACGAAGCGCAAGGCGCTCGAGAAGTGGGGCTGGCTCGTCGGCAAGGGAGAACGGCCCAAGGGCCGCTGACCCGTTCCACCGTCGGTGAATGAGGCCGCGGCGGGTGACCGCCGCGGCCTTTTCCTGCCAGACGAGATACGCGCGTACCAATTCGGTCGCCCAACGGTCTCAGACACCACCGTCCGCGCACCGCATCTATTGACGTCTCCTCAGTCCGCACGCGTATAGTCCGCGGTCTACCGGCGCGCGGGCGCTTGCCCGCGCGCGAGAGGCGGGGACGTGGGAAGAGGACGAGGGAGTCTTGCTATGCGGCTGCGAGCGCCGTTCGTGGCGCTCGTCGTCGCCGCGACTGTCGCGGCGCAGGTGCCCGCCGCTGCATTCGCCGCATCGAGCGGGACGAGCTCGACCACGAGCGCGGTCATCTCGACCGGATCGTCGTCGCCAACGCCGGGCTTCTCGCCGTCTACCACCCCGATCGCGCTCGGTCACGTCGCGCCGGCGCAGCCGAACCCGCCGGCGGGTAGCGGGTGCACGAGCTGCACCCTCTTCCAGGGTCAGACCGACTCCGCCTCGCCGACATATCGCGCTCCGGTGGTCGGGACGATCACGTCGTGGAGCGTCCAGGGCCCGAGCGACACGTGCCCGCTCTGCACGGTCCGCCTGCGCATCTTCCGCGAGGGCGACCCGGGCGTCTTCCTCACCGTGGCCGAGACACCGGTCGAGGTCGTCGGCACGGGCCTCAACACGTATACGGCGAACATCAGCGTGAACGCCGGCGACGTCCTCGGGATCGAGGCGACGAACGGGATCCGCTGGTACGCGAGCGGGCTGAGCGGCGACGCGGTGTACTTCGTCGACGGCGATCCGGCCCCAGGCTCGCTGACCACGCAATGCGGAACTCCGTCCGTGCCGAACTGCTGGTTCACCGGCGCGCCGGGGAACCTCGTGAACGTGGCCGCGACGCTCGTACCGACGATCACGATCGGCGCGCTCGCGCCGCCGCAGCCGAACCCGCCCGCGGGAAACGACTGCACGAACTGCACGCTGTTCCAAGGCTCGACCGACGCGAAGACGCGCACCTATGCCGCGCCGCTGGACGCGACGATCACGTCGTGGGCGGTCCAGGGCCCGACGGACACCTGTCCCGGCTGCACCGTGCGGCTGCGCATCTTCCGCCAGACGGGCACGAACGCGTTCCTCACCGTCGCGGAGACCCCTGTCGAGACCGTGACGGCCGGTCTCAACACCTACGCCGCGAGCATCCCCGTCCGTGCCGGCGACATCCTCGGTATCGACGCGACGAACGGGATCCGCTGGTTCCCCACCGGACTCGCGGGTGACGTCGTGACGTTCGTGAGCGGCGACCCCGCTGCGGGCGCGACGACGCTCGGACCGTGCTCCTCGGGCGTCCAGAATCCGTGCTGGTTCCTCGGCGCCGCCGGCAACGCCGTGAACGTCGAGGCGACGCTCGTACCGATGACGAGCGTGAGCGGCACTGCGCAATGCACGTTCAACAACAACGGCACGCCACGGACGTATGTCCTCGCGAACGCGCGCGTCGATGTCTACAGCGGGTCGACGCTCCTCGCGCCGCCGTCGCCGGTCTATGCGGCGAGCGACGGCACGTTCACGGTGATCGGGCTCGCGGCCGGCGCGCAGTACCGGTTCGTGTTCACGGGGCAGGTCACGACCTTCAACGGTGACGTCTCGCAGACGACGAACGTGTCATGCAGTGCGGACGGATCCACGAATGTGGTCGGTGGCCTCACGCTCGGCACGCCGTCGACGATCCGCAACCTTCGCAATCACACCTGGCTCACCGCGTACGACCTCACCGCGGATCCGCTGCACATCGTGACGACCGACGCCTTCGGAGCGCTGGTCATCGACGACCGCCTCTTCAAGCAGGGGCAGTCGAACTGGTTCAAGATCGCGATCAAGCCGGGCGAGCGGCTCGTGGCGAACCTCCGGAACCTTCCCGCGGACTACTCGCTCGCGATGTACAAGGACCTCCTCGCGCTCTTCAAGGCGACGCTCACCGGATCGCTCCAGGACGTGAACCGGCTCACGGCGGCCATGTCTCCCGACGAGCTCTCGCCGGACGAGCTCTCGCCGGACGAGCTGTCTCCGGATGAGCTCTCGCCCGACGAGCTGTCGCCGGACGAGCTGTCTCCGGATGAGCTCTCGCCCGACGAGCTCTCGCCGGACGAGCTCTCACCCGACGAGCTGTCTCCGGACGAGCTGTCTCCCGACGAGCTCTCGCCGGACGAGCTGTCTCCGGATGAGCTCTCCCCCGACGAGCTGTCGGCCGACGGGTACTCGTCGGTCCAGATCCGCGGCCTGCTCGGCGTGTCCGCGCACGCGGGCACGTCGCCCGAGCTCATCGCGCGCCACACCTGGGACAACACCGGCAACTTCTACCTGCGCGTGCGGCCGGCGGCGATCCCGAACGCGACGGTCGACGCCGACCACGACTTCCAGCTCTCGGCACGCGTGATCCCGAGCGACTGCACGAACGTGACGCTCTCGAAGACCGCGCCGACGACGACGGGCACGCCGGGCGTGCGGACGCTCTTCGTGACGCACACCGGTCGCCTCCCGGGGCTCCGCGACGCGACCGGGGCGCTCACGGCGGCGGGCACCGACTACCTCTCGCGTGTGAACGCGTTCGCCACCAGTGTCGGGAACGCCGCGGTCGTGGACCTCTACAACGACGCGGGGATCAACGCGAACTACGCGATCTGGGACACCGCGCGCACGTGCGCGCCGGCCGCGAACATCGTCGCGGACTCGATCCACGACCTCATCGCGAAGTTCCGCGGCCCGTCGCCATCACCGCTCGCGTACGTCGTCATCCTCGGCGGCGACCTCGTGATCCCGGCGCACCTCGTGCCGGACCAGGCCGGCCTCGGCAACGAGCGGAGCTTCTCGCCGCCGGTCCTCGACGACAGCGCCAGCAAGGCGTCGCTCGCCGAGGGCTACTTCGAGTCGTACGACTTCTACGCGAGCTTCGACCCGATCTCGCGCTACGACCACGACCTCTATCTCCCGGATCGGGGGACGAGCGTGGGCGTCCTCGTCGAGTCGGCCGCGGACATCCTGAAGGCGCTCGACGCGTACACCGCGGCGGGCGGCAGCGTGCGACCGTCGAGCGGACTCGTGACCGGCTACGACTTCCTGTCCTACGTCGCGAACGACGCGAAGTCGCAGCTGAACGCGAGCGGCGTGTCGACGACGGGACATGAGCTCATCGAGGCGCCCGGCCTCGGGCCGCTCGACCTGACCGCGTGGACCGCGGACAGCCTGCGCGCGCAGCTGTTCGGGACGCAGCGGTACGGGATCATCGACTGGAACGCGCACTTCTCGGCGAACCGCATGCTCGCCGCGGACAGCACGACGCGACTGCTCTCGAGCGAGATCGCGAACGTGACGGACGGACGCTTCGCAGGCACCTTCGTGCTCTCGAGCGGCTGCCACGTCGGCTACAACATCCAGGACGCGGACGCGATCACGGGCGTGACGCAGCCCGTGAGCTTCCCCGAGGCGCTCCTCGCGCAGGGCGCGACGCTCGTCGGCAGCACCGGCTACGGCTATCACGACACGTTCACGCCGAAGTACACCGGCCACCTGAGCCAGCTGCTGCTCACCGAGCTGCGGTACGGGACCGGAGCGGTCCCGACGGGCCTTGCGCTGTCGAACGCGAAGCGCGACTACGTCTCCGAGCTCGCCGCGCTCCGCGGGATCGACGAGAAGGCGCTCGGCGAGCTCACGCTCTACGGCCTCCCGTTCTTCGGCGTCGATCTCCCGAGCGGGCGGCTCGCGCGTGCGGCCGCCGGCACCGTCACGCCGACGCCGTCGACGCGGACGGCGGGCCTCGCGACGTACGACCTCACCCCGACCTACACGCTGACGCGCCACGATGACGCGCTCGCCGTCGTCGGCGGCGGCACCGAGACCGTCTCCTACTTCGACG
The DNA here is from genome assembly GCA_036518215.1 of Candidatus Limnocylindria bacterium. GTDB lineage: Bacteria > Chloroflexota > Limnocylindria > P2-11E > P2-11E > CF-39. The sequence goes on from DATDNP010000166.1 coordinate 8,307, forward strand.
CGAAGACGAGCCCGACGTCGGCTCCGGACGTGAGCACCACGCCGGGGCAGCCGATCCTGCCGCGCGTCGTCACCGGCGTCGCCGCGAGCGGCTACGCGGCGCGCGGGGCGGTCCTCCTCTCGGGCGATTACGCGGACGTCGCGCCGTTCCGGCCGCGCGTCGACGTCGCGACGACCGAGGTGCGCGGCGTGCAGCCCGAGTACGTTTCGAGCGTTCGCGCTCCCGTGCTGCCGTTCGCGCTGAACAACTTCGACAGCGCGACGCTCGTCGCGCTGCCGATGCAGTACGTGTCCTCGCAGGGACCGTCGGGTCTCCTCGGCACCGGCACGGCGCGGCGCTTCGACAACGAGACGGTGCGCGTCGTGTACTCGAGCCTGATCGGCGCGGCCGCGGACGCGGGCGCGCCGGTCCTGTACGGCGTGACGCTCACCGCCGTCGGCACGCAGGTGCACGTCGACGTCACCGCGGGCGCGCTCTCGAGCGTCGGCATCGACAGCATCCTCGCCACGTACACGGCCGTACCGGGCACGAGCTCGCTCTACGGCCACTTCCGCTCGATCGTGCTGAGCGCCGGCCCGCACACGGTCGGCGGCAACGGCGGGTTCTTCGCGCACTTCACCGGCGACATCGAGACGTCGGGCACCGGCGCGTCTCCATCAGACGTGCGCGTGCTCATCCAGGCGATCGGCGGCAACGGGCTCGTGTCGTACCGCACCGGGCAGGGCAACCTCCTCTCGATCACGACGGACACCGCGACCGCGACGGCGCCGAAGACGACCACGTCGCTCGCGCTCACCGCGCCGTCGTCGGCGCTGTACGGCGATCTGCTCGCCGTGAGCGCGAAGCTCACGACGGCGGACGGCCTGCCCGTCGCGGGCAAGACGATCTCGTTCAAGCTCGAGGGCGCCCGCGCGAAGGCGACCACCGACGCCACGGGGACGGCGTCGACCTCGCTCCGGGTCGGCGTCTACCCGAGCGCCGCGCCATACCAGATCGAAGCGAGCTTCGCCGAGGACGCGAGCGACCTCGCGTCCGGCGCGAGCCAGGACGTCCTGGTCACGAAGGCCGCTTCGTCGTTCGTGCCCGTCGCGCCGCTCACGGTGCAGTACTCCGATCCGCTCGTCGTCGCGACGCTCGATTCCGCGAGCGGGACGCTCGTCGGCCGGCCCGTCGTCATCACGCTCTCCGACGGTCGTGCCGTCGGGCTGCTCACGGACGGATACGGGCGCGTGATCTTCGACACGCTCGACTTCGGCGGCCTCGGTGCCGGCACGTATCACGCCACGCTCACCTTCGGTGGCGACGAGGGTCACCTCGCGGCGCAGCCGGCGAGCATCGACGTCACCGTCGTGCCGGAGAACGCGAGCTTCACGTCGCTCACACTGCCGCCGCAGGCGACGGGCGCGGTGACGCTGACGGCGCAGATCGCCCAGGAGATCGACAACGCCGCCGGCGACCTTACGCGCGGCACCGTGACGTTCACCGTGCGATCCGACGCGAGCACGATCGTCGCGACGGCGTCGGTCCACCCGAGCGCATCCGGTCTCGCGACCGCGACGGTCAACCTCGCTCCCGGCGTGTACAGCGTCGACGCGGCGCTCGACAACGTGTACTTCGCGGGGACGACGTCGACCGCGCTGCTTGCCGTCTACGACACGAGCGTGTTCACGACCGGCGGCGGGTACGTCGCGACGACGAGCACGTCGGCAGGCTTCGCGAGCGGCAAGAAGGTGAACTTCGGCTTCAACGTGAAGTACCAGAGCGGCTCGACGATCCCGACCGGCAGCGTCCTCGTCCAGCTCAAGGACAGCAACATGACGTTCCGCGCCTCCACGTTCAGCTGGATGGTCATCGACAGCGTGACGGGCGGGAAGCGCGCCACGTACGAGGGCACGGGGACGGTGAACGGCGTGAGCGGCTACTCGTTCCGCGTCACGGCGCAAGACCTCGTGCCCGACACGTTCGAGATCCGGATCTGGGACGCCACGTCCTCGTTCAACGCCCCGCTGTACAGCGTGTCCGGTCCGGTGAGCGGCGGGAGCATCACGATCCACTGACCGCGCTGAGCGCGTGCTCGGTGCGCTCGAGCTCGGCATCCTCGCGCAGCTCCATCAACGTGTCGCGGCTCGCCTCGAGCAGTGCCCGCGCTGCGGCGCGGTCGCCGCGACGTGCAGCGATGAGTCCGAGCACGCGCTTCGTCATCGCGACCTGGTGGCGCGCTCCGGAGCGCTCGGCGTATTCGAGCGCGCGCGCCGCGTTCGCCTCGGCCGCGGCGACCGAGCCGAGCGCGAGCTCGGCGGACGCGAGGGCGCGGTGCAGGTCGGGCAGGTACGTCGTGCTTCCGAGCGACGCGTAGCGCGCCAGAGCGTCCTCGAGATCGCGCTTCCCGCTGGCGGGATCGCCGGCGTCAGTACGGCTCGCGCCGAGCCCGACGAGCGCGAGCGCCACGCCGGCGACGTACCCGATCGGCTCCCAGATCGAGATCGCCCGCTCGTATTCGGGGATCGCGCCCGCGTGATCGCCGCGCGTGTGCAGGACCTCGGCGATGTTGTTGTGGCACGTCCCGACGGCCCACGGATCGCCCATCTTCTCGCGTGCCTGGAGGCTCTGCTGGTGTTCCGCGATCGCCTCGTCGAATCGCCCCATGCGCCGGTAGAGCGAGCCGAGATTGCTGTGGACATCCGCGATGCCGCGCACGTCGTTCGCGCGCTCATAGAGCGCGAGGCTGCGCCGGTACGCCCGCTCCGCGTCGTCGCGCGCGCCGGCGAGGTTCTCCACGTTTCCGAGGTGCTTTGAGGCTTCGGCGACGAGATCCCCCTCCGCGAGTCGCTCCGCGGTCGCCATCGCGTGGCGGAGCGCCGTTCGTGCGGCGTCGTATTCGCCGCGCCGCCAGTGGAGCTGGCCCATCTCGATCTCGAGGCGCACCGTTTCGGGCTCCTCGCGGCCGCCGAGCGCGGCCATGCCGAGCTCGAGTTCGGCGAGCGCCGCGCCGTTGTCGCCCTTCATCCGGAGTGCCGTCGCGGACCCGCGCCGGATCCGTGCGATCGTTCGCGGCTCCCGCGCGCGCGCGAGCGCGTCGCCGAACACCTCGATCGCGTCGTCGTAGCGTCCGGTCGCGACGCGGACCTCGCCGATCCGCTCGAGGATCGACGTACGCCCGAGCGGGCCGTCGTCCTGCGTCGCGTGGCCGAGGGCCGACGCGTACAGCGCGATCGCCTCGTCGTTCGCGAAGAGCCGGCGCGCGCGGTCCGCGGCCCGTACGAGCCACGGCAGCGCGCGCACCGCGTCGTCGGCGCGGCCGTAGTGGAACGCGATGAGGTCGACGAACTCGTCGAGGCGGTCCGGATACAGGCGCTCCATCGCCTCGGCGACGAGCGCGTGTGTGCGCCGGCGGACGCTCTGCAGCTGCGTCTGATACACGACGTCGCGGATGAGCGCCTGCCGGAAGGCGTACGTGAGCTCGGGGAACATCGCGCGCTGTACGACGAAGGCGTCGAGCTCGAGCCGCTCGAGCCCGTCGGCGATCGGCGCGTCCGGCGCCACCGCCGAGAGGACGCGGTACCAGAACGTTCGCCCGATGACCGACGCCGGACGCGCCACCTGCCGTGCGGCATCGGGCAAGCGGTCGAGGCGCGCCTCGAGGACCTCCTGCACGGTCGTCGGCAGGCGGTCGGTGCCGGGGCCCGTGGACACGACCCGCCCGTCGCGCTCGGCGAGCGCGCCGCCATCACGGAGCTCGCGCAGCACCTCCTCGATGAAGAACGGGTTGCCACCCGTTCGTCCGAGCACGGCGTCCGAGAGCGCCGCGTCGACGGGCGCGTCGATCATCGCCTCCATGAGCGTGCGCGACGTCGCGTCGTCGAACGCGTCGAGCAGTCGCCGCTCGGACGGCCACGGTGGCTCCCAGCCGGGCCGGCTCGTCGTGACGACGAGGCAGCGGAGCGACGGGATGTCGCGCACGAGCTCGCGGAGCACCTGCACGCTCGTCTCGTCTACCCAGTGCAGATCCTCGAGCGCGATCACGACCGGCGTGCGCACGGTCGAGAGCGCGAGGAGACCGCGCAGGAACGCCACGAGGAGCGCGCGCTTCCGCTGCGGATCGAGATCGGATCGCTGCGCGAAGCCGAGCACCTCGAGGACGACGGCGGTCGTGATCTCGTCGGCTTCCCTGCCGTAGCGGCGCATCCCCTCGCCGAGCGCCTTTCGCGCCGCTGCCTCGTCGTCCGCGGCGTGGATCGCGAACACACCGCGGATCGCGTCGGCGATGAGCGCGTACGGCGTGTTCGTCTCGTACGAGGCGCATCGCGCGAGCATGCGGTCGACATTCGGAGGCAGGCTCGCGCGGAACTCCGTGAGGAGGCGCGACTTCCCGATCCCCGGCTCTCCGACGAGCGCGAGGATCCGCCCCCGTCCCGCATCGACGTCGCGCATCGCGTCCGCGAGCCACGCGAGCTCGCTTTCGCGCCCGACGAACGGTGTGGCCTCCGGCTCGAGCGTCGCTTCGATCTCGGACACGACGCGGTACGTGGTGACCGGCTCGCTCTTTCCCTTCAGCACGACGGGCTCGCGCCGCTCGAACGCGAAGTGATGGAGCGCGAGGCGGCGCGTCGTCTCGCTCACGAGCACGCTCCCGAGCGGCGCCGCGGACTCGAGCCGCTGGGCGGTGTTCACGGCGTCGCCGACGACCGTGTACGCGCGCTGCACGTCGCCCGCGAGCATGCCCGCGACGACCTCGCCCGTGTTCACGCCGATGCGTAGCGCGAGCCGCACTCCGTACCGCCGGTCGAGGTCGTCGTTGAGGCGCACGATCGACGCCTGCATCGCGAGCGCCGCCCGGATCGCGCGTTCGGCGTCGTCCTCGTGCGAGAGCGGCGCGCCGAATACCGCCATCACGGCGTCCCCGATGTACTTGTCGATCGTGCCTTCGTACCGGTGGATCTGGCGCGCGAGCGCGGCGAAGTACGACCCGAGGATCGCGCGCAGCTCTTCGGGATCGAGCTTCTCGGCGAGCGGCGTCGAGCCCGACAGATCCGCGAAGAGGATCGTCACGACCTTCCGCTGCTCGGCGAGCGCATCGAGCGGCGCGCTCACCTGCAGCGATGCGCTCGCCGGCTCCGCCGGTCGCGGTGCAGCTTGCGCCGCGGCGATCGGAGTGCCGCACGACGCGCAGAAGCGGTCCTTCGCCCGGACGGCCGCGCCGCAATTCGCGCAGGTGGCCCTCGGCCGTGTCGTCCCCGGCATGCTGCGAAGACTACGCGCGCGGGCGCGCGCGCCTGCGTAACGGGCGGCGAATGGTATAACAATTCACCACTAGCGCCCCGTGGGACCGGGAGCCGTGGGGAGGTACTGGATGCTGTCGCATCGTGTCCTCGCACTAGGCGCGGCGGCGTTGTTCGTGGTGAGCGCGTGTGGTGGGTCGGCGAACCAGAACGCCGGTCAGTCCAGCGCGGCGGCCGCGACGACGACCGCGACGGCGAAGGCATCGCCGATCTCGATCAAGTCCTCGTACGGCAACGTGACGCCCGCGAACCTCGCGCCCTTCATGGCCCAGGAGCTCGGTCTCTTCGCAAAGCACGGGCTCGACGTCGATCTCCAGCTCATCGACGGCGGCACGGCGTCGGCCGCGGCGCTCGTGTCGGGCCAGACGCAGTTCGGCAACTTCGGCGGCACCGAGACGATGAGCGGCGTCATCGGCGGATCCGACATGGAGGCGATCACGCTCTTCGTGCCGGTGACGCCCTGGCAGTTCCTCGCGAAGTCCGACTACAAGTCGCCGGCGGACCTGAAGGGCAAGGTCGTCGGCGTCGCGAGCATCGGCGGATCGGCATACGTCGCAGCGCAGACGTCCCTTCAGGGACTCGGCGTCGACCCGAAGGCCGACGTGAACATCCAGGCGTTCGGCTCGACCGCGAACCTGACGAAGGGCATGCTCGGCGGCGCCGCGTACGCGGGCCCGGGCCACCCGCCGGACACGGTCGCGCTGCTCGCGGGCGGCTTCAAGGTCATCTACGACCTCGCATCGCAGAAGGTCCCCGCGACCGACAACTGCACCGTCGTGTTGAAGTCGTGGGCGACCTCGCACAAGGACGTCGTGCAGGCGTACGTCGACGCGGAGATCGAGGCGATCGCGGCGGCGAAGAAGGACAAGCAGAAGACCGTGGAGGTCCTCGCGAAGCTCCTCAAGCTCGACGTGACGAAGGACAAGGACGCGCTCTCGCAGACGTATGACTTCTACGTCACATCGATCATCCCCGCGTATCCGCATCCCGATGTGAAGGCCTTCCAGGCGACGCGCGACACGCTCGTCGCGACGAACCCGAAGGCGAAGGACTTCGACGTCACGAAGGCGATCGACGACAGCTTCGTCGCCGATGCCGAGAAGCGCGGGGTGGGCAAATAACCCAGGTCGTTCCGCAGCGAGCGGCGGGGCGGGCGCGTGAGCGCTCGCCCCGCTTTGGCTCCGACGTCATCGTCGATCTGCTCCAGGCGTTCGGCATCGAGTACGTCGCCATCAACCCCGGCGCCACGTACCGCGGCCTCCACGACTCGCTCGTGAACTACGGCGAGGGGAAGCCCGAGATCATCCTCTGCACGCACGAGAAGGTCGCCGTGGGCATCGCGCTCGGCTACGCCCGCGCGACCGGGAGACCGATGGGGGCGATCGTCCACGACGTCGTCGGGCTGCTCCATTCGACGCTCGGCGTGTACTACTCGTATCTCGACAAGCAGCCCGTCATCGTGATGGGCGCGACGGGCCCGATGGACCGAACGAAGCGCCGGCCCGGCATCGACTGGTTCCACACGGCGCAGGTGCAGGGCGAAGCCGTCCGCTACTTCACGAAGTACGACGACCAGCCCGCGACCGTCGAGGATTTCCCGCGGACGTTCGCGCGCGCGTACCGCTACGCAGTCACGGAGCCCGCGGGCCCGGTGTATCTCTGCTGGGACGCGGGCCTGCAGGAGCAGGAGCTCGCGGCGCCGATCCGCATCGACGACGTCGTCGCGGGCGCGCGCCCGTCGCCGGTGCAGGCGGACCCGAGCGCGCTCGCCCAGGCCGCCGACATGCTCGCGCGCGCCGAGCGCCCCGTGATCCTCGCCGAGTACACCGGACGCCATCCCGAGGCCGTCGAGCAGCTCGTCGGCCTCGCCGAGGACCTCGCCGCCGGGGTCGTCGACCTGCACGCGCGCGTCAACATCCCGAATCGGCATCCGCTCGCCGTCCGCGGCTCGGACGTCCTGAAGGACGCCGATCTCGTGCTTGCGCTCGACGTCGGTGACCTGCACCGGGCGCTCAACGAGCTCGACCGCGACAGCCGCGAGCGCGCGAAGCGCTCGCGCATCGCGCCCGGGACGCCCGTCATCGACATCGGCGTCGGCGAGCTGCGCCAGAGCAAGTGGTCCGAGGACCTCGGCGACTTCCAGCCCGTCGCGCTCTCGATCGTGGCCGACACGCGCCTCGCGCTGCCGGCACTGCGCGCGCTCGTGCGCGAGCGACTCGGCACGCGTGACCGAAGCGCGCGCCGCCGCGAGCTCGAGGCGATCCACGATCAGGTCCGCGCCGGATGGGACGAGACCGCGCGCCGGGACTGGGACGACGCACCGATGACGGCTGCGCGTCTCGCGTCCGAGGTCTGGAAGGTGATCAAGGGCGAGGATTGGGTGCTCACGGGCGCGGACCTCGAGGATTGGGCGATGCGCCTCTGGGACATCGATTCGCCGAAGCGCTATCCCGGGCACGCGCTCGGCACCGCGACGCAGATCTCCACCTCGCTCGGGGTGGGGCTCGCCTACCGCGGGACCGACACACTCGTCGTCGACATCCAGCCGGACGGCGACCTCATGTTCGACCCGGGCGCGCTCTGGACCGCGGCGAACGCGCGCATCCCGCTCCTCGCGGTCATGTACAACAACCGCGCCTACTACAACGACTTCGAGCATCAGATCCGCGTCGCGCGGCACCGCGGCACGCCCGTGGAGAACGCGCGCGTCGCGCAGGAGATCGACGATCCCGCGCCCGACTTCGCGGCGATGGCCCGCAGCATGGGCTGGTACGCCGAGGGCCCGATCACCGATCCGAACGAGGCCGGCGCCGCCATCGCGCGCGCGGCCGCGTACGTGAAGGAGAAGCGGATGCCCGCGCTCGTCGACACGATCGTGCGGAGGCGGCAGCCGAGCCGGTTCCGGTAGCGGTGAGCGCGACCGTGCGGCCATCGGCGATCGCGCGCGACGTCCCGAAGCTCGACCGCGCGCTCCCCGGCGCTCCCGAGTGGGGCTCCGACGTCGCGGCCGAGATGTTGCGCCGGCTCGGCATCCCGTACGTCGCGCTCATGCCGGGCGCGTCGTTCCGCGGACTCCACGACTCGCTCGTGAACTACCTCGGGAACGAGCGGCCCCAGATCATCCTCACGCAGCACGAAGAGGTCGCCGTCGCGATCGCGCATGGCTACGCGAAGTTCGCCGGCCGCGCGATGGCCGCGGCGGTGCACAGCACCGTCGGCCTCATGCACGCGACGATGACGATCTTCTGCGCCTGGGCCGACCGCGAGCCCGTGCTCGTGCTCGGCGGCACGGGCCCGATGGACGCGACGGCGCGGCGCCCGTGGATCGACTGGATCCACACCGCGCGCTCACAGGGCGAGCTCGTGCGCGACTTCACGAAGTGGGAGGACCAGCCGTCGAGCGTCGCGGCGATGCCCGAATCGATCCTCCGCGCGTGGCAGCTCGCGCATCAGCGGCCCGGCGGGCCGGTGTATGTGTGTCTCGACGCCGGCCTGCAGGAGCAGAAGCTCGCGGCGCCGGTCGCGCTGCCGGACGTGTCGGCGTTCGCGATGCCGACCGCTCCGGGTGCCGACCCGGATGCGATCCGCTCCGCGGCACGCATGCTCGTCGCGGCGCAACATCCGCTCCTCCTCTTCGGACGGACGAGCGCGAGCGAGCAGGCGTGGGCCGATGGCGTCGCGCTCGCCGAGACGCTCGGTGCCGCGGTCGTCACCGATCGCTCCGGCCCGACCTCCTTCCCCACCGACCATCCGCTCCATCAGGGCACCTGGCGCTCGCAGTCGCACGACAGCGCCGTCGCGGCGCTGCGCGAGGCGGACGTCATCGTCGCGATCGACCGGGTCGACGTCGCCGGTACGCTCCGCGTCCGCTCGGGCGCGCCGGTGCGGCTCGTGAACGTGACGCTCGAGGGGTACGCGACGCGCTCGTGGTCGAACGATTTCCAGGCCCTGCCCGCGGCCGAGCTCACCATCGCGGCGGACGCGGATCTCGCGCTCGCCGCGCTCCGTGCCGAGGTCGAGACGCTCGTGCGCGAGGCGCCGAGCGCGCGACGCGCCGCGGAGGATCGCGCGAAGGCGCTCGCGCAGCGTTCGCGCGAGGAGCGCGACCGCGAGGCGGCGGAGTACGACGCGCATCGCGATGACGCCCCGATCCATCTGACGCGGGCGCTCGTGGAGCTTCGCGCGGCCCTCGGAGACCGCGCGGACGACGCGATCGTCGCGCAGCAGCCCCACGGCGCGTGGC
>DATDNP010000167.1:0-5936 GCA_036518215.1 Candidatus Limnocylindria bacterium
GCCGATGAGGTCGTCCTCGCCCTCGGCGCCGAGACGGCGGTATGCGTTCCCCGGCGCGAGGATGACGGCGTGCGCGCGGTACTCCGCGCCATCCTCCGTGCGGACGATGCGGTCGTGCCCCTCCTGCGCGATCGACGCGACATCCGCGGCCGACACCATCTCGACGTCGAAGCGCTTCGCCTGCTCGACGAGGCGCTTCCCGAAGTCGGCGCCGGTGAGGCCGGCGGGGAAGCCGGGGTAGTTGTCGAGGCGCTCGGTGAGCGCCGCCTGGCCGCCCAGCGAGGATCGCTCGAGGACGAGCGTCGCGAGGCCCTCGCGTGACGCGTAGAACGCCGAGGTGAGTCCGGCCGGTCCGCCGCCCACGACGATGAGGTCGTAGAAGCGATGCCGCGCCATCGTCGGGAGGCCGAGCTTCTGCGCGAGCTGCGCGTTGCTGGGCTCGACGAGGATCGTGCCGTCGTCGAAGACGATCGTCGGGATGATCGTCTTCCCGTCGTTGTGCTCCTCGACGAAGCGGCGCGCTTCCTCGTCCTGCTCGACGTCGACCCATGTGTACTCGACCTGCTGGTCGCCAAGGAACCGCTTCGCGCGCTTGCAGTCGGAGCACCACGTGCTCCCCATCACGGTGATGTGGTGCGACATGTCGTCCCTCCCCTTGTGCGTGACCCGCGCGGGCCGCGTCGCGCTATGGTCGGCCGAGATCTCCCTCGGCCCAGCCGTCGGTCGAGGCGACGATCGTCACCGGGCCGTCCGCCTCGATCGAGACACGCATGTTCGCGCCGAACCGGCCCTGCGCGACCTCTGCCTTCGCGCCGCGCAGCACGCCGCAGAACGCCTCGAAGAGCCTGCGTCCGAGGTCGGGTGGGGCCGCATGCGCGAAGTCCGGTCGCCTCCCATGCCGCACGTCGCCATAGAGCGTGAACTGCGGGACGGCGAGGACCGTTCCCGCGACGTCGAGCACGGTCCGGTCGAGCTTGCCGCGGTCGTCGTCGAAGATGCGGAGCGCGAGGATCTTCGCGCCGAGCCGCTCGCCGTCTTCGGGCCGATCGCCGGCGGCGACACCGAGGAGCACCACGAGGCCCTGGCCGATGGAGGCGACGCGCTCGTCACCGACGTGCACCGCGGCGGAGCGGACGCGCTGCACGACGGCGCGCATCAGATGGCTATTCGAGCATCCAGGGGTTGTCGCCGCGCACGACCGACTCGACCTCGCTGGCGGAGAGGTGCCCGGGCGCGTAGACGGTCATGCTCTTCCCGAGCGGCATCCGGGTGATGTAGGTGACCTTGCCGAAGCGGTAGCCGTGCTGGAACAGGAAGGTCTTGCCGTCGATCTCGACGAGCTGCCGGCGATCCGTCGACGTCGTGGGCACGCGCTCAGTATGCGGAAAGCGCGTGGCTATGCAGGTCCGGTCTAGGGCGTGAGGCCGTAGCCGGGGTCATCCGGAACGGATTGGAGCCATCCGGCCTGCGGGCCGGAGGCGCTCGCGACGTTCCCTGCGACCACGAGGAGCAGGAGCGCGAGGACGAGCGCGCGCGCCACCTTCATGCGGAGCCGTGTCATCTGCGTCTCCCCTGTTCCCGACCCCCCGTTCGCGGGATTGCCCGCGCCCGGGGTCGTTCGATATCGTCGTCGAAGTCTACCGACGCTGAACCGTATCGGGCGTCGCGAAACGGACGCCTGTCTGTCAGTTCGGTCACAGAGGAGCACGCGTGGGGATCATCGAGACGACGCAGACACCGGGCCTGGGCGAGCGAGTCCGCGCCGCACGCCGCGAACGCGGCATGAGCCAGGCGCAGCTCGCGGGCGAGGAGCTTACCAAGGGCTTCATCTCCCAGGTCGAGTCCGGTCTCGTCCGGCCCAGCGTGCGATCGCTCCAGCTCATCGCGACGCGTCTTGGTAAGAGCCTCGACTATTTCCTCGGTGACGCGCCGCTCGCGACCGAGAAGCGGCTCGCGTTCCATCGCCTCGCCGCCGAGGCCGCAAGCGAGCGGCGTGACTGGACCGCCGTTCGCACGGAGGTCGAGGCCGCGCTCGAGTGCGCGCCCGCGAAGCGCGATCGTGCCGCCCTCCTTCGACTCGTTGCCGCGGCCGAGCTCGCCGAGGGGCACAACGAGATCGCCTTCGACCGCATCGCCGAGGGTCTCGCGCTCGTCGACACGTCGGGTGACGCGGGCGAGATCGCGCACCTGCTCTATCTCCGCGGCGTGGCGTACGGCCAGCTGAACCAGCCGCTCACCGCGTCCGAGGCCCTCGAGCAGGCGCGCGACACGATGGAGCGTCACGAGGTGAACGATCCGCGACTGCGCTCGCGCGTCCTCGTCGCGCTCGGCACGGCGTACCGCCGTCTGAACCGGACCGCGAAGGCGATGCAGACGTACGGATCGGCGCTCGATCTCGCATCCGCGTCCAACGAGCTGCGCGTCGCCGCGCAGGGTTACATGGGCGTCGCCGTCTCGCTCTACGACGCGGGCGAGCTCGATGCGGCGATCAACAGCTACCGCCGGGCGCTCGATCTGTTCGCGCGCATCGACGACCGCGCGTTCGAGCTCTCCGTGCTGCAGTCGCTCGCATCGGTGCACCTCGAGCGCGGTGCTGTCGACGAGGCACATGACGTGGCGCAGCAGTGCATCGCGCTCGCGCGCACGTCGCGCGATACCCGTACCGAGGCGATCGCAGAGGTCATCCTCGCGCGCGTCGCGCTCGAACGGAACGACGCCGAAGGCGCGCTCGCGATCGCGCGGAAGGCCGAGAAGACGCTCGAGACGGATACGCGCCAGCGTGCCGACGCGCTCCGCGTCATCGGGGCCGCGCAGGACGTGCTCGGCGCATTCGCGGCGAGCGACCGCGCGTATCGCAAGGCGATCGAGCTCATGGGAGAGATCGGCGACCAGCCCGATCGCTCCGCGTTCGCCGCCGAGTACGCGAAGAAGCTGAAGGCGCGCGGTGACCTCGATGGCGCGTACCACTACCTCGAGCTCGCGCGGGGTCGCTAGCCGCTAGATTCGCGGTATGCCCCGCGATGCGATGACGCTCGACAACGAGGGCATCGCCGCCGTCCTCGACGAGATCGGCGACCTGCTCGAGCTGAAGGGCGAGAACGTCTTCCGTGCCGTCACGTACCGGGCCGTCGCGCGCTCGATCCGTGATCTCCGAGAGCCGGTCGCCACCCTCGTCGAGCAGAACAGGCTGGCGGAGATCCCCAAGTGCGGGCCATCGGTGACGGAGGCGATCACGCAGCTCGTCCGCGAGGGCGCGTCGAAGCGGCACGGAGAGCTGAAGGCGGCGGTGCCCGAAGGTCTCATAACGCTCCTCGGGGTCCCCGGCGTCGGGCCCGCGACGGCGCGCACCATCTACAACGAGCTCAAGATCACGTCGATCGACGCCCTCGAGGCCGCCGCGCGCGACCACAAGCTGCGCGAGCTGCCGAAGATCCAGGCGAAGACCGAGGAGAACATCCTCAAGTCGATCGCCGCGCTGCGCCAGCGCACGGGCCGGACGCTCATCCACCACGCGCGGCGCGCCGCGAACGAGATGATCGCGACGCTGCGCGAGCGCACCGGTGTCACGCAGATCAGCGTCGCGGGGAGCGTTCGGCGGTACCGCGAGACCATCGGCGACATCGACCTTCTCATCCCGGCCGACGACGCGAAGCCGTACATGGAGGCGTTCACGACCGCGCCGAGCGTCGAGCGCGTGCTCGCCAACGGAGACACGAAGTCGAGCGTCATCGTGGGCCGCGGCCTGCAGATCGACCTGCGCGTGGTCCCGCCGGCGTCGTGGGGAGCGGCGCTCCTCTACTTCACCGGTTCGAAGGAGCACAACGTCCGGCTGCGCGGGCACGTCCTGCGAAAGAAGATGCTCCTCAACGAGTACGGCCTCTATCGCGTCGGCGCGGAGGAGCGCGGACAGGAGGTCGCGTCGCGCACCGAGGAAGACGTGTATGCGGCGCTCGGCATGGACTGGATCGCGCCGGAGCTGCGCGAGGACCACGGCGAGATCGACGCGTCCCTCCAGCACGCGCTGCCCGCGCTCGTCACGCTCGGCGACGTCACCGGCGACCTGCACACCCACACGAACTGGACCGATGGCCACGACGACCTCGCGTCCATGGCCCGCGCGGCGAAGGCGAAGGGCTATGCGTACATGGCCGTCACGGATCACTCGCCGGCCGTCGGGCTCACGCTCGGACTCGATCCGAAGCGCATCGCGCTACGGATCGAAGAAGCGAAGAAGCTCAACGCCCAGCTCGCGCCGTTCCGGATCATCGTGGGCACCGAGGTCGACATCCGCGCGAACGGAGCGCTCGACTATCCGGACGAGATCCTGAAGCAGTTCGACATCGTGAGCGCGTCGGTGCACTCCGCGTTCGGCCAATCCAAGGACGTCATGACGACGCGCATCCTCGACGCCATACGCAATCCCTACGTGACCGCGTTCTCGCATCCGACCGGGCGTCTTCTCGAGCGTCGCGAACCGTACGCCGTCGATCTCGACGCCGTCATCGCCGGCGCGATCGAGACGGGCACCTGGATCGAGATCAACGGTGGCCCCGAGCGGCTCGACCTCCCGGACGTCTGGGTGCGCAAGGCCATCGAGCGCGGGGCGACGCTCGTCGCGACGTCGGACGCGCACGCCGTCGAGGAGCTGGACTGGATGGAGTTCGCGATCTCCACCGCGCGACGCGGCTGGGCCACGAAGGCTTCGATCGCGAACACGCTCCCGCTCGACGCGATGCTCGCGAAGCGGAAGAAGCGGCCGTGAGACGCGTTCGCTTCGTCGTGCACGGGCTCGTGCAGGGCGTGAACTTCCGCAACGCGACGGTGCGCGAGGCGTCTTCGCGGCAGGTGACCGGTCGCGTGTGGAACCGCGACGATGGGGGAGTCGAGCTCATCGCGGAGGGCGACGACGGACCGCTCTCGGATCTCGAGCGCTGGCTCCACGACGGACCGCGCATGGCGGACGTCGCGTCGGTGGAACGGAGCGAGGTCGGCGGCGACCGCCGCTACCGCGACTTCACGATCTCCTACGGCCCCGCAGGCTAGCGCCGGCGGCGCTTCTTCCGCTTCTCGGGCTGCGGGAAGTACTGGCGGCGCCGTCGCTCGCGTTCCCACGCGAGCTCCTGCGGGGGCAGCCAGACGCTGTACATGTACACGAGGAGCGCGATGTTCGCGACGATGAGGATCACGAACATGAAGAACGGCACCTTCGCGACGAGCAGCACCCCGAGCAGGATGATGAAGACGACGTTCGTCCAGAATCCCCATGGCTTCAGCGCGTTCTCAGGGGGCGGGACGGTGCCACGGCGGCGCCAGTTGTACCAGCCGATGTTCACGAGGAGCGTCAGCAGGAGCGCGTACACGGCCGGCCAGTAGAACCGGGACGTGGGATCGAACGACGAGAAGATCCTCGTGACGAAATGGGACGGATCGAACGGCACTGCATGGCTATACTAGCCGCGCGCATCGGACCGCACCCGTACGCTTTGACAGGGGGAAACCGTGCGAGCTCTCCTCTCGGTATCTGACGTAGAAGGTCTTGTCGCGTTCGCGCGTGGGCTCCGGGAACTCGGTTGGGAGCTCATCGCGACCGACGGCACGCGTGCCGCGCTCGCCTCGGAAGGCATCGACGCGAAGAGCGTCGAAGACGTCACGGGCTCGCCGACCCTCCTCGGCGGGCGCGTGAAGACGCTCCATCCGCGCATCCACGCGGCGGTCCTCGCGCGCCGCGACGATCCGACGCATCAGGAGGAGCTCCGGCGCGAGAACATCGCGCCGATCGACCTGGTCGCCGTGAACCTGTACCCGTTCGCGAAGTCCGCGGCCGCCGGCAAGCGCGGCGTCGAGCTCCAGGAGCAGATCGACATCGGCGGCGTCACGCTCCTCCGCGCGGCGGCAAAGAACTACCAGGGCGTCATCGTCGTGTCGCGGCCGGGTCG
>DATDNP010000168.1:0-35543 GCA_036518215.1 Candidatus Limnocylindria bacterium
AAGTCGAGGACCTCGCCGCGATCGCTCACCTTGATCGCCTTCGTGTCCTGGCCGCCGATGTCGATGACGGTGCGCGTCTTCGGGAAGAGGTGCCACGCGCCCTTCGCGTGGCACGAGATCTCCGTGACCTGGTCGTCGCCGAAAGCGACCTTGAACCGGCCGTAGCCGGTGCCGACCGCGTACCCGACGTCGTTGCGCGAGACGTTCGCCTCGGCCAGGCACGCCTCGAGTGACCGCTCCGCGGCGCGCACGAGGTACGCGCCCGTGTCGATGAGCGACCGCGCGACGATCTGTCCCTTCTCGTCCACGAGGACGGCCTTCGTCTGCGTGGACCCGACGTCCACGCCCACCGCGTACCTCATCGACGGCTCCCTTCGGTCGCCTGAACAGGGGCCCCGGCCCCTGCTCCGGCTGCCGCGACGACGTCAGCCGCGGCCGTGATGCGGCGCTGCGTGAGCGCCTCGAAGAACGCATCGATCCGGTTGCGGAGCTGCGCCTGCGAGAAGTACCGCGGGTCCTCCAAGTCGCTCTCGATGAGGAGCGTCGGGACTTCCTTCTCGCGGACGAAGTACTCGCGCATGTCACCCTGCCCGGCCGAGAAGAGCCGGCACGACTTCACGGAGTGGATGACGACCGCGTCGGCGTCCCACTCCTCGACGTACCGCTGCATCTGGTCGTAGCGCTGCAGGAAGTTCCGGTTGCAGAGGTTTTGCGACAGCATGTGTCGCGCGATCGACTCGAGCGGCTTCTGCGGGTCGTGCACGAAGCCGAACTCCCAGATGCCGCCGACCGTCGAGTACGTCGACGCCACGGCGACCGCGCCCCAGCGCGTGAACATGTCGCGGAACACGCGGAGGAACGGCCACGGCGGCGGTCCCTCGATGACGACGCGGAAGCGCTCCTCGGGAAGCGGGCCCTGCTTCGACGCGGCGCGATCGCGGAGCTCCGCCAGCGCCTGCTCGAAGAACTGCGCCGCCTCCTCGGTGCCGCGCAGGCAGTAGAGGACCGCCATCATCGTCACCGAGTCGAAGTACGCGTCGTATGGCGCGGGACGGCGCTTCGTGAGCGACTTGATCTCGCTCCACATCTCGCCCACGCGGGCGGAGAGCTCGACGGTCCGGACCAGCTTCTTCCAGTCGAGCGACTTCCCGGTGATGTCCTCGAGCTGCGCGATGAGCTCCTCGAGCTGCTTCACGACGTAGGCGATGTCCTCGGGCGACGGCTCGCCGTCGGCCGAACGGATGAACGGGATGTCGATGTTCACGGCCGGCGCGCCGGTGAGCTCCGCGAGGTGCTCGAACCAGTTGAGGTAGACGTTGCAGCCGACGTAGTTGCAGAGCAGCAGGTCGGCCTTCGGGACGGTGCCGTACGGAGCCTCGTAGCCCGAGAGGTAGAGGCCGACGTCGGCCTTCACGTACGCGCAGTTGTCGACCGCGTAGCCCAGCTCCTCGGCCTTCTGGATGAGCGGGAGCGATCCCTTCCGGGCCGCGATCTGCAGGACGTTCACCTCGGGGAACACCGGGATCATGTCGAACGCGCGCACGAGCTCGACGGGATTGCCGGCGATGAGCAGGTGCGCGTTCTTCTTCGGCGAGCGTCCCTTCGCGATGTCGGTGAGCTCGCCGTAGTACGCGTTCATGAGGTCCTTCTGGAGCTCGTGGACCTTGCCCTGATAGCGGATCTCGGTGGTGGGCGCGGCAGGAGCACTCATACGAACAACATCGACTCCACGAAGGTCTCGACCTCGGTGCGGATCTTGTCGTACATCCACATCTTCTCTTCGAACTCGAGGAAGAGATGCGGGATGCCTTCCTGCTCGAGCGCCCGTCGGTAGAGCGCGTAGTCGAACAGCCCCGGCTCGCAGAACTTCGCGCCGAGGAAGATCACGGCATCGGCCCGGTGTGCGCGCGCGCTCGCGATGAGCCCGGCCGCGCGCGGGTTGCGCAGATCGTGCTTCGTGCTCGCGTGCAGGCTGTCGTCGAGGTACGAGCGCGCGAGCGCGACGTAGGGATCGCCCTGGGTCGGCACGTCCTTCTTGAACAGGCGCCAGCCGAGAAGGAAATCGTCGTCGAGGACGTAGCAGCCCGACTCTTCTATGCCCGCGATGAGCTCGAGCGGCGGCTGTTCGCAGAACGAGCCGACCACGACGACGCGGATGCGGTCCTTCGGACGGGCGTCGCGGGCGAGCGCCGCTTCGAGCGACTCCGCGAGGAGCGCCGTCGACTCTGCCGGATCGGTGAACGTCGCCATCCGCGCGAGCGTGTAGAGCTCCGCGGTGGAGAGCTTTTCGGGGTTCGAGGCGCGCAGCGCGTACAGCTCGCGAAGCCGGTCGCGCATCCCGTTGTAGGCCGCGATCGCGCCGCGCACGTCGTCGTCGGTCGGCGTGTATCCGGACACCTCGCCGAGCTCCGTCGCGACGCGCCGGTACTCGTACGCGAGGTAGTCGGCTGCCCCCGCCGACGTCATGTTCTGCGCGAGGTGGACGTAGATGGAGCGGCGCTGGGGGAAGTTCCGCCCCATGACGGATGCGAGATTGCGTGCGGGGTCACAGATGGAGTGGAAGAGCAGCGCGTCGAACGGCGCGAGCTTGTCGATGAAGCCGAGCTCGAGCGTGCTCTTCACGATCGAGCAGATGAACGACTGGAAGCGCGAGTCGGCGTGCGCGATCTCGATCTGGTTCCCACCGCCGAAGAGCCCGACCGGAAGCATGCGTGCCGCGTAGGAGAGCTCCACGGGCGAATACACCGGGAAGCT
The DNA here is from genome assembly GCA_036518215.1 of Candidatus Limnocylindria bacterium. Lineage (GTDB taxonomy): Bacteria > Chloroflexota > Limnocylindria > P2-11E > P2-11E > CF-39. Next base: position 2,755 of record DATDNP010000168.1, read on the forward strand.
GCCGGCGACCGCGCGCCCCGTCCGCTGCTTCCATTCGCGCACCGTCGGGAACTGCCGGTCCTCGACGATCTCGCGATACTGCTCCACCACTGGGAGCGGGGCGAATGCCGTGAGCGTCATAGGTCCCTCCCGAGACACACGAGTGATTCGTCGCGGAACCCGAGGCCGCGGAAGAACGGGCCGAGGGTGCGGTCGTGGAGCGGCACGAGCGTGAAGACGTGGTCGGCGCCGCGCGAGCGGAGCTCCGCCAGGAACGCCGCGGCGAGCTCTCGCCCGACCCCCTGACCGCGCTGCGAGAGGTCCACGCCGAACGCGTCGAACCAGCCGGCGGCATGCGCGCGTCCGAACGAGCGGCGGACCTCACCCGCCGCATATCCGACGAGGGCGCCGCGCACCTCCGCGCCGAGCACGACGACGTCGCTGTGGTGAAGGCGCTCCGACCAGTCGTCGGCGGTCTCGGCGTCGAGCTTGGTCGAAAGTGCCGCGAGACGGGCCAGATCGCCCTTGCCGAGCCTGCGGATCGTCACGGCTTTCGGTGTGGTCTGCATGGCCGCGACGCTAGGAACGAGTTATGTCTGTCTAGTGTCAGACGGGCTTGTTCGCCTCGTGATGCGGCCGGATCTCGAGGGTGAGGAGGCCGTCGCCACGCACGCGCGCGTACGTGAAGTCGACCGGCACCTTCTCCTCGGCGACCGTGATGTCGGCGGGGACGTCGCGAAGGGTCGCGTCGCCGCTGATGACGGCGCGCGCGTAGCACCGCGGACCTTCGAGCGCCTCGCCGTGGCAATCCCGGCAGCGAAGGATCTCGTTGCACGTCCGTCCGACGATGTCGGCCTGGGGACGCGCGAGGAAACGCGTCGCGGCGTCGTTCGCGAAGCGGATGTGGAGATCGGTGTCGATGACGAGCATCGGGTCGGGAAGCGCCGCGAGCACGTGCTCGGCGTCGCCACCCAGGCCGGACGCGAGCGCATCGTCGGTCGCCAAGCGATACCCGACGCCGTACACGGCCTCGATGAAGCGCGGCTTCCGGGCGTCGTCGCCGAGGCGACGGCGCAGACGCGTCACGTGGAGGTCGATCGCGCGGTCGGACGGGGGCTCGGCGTCGAGCGACTCGATGCGCGCGAGCAGGCGGTCGCGCGCGAGGGTCGCGCCGTTCGCCTCGAAGAGCGCGCGCAGGATCGCGAACTGTTGCGCCGTGAGCTCGATGACGCGCCCGTGGACGCGCACCGTGTGCGCGGCGACGTCCATGACGAGCCCGCGGTGGCGGTAGACGGGGTTCGCCGTCTCCGAGCGGCGCACGCGTCCGGCGAGAGCGAGCACGCGCGTCGCGAGCTCGGCCTCGTCGCAGGGAAGACCGACGACGTCGTCGACGCCGGCGGTGAACGCGGTACGGCGGACCACGCCGTCCGCGGCGCCGTCGAGGACCACGGTCGGGATCTGACCCTGCGCGCGCGCCGCATACACGACGTCCCAGCCCTTGCCGGTGTCCATCGTCGGGGCGACCACGACGACATTCGGAAGGTGGAAGACGAGCGCCTCGAGGGCGACCTTCACGGAGCGGCAGGCGGCGACGTGGGCACCCGCCAGACGGAGCGCGGTACGGACCTCGCCGAGGCGGTTCGTGTCGTCGTCGGCTACCAGGACGAAGGGCGGTTCGGCTAGAGCGGACACTTTGTGTTCGCACGATGTTTCGGCGCCGGGAGTCGAAATAGGGCCGTTTGGCCCTGCCGACGACATCTTTTGACGCATTTGAGAGCCCGCTGAGAGCTTTGTGCCACAGTACGGAAACGGCTCTGAAGGACCTTCAGCCGCGCCTGAACTACACCTCGTCGATGCCGACGCGTTCCGTCGTCACCGCCTCGACGACGGGCGCCGGCGTGCCGTCGGGCCGCATCCGAACTCGGACGCGGAACAGCACGCGCCACGTCTCGCGGTCGATGACCGCGACGAAGATGACGAAGACGTTCTCGATCTCCTCGCCGGGTGCCGCTTCGACGCGCAGGGTCTGATCGACCGCGGCCGCTTCGGCGACGACGACGTTCAGGTCGACGGGGTCGGAGCGGAAGCGGCCATGCGGAGCGCGGACCGCGACGAGTCGCACGGGCTCGGCGGCTTCGTTCGTGACACGCCACTGGACTCGCCACGAGCCGTTCACACGGGTCACCTCGCGTGCCTCGAGGCCGAGCGCGGGCCCGCTGTGGCGTCCGTTGGTCATCGGACCTCCTGATACCGTGGTCGCGTGCCCTTCGCAGTCTTCGTCGCCGTCATGCTGCTCGCCATTCTGGCGCTCGTCGGGCTCGCGGTCGGTGTCAGCGTCATGCGCGCGGCGAATCGCCCGCGTCCCGCGCTCCCCGCGAACTGCGGCGACTGCCAGTTCATGGTCCCGCGCGCGAAGGTGTACAAGCGCGAGACCCTCGAGGAGTCCGACGGACTCGTCCATTACCTGTGCGAGAAGCGCTGGATCGAGGTGACGCCGTACTCGCCGCGGTGCGAGCTCGGTCGGTCGAAGACGCGCACGACGACGGTGCCGACGTGAGCTCGTTCGACGCCTTCGACGCGCACGTCCGCGCTCATGCGCGCGAGTACGTCGACGAGCTGAAGGCGCTCATCCGGCTCCCGACCGTCTCGGCACAGGGCACCGCGATCTCGGAGACCGCCGACGCCGTGCTCGCGCGCGCGAAGCGCGCGGGCGTCGCGGCCGTCGCGCTCCGGGTCGATGGTGGTCCGCCGACGATCGTCGGCGACATCGGAGGGGGTGGGCGGACGCTCCTCGTGTACGACCACTACGACGTGCAGCCGCCCGATCCGCTCGACGAATGGCAGACGGATCCGTTCGCGCCGACGGAGCGCGACGGGAAGCTCTTCGGGCGCGGCGTGTCGGACAACAAGGGCAACCTGATGGCGCGGCTTCAGGCGATCGAGGCGTATCGCGCGACGATCGGCGAGCTCCCGCTGCGCGTCCGTGTCCTGTACGAGGGCGAGGAGGAGATCGGCTCCGAGCATCTCGCCGCGTTCGTCGCGACCCATGGGGAACGCCTGAAGGCGGACGGCTGCATCTGGGAGGCGGGGTACAAGGACGCCGCGGGGCGGCCGACGATCTCGCTCGGGCTCAAGGGCATCGCCTACTTCGAGCTTCGCGCGCGCGGACCGAAGACCGACGTGCATTCGTCGCAGGCGACCGTCATCCCGAACCCCGCGTGGCGGCTCGTCTGGGCGCTCGCGACGCTGAAGGACGCGGCGGACCGCATCACGATCGACGGGCTGGCGGAGCACGTGCGTCCGCCGAGCGCGGCGGATCTCGCGCTGCTCGAGCGCCTGCCGTACGACGAAGAAGAGACGAAGCGGATCCACGGCATCACGGGCTTCGTCCGCGGGCTCACGGGGACGCCGCTGAAGGTGAAGCACTTCTTCGAGCCCACGTGCACCATCTGCGGCCTCACCTCGGGCTACTCCGGCCCGGGCTCGAAGACGGTGCTCCCCGCCGTCGCGTCGGCGAAGCTCGACTTCCGTCTCGTGCCGGACCTCGACCCCGCGCTCGTCGAACGACTTCTGCGCGCGCACCTCGATCGCCGCGGCTTCTCCGACATCGAGATCACACCCATGCACGGCGAGAAGCCGAGCCGGTGGCCCGCGGACACCGATGTTGCGAAGGCCGCGATCGCGGCGTGCCGCGATACCTACGGAATGGAACCGGTCGTCTATCCGCTCATGGTCGGCTCCGGTCCGATGGCACAGGTGTGCGACGCACTGGGTATCCCGGTCGTGGGCTTCGGTTCGGGGAATGCGAGCTCGGCGAACCACGCGCCGAACGAGAACATCGCTGTGACGGATTACGTCGATCACATCCGCGCGTTCGGCCGGTTCCTGCACGCGTTCGCGGGGCGATCGCCGGCGTAGGGTCTCGGACCTACAGCACTGTTGCGAAATCGTTACGTGCTGTGACGCGCCATGACACCTGTCCGGCACGCAGCCTGCCCCCCAACTGGCCCGTATCTGAAAGGAGCAGGCCATGGCACGTAAACAGGGTGGTGGTATGACCGTGGCCGAAGCGGGCCGGATGGGTGGGCGACTCGTGAGCGAGAAGTACGGCCCTGAGTTCTACGAGAAGATCGGGAAGAAGGGCGGCTCGAGCACGGCATCGAAGTACGGCCCGGAGTTCTTCGGTCGCATCGGCAAGAAGGGCGGCAAGGCCGTCACCGCGAAGTACGGTCCCGGCCACTTCGAGAGGATCGGGCGCAAGGGCGGCCAGAAGGTCGCGGATCTCATCGAGCGCGCGAAGTCGCTCGAGGGTGGCGAGCGTCAGGTCGAGGAGCGCGCGGAAGAAGAGGATCGCGAAGAGAGCACGGCCGGGTCTTAACTAGACTCGGCCGCGATGGGGAAGGACCTCCGGCCGGGTACGCGCGTGGTGCGATCCGCGCGCGTGCTCCCGCAGGGCGAAGGGATCCCGGTCGCGCCGCCGCTCGTCCAGAGCGTCGCGTTCGACTACGGATCCGCGGCGCGCCAGGACGAGGTCTTCGGCGGTGAAGCGAGCGGCTACGTGTACGGGCGATACGGCAGTCCCACGACCGCCGCGCTCGAGACGATGCTCTCTGAGCTCGAGGGCGCCGAGGGAACGGTGTGCTTCACCACCGGCATGGCCGCGATCGCGACGTACATGGACGCGTGCGTCCTCGCGAAGGGCGGCCGCGTCGTCGCGCAGGAGGACATCTACGGCGGCACGCGCTCGCTCTTCGAGCGCTGGGTACGTGAGCGACGCGCGAACATCGCGTTCGTCGACGTCACCGACGCGGCGGCCGTGGAGCGCGCGCTCGTGGCGGCGCCGACGGCCGTCCTCTACATCGAGGCGATCGCGAATCCGCTGCTCCATGTCGCCGACATCGCTCGGCTCGCGAAGCTCGCGCACGCGCGCGGCGCGACGCTCGCGATCGACGCGACGTTCGCGACGCCGCTCCTCGTCCGCCCGCTCTCCGTTGGCGCGGACGTCGTCATCCACTCGCTCACGAAGTACCTGAACGGCCACGGGGACGTGATGGGCGGGAGCGTGTCCGGCGACGGCGAGCTCGCCGCCGCGATGCGCGATCGGACCATCAGCGACGGCGCGTACCTGCCGCCGCACGAGGCGTGGCTCTGCATCCGCGGGATGCGCACGCTCGAGCTGCGCGTCCGGCGCCAGTGCGAGAGCGCGCTCCGCGTCGCACGTCATCTTGCGGAGCATCCGAAGGTGGCGCGCGTCCACTATCCCGGTCTCGCGTCGCATCCGCAGCACGAGCTCGCGGAACGGCAGTTCGGTGGACTCTTCGGCGGTGTCGTCACGTTCGACCTCACCGACGCGACGAAGCCGGCGGCGTTCCGGTTCCTCGACGCGTTGGACCTCGCGGCCTCCGCGACGACGCTCGGCGATCTCTTCACCGAGGTCCTCTATCCCGCGATCTCCTCACACCGCCGCGTCGACGCGCGCGAGCGCGCGCGCATGGGCATCAGTGAGGGGACGCTGCGGATCTCGGTCGGCATCGAGGATCCGGAGGACATCCTCGCGGACCTCGATGCCGCCCTCGCGAAGGTCTAGTTCCGGATGACCACCGAGCCCGCCGCGATCGAGACGTCGATCGTGACGCGGTCGGTCGCCGTCGCGTAGTCGCTCGACTGCTGCGGACCGGCGACGCTGTGCAGCACGCCGGTCGTGTTCACCGCGTACGCGACGCCCGCGGGAACGACGATCGTCACCGAGGAGGCGCCGCTCGAGATCTTCACCGGCACGTTGCCCGACGGCTTCGGGAGCGTCACGGTGAGATCGGATGCGCCCGCGTTGATCGTCGCGCGGGTGAGCTTCACGCTCGAGAGGTCGACGTCGAAGTCCCCCGCGCCGAGATTGAGCGTCATGCTCGTCCGCACGTCGGACGGGAGACGGACGCTCCATTGCCGATCGCGTCCGTCGATGCCGAACGCCGTGTTCGTGTCGGACGACACGACGACCGTCGCGCTCGTGTTGTTCTGGTCGACCGACCGGCTCACGTCCTGCGATGAGGACGAGACGGCGACGAGGTCGCTCCCGCCTCCGGAGAGCGTGAAGGCGCCGGCGCCGTAGTTCACGGTGAGGCCGAGGTCCGTGACGGCGGCGCGCGGGACGTTCACGGTGTACGTGAGGTTCGCCGGGCCCACCGTCGCGCCGCTCAGCAGGTACGCGAACGCGGCGACGATGATCGTGATGTCGACGACCGCGGCCGCGAGGTACGAGCGCGGCCGCAGCAGGAGATCGACGCCGGCCAGGATGATGAGCACCGGCCACAGCTGGAACACGCGTGCCCACGTGATGCCGTGGAGGACGCCGAGATTCACGAGCAGGAACGCGATGCCAAGGGAGATGAGAACGAGCGGGAACGCGACGCTGATCTGGCGGCGCGGCTGCTGGGGGATCGTGAGCATCGGTGCGGTCATCGTCGTGCCCCTCGCAGGAGCATCGCCGCGCCGAACGCGACGAGTACCAGCGGCCAGACCACGGACCAGTTGATGAAGCGGAAGACGCCGATGTTCGCGAGCAGCCAGAGCGCGCCGATCGCGATGAGCACGAGCGCCGTGGTCTCGGACCCGCGCATGCCGAAGAACGTCGTGGTCTCGGCCATGGGCACGGTGTCGCCCACGGGCACGGCGATCCAGAGGACGATGTAGAGCAGGAACGACGCGCCGCCCGCGAGGGTGAAGACCACGAATGCGAGCCGGACGATCACGGGATCGATGCGGAAGTACGCCGCGAGCCCGCCGCAGACCCCGCCGATCACCTTATCGGTCGTACTGCGGTAGAGCCGCGGCGGCGCGGACGTGGGGGTGGGTGAGACGTTCTCCATGGAATACCTCCTGTCGGTCATACGCCCGAAGGCGCCATCACGTTGCGCGGCTCGCCTTCGAGCGCGCGGCCGCCGGAACATCGTCCGACGGCCGCGAGGGCGGTCCTAGGGTCGAACGTCACCCGCGGCGTGGCGGAATGTGGCGCTCGCTACGCTCGTAGGGAAAAACACGTCGCGTTGTAGGGCGAAGCCGTCAGTGCTCAGCGCGCAGGTGATCGAGGATCTCAGCCATCACGCGGCAGTCGACCTCGTTGTAGCGCGCGATCTCCCGCATCGTCTCGGTGTCGCCGAGCGCGACGCCGCGGCGCTTCGCCTCCACGGCGGCGTTCCAGGCTCCGGCCATCGCGCCGGCCCCATCGGCGAGGCCGTCGCCCCAGTCGGTCGCGATCATGCCCTGCGCGCGCATGGCGCGCGCGATGGACTTGAGCGAGAACGAGAACGAGCCGCGCACGACGACCGGCTCGGCCTGGACGACATCCTTCAGCAGGTCGTACCACGGCAGCGCCGGCCACTCGCGGTCGGGATGACGCGAGCGCGCGTTGTCGTACGCGCGCTCGAAGTTGCTCTGCTCGGCGGGGGACCAATGGATGAGGCGGATCTCGCCGAGGACGGCCGCGAAATCCGCGGCGAGCTGGCGCAGGTGCGCGAGCCAGTCGTCGATCATCCGCGCTTCGGCGTCGAGCGTGAGGTCGTCGACCGTGAACTGGCGGAAGCGCCACGTCCCGTCGCGATAGGTGCCGCACCCGATCTGGAAGATGAGCGGCTGGCCACCCTTGCGCGGGAACTCGGAGAAATCGTCCGCGAGATCCTGGAGGAACTCGAAGTCGACGTAGGCCTCGACGGGCGCCTGCATCCGCCACGACCCGTCGCGAAGACGCTGCGGCCGCAGGAGCGGACCGCCGTCCCGATTCACCTCGAGGATCGCGTCGACGAACGGGGCGTCTCTCGGACCCACGCCGAGGATCGCGGCAGAGAGCCGCGGATCGTCCCACCGCGTGATGCCGCTCGCGTGCGCGCGCGTGCGCTCCGCGACGCCGATCCGCGGGAGCAGCGTGAGCTCGCCGAGCGCGTTCGCGATCTTCGCCTTCGCGTCGTGCCACCCGGCATCCTCGGCCTTCATGTTCGGCCACAGCTCGGGCACGGACGGCACCGGGAGCACGCGCCACTCGGCGCCGTCGGTGCGGATGCGACGCACCCACGCCGCCGCCTGCTGCACGAGCTCGCGCAGGTCGATCCCACGACCGCGCAGCACGACGTCGTGCCGCACGCGGGCGAGGCGCTCCCAGCACCGGTCGCCGCGTTCGTCGCCCTGCCGCCATGCGCGCCCGACGACGTACGCGGCCGGCGGCGTGTATCCCTGGAGTCGCCCGAGCGCCTCGTTGTACATCCAGACCTGAGCGAGCGTGTCGAGCTCGCCGGCCGATGTCGTGAGATCGCCGTTCTTCAGGATCTCGAGGGTCTGGAACTTCACGTCGACGACGCGGTAGTGACGACCGTGCGAGAGGCCGATGACGGGGAGCTCCAGCGGGTCGCCGGCGAACGCGTCGACGCAGAGCTCGGCGAGGACATCGTTGCGGACGAGGAGATCCGCGACCCCGTACATGCGCAGCTGCGGATCGCGCAGCACGCCGCCCGCGATGATCGGGACGCCCGCACGCATCGCGTCGTACGTCGCGAGCGCGGCTTCCAGCGATCGCGCTTCGTCGGGCCGCGTCGCGATGCGGACGACCTCCCATCGCTGCGCGAGATCGGCGATGAGCGTCCGCTCGAACGCGCGTCCCTGATGCATGAGGAAGCGGCCGAGGTCGAACGTCTCGTCGTACCCCGCGAGCTTCCGGTCGGGCACGAAGCCGTGCACCTCGCCGTACTCGTTCAGCCAGTCGACGATGAGGTCGGTGCGGCACCAGTTGCGCGTGTCACCCGCCGCGATCCATTCGAGCCAGTCGAGATCGGTCCGCGGATCGGCCGGGAGACCGTCGTCGCGCAACACGATCGCGTCTCGACCGAACGGGATGCTAGGCCTCCACGAGCGCCTGGAGCCCGCGCAGGTCGGGCTCCGTGCGCAGCGCTCTGCCGTCGTTCGGTGCGGGCGCGTTCCCGCGGTTCGCCCAGTACACGTCGAGACCGACGCGCCCCGCCCCACCGACGTCGTGCGCCGATCCCGCGACGAACAGCACGTCGGCGGGCACGAGGCCGAGCCGCTCGAGCGCCATCAGGTACGGGCGGTTGTCGGGCTTGTACGCGCCCGCCTCTTCGGCCGTGATGACGAGATCGAAGCGGCCCGCGCGCCGCGCCGCGCGGTTCCCGAGGTCGCGCGAGCAGTTCGTGACGATGAAACGCGTCCGCTCCCCGAGCCGTGCGAGCGTCTCGGGCACGTCCGGCCACGGCTCGAATTCACCCCAGCGGCGCAACAGCTCGTCGGCCTTCGCAGGGCTCAACCCCACCTCCGTCGCGGCCTCCGTGACGATGTCCTCGAACGGCCGGTACGCGCGGCCGCGCAGCAGCGACTGCGAGACGCCGTGCCACCGCATGCCCAGATCGCGACCGCCCGCGACGGCAGACCACAGCGTCCACGTGTCGAGGAGCGCGGTGAGCAGATCGAACCCGATCGCGCGGTACGCCACGCCGGACAGCGTACCCGCGCATGAGCCGCACGGCATGCGAGCATCGGCGCGCTGGAGGTGCCGATGTGACAGATGGGCAACGGTTCGTCCCGATGCTCGCGTACGAGGACGCGTCGCGCGCGGCGGAGTGGCTCGTGAGCGCGTTCGGCTTTCGGGAGAAGGAACGATTCGCGGACGCGCGCGGCAGGGTCACCGATGTGGTCCTGACGCTGGGCGAACACGTCCTTCTCGCCGGCAGCCCGAGCACCGTCTATCAGGGACCGCGTCGCCACGCGGAGACGTGCGATGCTGCGCGCGCGTGGCTCGACACGCCCTACATCCTCGATGGCGTGCTCGTATACGTCGACGACGTCGCGGCGCATCTCCACCGCGCGAAGTCGGCCGGGGCGAGGATCCTGAGCGACCTGGAGACCAACCCGCTGCAGCGGCAGTACCGCTGCGAGGACCTCGAGGGGCACCGCTGGATGTTCGCCGAGCGCGTCTAGCGGATGTGCGAGGAGAGCCAGTCGACGACGCGACGCGTGAAGTCCACGCGATGGCTCGGACGCCCGGTCGCGACGAAGAGATGCGAGCCGCCGGGATACCGGACGAACTCCGCCTCCGCGCGGCCGCACGCGAGGAGCGCCGCGAAGTACTGCTCGCCCTGACCGATCGGGCACCGCTCATCGGCCTCGCCGTGGAGGACGAGCGTCGGCGTCGTCACGTTCGCGACGTATGAGATCGGCGAGAAGCGACCGAGCGTCTCGCGATCCTTCGGATACGAGGCGTTCAGCTCCCACGGCGCGAACCACGCGCCGATGTCCGACGTCCCGTAGAAGGATTCCTGATCGACGACCGGCGCGCCCACGACCGCGGCCTTGAAGCGATCGGTGTGGCCGATGGTCCACGAGGTCATGAAGCCGCCGTAGGAGTAGCCGGCGATCCCCAGACGCTCGGGGTCGACGACGCCTTCGCGCGCGAGCGTGTCGATCGCGGCGAGCTGTTCGGGGAGGTCGTGCTCGCCCCACCGTCCGCGTATCCCGTACGCGTGCGCCTTCCCATACGAGCCCGAGCCCGTCGGATTCAGCGAGAGCACCGCCCAGCCACGTGACGCGAGGACGTACTTGAAGAAGTAGGCGAGCGAGAAGAGGTCGCCCGCGAAGCTGGCCGGGCCGCCGTGGATGTCGACGAGGAGCGGGGCGGGCCTCCCGCTCTTCGGCGCGATGACCCAGCCCTCGATCTTGCCGTTGGGGGTGTCGAACACGCGGCGCTCGGGGATCGGCGCGTCCAGCTCGGAGACGAGCGCGTCGTTGAGCCGCGTGAGACGGCGTTCGTCGTGGCCGTCCCAGTCGCTCACGTACGCCTCGGACGGATCGCGCGCGTCGCCTGCGGCGTACGCGAGGCATCGCCCCGGCGCCGCGGAGAGATACGCGACCTGCCGCTCCCCGCCGGCGACCGTCTCGATGCGGCCATCGGTCGCGCGGGCGCGCACGACGTGCGCGTCGCCGCGGACCGCGAAGACCGCTGTGAGCGTCGTGCCGTCCGACGACCAGATCGGTCCCGGCGTCACCGCGGGCGGCGCGAGCATGACGACGCCGAAGTCGTAGTCCATCGTCACGCAGCGCGCGTCGCCGCCGCGCGCCGGGACGATCCACGGACGGACCATCGGATCGCCGATCCACGGCGATGGCGCATCGCCCGCATAGAACGCGATGGTCGAGCCGTCGGGCGACCACGTCGGCGATTGCGGCCGCGCGACGCTCGTCGTGATCTGCCGCGCCCCGCTGCCGTCGGCGGCGCTCACCCAGATGTCGGTCTGGTTGTAGTCCGTACGTCCGACGCGCGTCCGGGTCCACGCGAGCAGCGTCCCGTCCGGCGACCACGCCTCCCCGCGCTCCTCCGCGTCTCCGTCGGTGATCTGCGTCACCGCGCCCGAGACCACGTCGACGACGAAGAGGTGCCACCGCGCGTCGAACGTGTAGCCCTGGCCGTCGGCCTTGTACGACGCCCGTGTCGCGTGACGCGGGCGCTGCTCCCACCGCTTCTTCGCGTCGGGATCGGACGGCTGCGGCGCGTTCGGGACACGCGCGCTGAACGCGATGCGCCGCGAGTCGGGCGACCACGCCGCGGGCCCCGCGCCGAGCGCGAGATCGGTGAGGCGCTTCGGCTCGCCGCCGGCGGCCGGTGCGAGATAGAGCTGCGGCTTGTCCCGCTCCCGATCGGAGAGGAACGCGATCCACGTCCCATCGGGCGACCATCGCGGCGCGGCGTCCTTCTTCGAGCCCGCCGCGAGGGAACGGGGGTGCACGTCGGCGCGTGCGGACGTCGACGCGACCCAGATCTCGCTGCGGTAGTCGTCGACGTCAGCCTCGATCCGGCTCACGGTGTACGCGACGGACGAGCCGTCGGGCGAGCAGGCGATATCCGCGACGGTGCGGAATCGCAGAAGGTCGGCGGCGTCCACGGCGCGCGAAGCCTAGCGCCGATATCCTCCGGCCGCATGCCGATGGTCCAGAGCCAGTGGCTTCACGCGAAGACGGAGCCCGTCGCGCGCTCCGGGATGGTGACCGCCGAGCATCACCTCGGCGCCGAGGCCGGTGCCGAGATCCTGCGCGACGGCGGCAACGCGGTCGACGCCGCGGTGGCGGCCGCCTTCGTCATGGGTGTCGTCGAGCCGTTCACGAGCGGGATCGGGGGGATCGCGGGGATCGTCATCCGCCGCGCCGACGGCACCGCGGTCGCGATCGACGGCGGCACACGCGCCCCAAAGGCGGCGCGCGACGACATGTTCGAGCTCGCGGTCGGAGGCGGCCGCGCCGGGATGTACGCGTGGCCGGCGGTGAAGGACAACGCGAACATCGAAGGTCCGCTGTCGGTCGGCGTGCCAGGACACGTCGCGGCGCTCTGTCTCGCGCTCGAGCGATACGGGACGATGCCGCGCGAGCGCGTGATGGAGCCCGCGATCCGCATCGCGCGCGAGGGCTTCGAGGTGGACTGGTACGTGAGCCTATCGCTCGCGATGTACCACGAGCGGCTGCATCGCGCGGGCGACGCGAGCGCGATCTTCTTCCGACCCTCTGGCGCTCCACTTCGTCCACCGATCGGCACCGAGCCGTCGGACAAGCTCGTGCAGACGGACCTCGCCCGGTCGCTCGAGGAGATCGCGCGGAAGGGTCCGCGCGCGATCTACGAGGGGGAGCTCGCGTACGCCATCGCGGACGGGGTGCGCGAGTCCGGCGGCATCCTCTCGATCGACGATCTCCGCGCGTACGCGGCGCGCGAAGAGCCGCCGCTCGAGACGATGTATCGCGGCCATCACGTGCTCACGCTGCCGGGCCTCTCGGGCGGCCCGACCGTCGCGCGCGCTCTCGCCATCCTCGACGCGTTCGCCGTCGGCTCCGAGGAGCAGGGGGGCGCGACGCATCTGCACCTCGTCGCCGAGGCGCTGCGCTCCGCGTTCCTCCACCGGTTCTCGGCGCTCGCCGATCACACCACGCATCTGAACGTGATCGACAAGGACCGCACGATGGTCGCGCTCACGCAGACGCTCGGTCAGGGGTTCGGCTCGGGCTTCGTTCCGAAGGGGACCGGGATCGTGCTGCTCGACACCATGACGTGGTTCGATCCCGTCCCGGAGCATCCGAACTCCGTCGGTCCCGGCAAGCGCGTGTTGTGGGCGGGATCGCCGACGCTCCTCGCGCGGGATGGGAGGCCCTACCTCGCCGTCGGCGCGCCGGGCGGGCGCAAGATCATGAGCGCCGTCACGCAATCCGTCGTGAACGTCGTCGACTTCGGCGACGGTCCGCAGGACGCGGTGAACCGGCCGCGCGTGCACGACGAGGGCGAGGGGCTGCTGGTCGATTCGCGCATCCCCGACAGCGTGCGCGCCGAGCTCGCCGATCTCGGACACGAGGTGCAGGTAAAGGAAGAGACGCTCATGTCCGCGTGGTTCGCGCGACCACAGGCCATCCGCATCGATCCGGAGACCGGCGATCTGCACGGCGGCGTCGACGCGCTGAAGCCCGCGGTCGCCGTCGGGTACGACTAGGCTACGTTCGGATGGCGCGATTCATCGTCGAGGGCGGCACACCGCTGCACGGAAGCATCACCCCCGCGGGCAACAAGAACGAAGCCCTTCCCTGCATCGCCGCGGCGCTCCTCACCGACGAGCCGGTCATGCTCCGGAACGTTCCGCGGATACGCGACGTTCGGAACATGCTCGAGATCGCGAGCGCGCTCGGGGCGCAGGTCGACGAGGTCGACCCGCATACGGTCCGCATCACGACGAAGGACGTGCGCACCGACGAACTGCCGACGGTGCTCGCGCGCGAGATCCGGCCCTCGCTCCTCTTCGCGGCGCCGCTCCTCGCGCGCCGCGGGCGCGCGCGTCTCGGGCAGCCCGGAGGCGACATCATCGGACGCCGCCGCGTCGATAGCCACTTCCTCGCGCTCGCCGAGCTCGGCGCGACGCTCGACGCGAGCGAGGGCTTCACGGTGACGACGACGGCGCTCCGCGGCGCGGACGTCATCTTCGACGAGGCGTCGGTGACCGCGACGGAGAACGCCATCCTTGCCGGCGCGGTCGCGAAGGGACGGACCACGCTGCGCAACGCCGCGAGCGAGCCGCACGTGCAACAGCTCTGCGCGCTCCTCATCGCGATGGGCGCCAGGATCGAGGGCGTCGGAACGAACACGCTCGTCATCGACGGCGTCGCCAAGCTCCACGGCGCCGAGCACACGCTGCTCGGCGATCACATGGAGATCGGCTCGCTCATGGCGACGGCGGCGATGACGCACGGCGAGATCACGATCAAGAGCGTCGTGCCCGAGCATCTCCGCATGACGCGGTTCGTCTTCCGCAAGCTCGGCCTCGAGACCGAGATCCACGGGAACGACGTCATCGTCCCGAAGCGCGACCGCTTCGAGATCGAGAGCGACATCGGCGGCGCGGTGCCCGAGATCAAGCCGAACATCTGGCCCGGCTTCCCGACCGACCTCACGAGCATGGCCATCGCGTTCGCCACGCAGTCGGAGGGCGTCGTGATCATCCACGAGTGGATGTTCGAAGGGCGCCTCTACTTCGTCGACACGCTCACGCGCGAAATGGGCGCGCGCATCGTGCTCGCCGATCCGCATCGCGCCGTCGTCATGGGACCGTCGCGCCTTCGCGCGGCGGACATGCGCAGCCCGGACATCCGCGCGGGCATGGCGCTGCTCGCCGCCGCGCTCTGCGCGAAGGGGAAGAGCGTCATCAACAACATCGAGCAGATCGACCGCGGCTACGAGGCCCTCGACGAGCGCCTCCGCGCGCTCGGCGCGAAGATCGAACGCGCCGCGTGACGTCCTTCGCGACGCACCTCGAGTGCGCGCGCTGCGCGGCCGAGTACTACGAGCTCGGCACGCGGATGCAGACCTGCCGGACGTGCGGCGCACCGCTGCTCGTGCGATACGACCTGCGGCGCGTCCACGGCGCGGTCGAGCCGGAGGAGCTGCGCATGCGGCCCGCGACGCTGTGGCGGTATCGCGAGCTCCTCCCCGTGGAGCAGGACGCCAACATCGTCACGCTCGGCGAGAACAACACGCCGCTCCTCGCGGCCCCGCGCCTCGGCGCCGCCATCGGCGTCGACGGGCTCATGGTGAAGGACGAAGGGCTGCTCCCGACCGGGACGTTCAAATCGCGCGGCGCGGCGGTCGGCGTGACGCGCGCGAAGGAGCTGGCGGTCCCGGTCATCGCCCTTCCCACCGCGGGAAATGCGGGTGCCGCGTGGGCGGCGTACGGGGCCCGCGCCGGGATCCGCGTCGTCGTCGTCATGCCGGACACGACGCCGCAGGTGATCCAGCGTGAGACCGCCGCGTATGGCGCGGACGTGTGGCTCGTCCCCGGCTCGATCGCCGACGCGGGCGCGGTGGTGAAGCGCGCGTGCGCCGATAGCGGCTGGTACGACGCGTCGACGCTGAAGGAGCCGTACCGCATCGAAGGAAAGAAGACCATGGGCTTCGAGGTCGCCGAGCAGCTGGGGTGGTCGCTGCCGGACGTCATCGTGTATCCGACCGGCGGGGGCGTCGGCCTCATCGGGATGTGGAAGGCGTTCGCCGAGCTGCGCGAGATCGGGTGGCTGCGTCCCGGCGCGAAGACGCGTTTCGTCGCCGCGCAGGCGACGGGCTGCGCGCCGATCGTTCGCGCGTTCGAGGAGGGTGCCGACGAGTCGCAGGCGTGGCCCGACCCGAAGACGTTCGCCGCGGGCATCCGCGTGCCGAAGGCGCTCGGTGACTTCATCGTCCTGCGCGCGCTTCGCGAGAGCGATGGCATCGCGATCGCCGTGAACGAAGATGAGATCGCGTCGCACATGCGCCTCGCGGGCGAGCGCGAAGGGATGCTCGTGTGCCCTGAAGGTGGTGCCGCGCTCGCCGCGACCGCGAAGCTGCGGTCCGACGGCTGGATCGGGGCCAGCGAGCGCGTGGTCGTCTTCAACACCGGAAGCGGGCTCAAGTACGCGGAGAGCCTTCAGGGGCGTGCGCCGCGCACCCTCGCACCGGGCCAGTCACTGGCGTGATCGTTCTCGGCGACTAGACTGCCGCTCGACCATGCAGGCGCGGCCCGGACGACGCGGCATCCTCGGCGGCGCGGTGCTCGTCGCCGTCGGCGTGCCATTCCTCCTGCAGGCGCTGGACGTCCCGAACGCTCCGGCCTACCTGTTCCTCGCGCTCGGGATCGCGTTCGGCGCGGCGTGGTACCTCGGCCAGCGGCAGTACGTCTACCTCGTGCCGGCGGCGGCGCTCATCACGTTCGGCCTCGGGCTGCTCATCCCGTCGTGGTTCAGCCTCGACAGCGCGCTCGCCGCACCGATCTTCCTCGGTGCGCTCGCGATCGGGTTCTTCCTTGTCTTCCTCGTCGACCCGAAGCGCCTGGTGCCGCTCATCCCGGCCGTCCTGCTCGCGCTCGTCGCGCTGCTCACGCTCTTCGGCATGAGCAACATCCTGCCGAGCTGGTTCCAGACGATGTTCGTGCCGCTCCTCTTCGTCGCGCTCGGGCTCTATCTCCTCATCGAGCGTCGTCCGACGTAGACGATCCGCCGAGCGTCCGGATGTGCGCGACGAGGTCGTCGAGATCGAACGGCTTCGTGATCACGGTCGCAGCGATCGTCGACAGCATGTCGTCACGCGCGGCCTCGGAATGGGCGGTGATCACGATGACCGGCGCCAGGTAGCGATCGCGGACCGCCGCGACCCAGTCGCGCGCGCAGCCCGAGGAGTACCCGTCGGCCGTCTTCGGGAGGTCGGTGAGGACGAGACCCACGCCCCGCAGCTCCGGGAGATGGCCGTTGTGATCCGCCTGCACGGCCGCGAAACCGGCCTCGCGGAGCAGGTCGGCGAGCACGGTCCGGATGTCGTCGTCGTCCTCGAGCACCAGGATGGTGTCCTTCACGGCCATATCTCGCCGTGAAATCGCGGGTCTGAGCAAGTGGATGTTCGGCCGTCTCCGCGCGCGGATATCCGGAAGGCGGTGTGGTATACCCTTTTAGGTACAGCCGATCGGGGAGGCGAGACCATGGGGAGCACACCACTGACGTCGCGGCAAGCGGAGGTCGTAGCGCTCCTCCGACGTGGCGACACGAACAAGGAGATCGCGGCGCATCTCGGCATCAGCGACGACGCCGTGAAGGCGCACCTCTCGCGTCTCTACCTGCGCTTCGGGGTGTCAAACCGCGTCGCGCTCCTGAACGCGCTCGACACAGAGCCCGCCCGCCCTCCGCTCGTCCTCGCGAGTGATCTTGGCGAGCTGCGGTCGATCGCCGGCCACCTTCGGGACTCGTCCGTCCACGCGGGGCGAGTCGGTCCCGACGGCGCAGACGGCCCGCTCGAGTCGCTCAGGCACGCGCTCGCCGCCATCGATGCTGCGCTCGACCTCGTGAACGACTTGCCGGACGAGACGAAGGGCCAGGTGATCGAGGCCGTGCGGCGCCGGCTTGGCACCGGCTTCGCCGCGCTCGACGAGCTGCAGCGTTCGCTCGGCGTCGCGTCACGGAGCGCCGCAACGCGCTAGCGTCTCGGGCATGGATGCGGCGCCGGACATCCTCGCGCTCGTCGGGCACACGCCCCTCGTGCGTCTCTCCCGCATCGCGCGGGGCCTCCGACCCACGATCCTCGCCAAGCTCGAGCATCTGAATCCGGGCGGATCCGTGAAGGACCGCATCGGCCTGCGGATGATCGAGGACGCCGAGCGTCGCGGCGTGCTGAAACCCGGCGGGACGATCGTCGAGCCCACCAGCGGCAACACCGGCGTCGGCCTCGCGATCGCGGCCGCGATCAAGGGCTACCGGCTCGTGTGCACGATGGCCGACAAGCAGAGCCAGGAGAAGCGCGATCTGTTGCGCGCGTTCGGCGCGGACGTCGTCGTGTGCCCGACCGCGGTGCCACCCGAGTCGCCCGAGTCGTACTACAAGGTCGCCGAGCGCATCGCGCGCGAGACGCCGGGCGGCTTCCTGCCGAACCAGTACTACAACGCGATGAATCCGGAAGCGCATTACCAGACGACCGGTCCCGAGATCTGGGAGCAGACCGGCGGTACGGTGACGCACTTCGTGGCGGGCGTCGGGACCGGCGGGACCGTGACCGGCGCGGGGCGGTATCTGAAAGAGCAGAACGCCGCGATCGAGATCGTGGGCGCCGACCCCGAAGGCTCGCTCTACACGGGCGACATCCATCCGTACAAGGTCGAGGGCATCGGGGAGGACTTCTATCCCGGCACGTTCGATCCCGCGCTCGTCGATCGGTGGATCCGCGTGTCCGACCGCGATTCGTTCCTCACCGCGCGCCGCCTCACGCGGGAGGAGGGCATCCTCGTCGGCGGCTCGGCCGGGACCGCGATGTACGCCGCGCTCGAGATCGCGAAGGACCTCGATGCGGGCGCCGTGCTCGTCGTGCTGTTCCCGGATTCGGGTCGCTCGTATCTCTCGAAGATCTACAACGACGAGTGGATGCGGCAGAACGGCTTCTTGCAGCGGTATCCGTTGCACGCGACCGTGCTCGACGTGGTGAAGGATCGCGTCGGCACGCCGGGCCTCATCTGCGTCTCGAAGGATGAGACGGTGCGCTCCGCGATCGAGACGATGCAGCGCTACGGCATTTCGCAGATCCCCGTGACGAGCGACGGCGACGCGACCCGCATCGGCGACATCGTCGGCAGCGTGCAGGAGAAGACGATGCTCGATCGCGTCTTCCGCGAGCCGACGCTCGTCGAGGAGCGCGTCGAGAAGGTCATGGAGGCGCCGTTCCCGGTCGTCCAGGCGAGCGAGGACGTCGAGCGTCTCTACGCGGAGCTGTCCGGCGGTGCGCCCGCTCTGCTCGCGGCGAGCGACGAGCGGCCGGTGTCGATCATCACGAAGGCGGACCTCCTCGAGTTCGTCGCGCACCAGCGCCGATCGATCTGATCGCCGCGCGCACGCCGCTTGCACGGGAGGCGGCATGGCAGGCACACCCATCAGCCCGGCCCCGGTCACGAGGTGGAAGCACGAGTTCCTTCCCGCCTACCTCTCGAACGGCCTGATCGGCGCTCGCGTCGGGAAGTTCCCGATGCTCGAAGGGCTCGTGATCGTGAACGGGCTCGCCGCGGTCCATCCGAAGGAGAAGGTCGAGGGCTTCGCGCGCGGCCCGTATCCGTTCGGCGGCGACATCATCGTCGACGGCGCGAAGGCATCCGACCGTCGTGACCAGCTGAAGCTCGTCTCCCAGCGCTACGACTTCTCGTGCGGCGAGCTCCATACCGAGCTGCGCTTCGTCGCGGGGAAGGTGAACGCGACGATCGAGGTCCTGACGTTCTGCAGCCGCTCGCGGCCCACCGTCGTCGCGCAGGAGACGCGAGTGACCGTCGACGTCGCCTGCGAGCTCCAGCTCGTCGCGAAGCTCGACCCCACCGGCATCGACGGCGAGTGGCTCTCGCGCGAGGTCGGCGTTCCGGCGACGGAGAAGGAGATCGTCGACGGATCGCTGCTGTGGCAGCCACCGGGCGCGCTTTCGCTGTGCGGCGGCGCGTACTGGACCGAATTCGCGGGCGGCGACGCGAAGGCGTCCCGCGACCCGCACACAGAGCGCGCGCCGCTGTCGACGACGTACGCGCTGAGAGCGCGCGCGGGCCGGACATACGTGCTGCGTCAGCTCGCGAGCCTCATCCCGAGCGACATGCACAGCGCGCCACAGCGAGAGGCGACGCGCATGGTGTCGCTCGCGGCGCAGGAGGGATTCGACCGCGTCCGTAGCGCGAACGCCGAACAGTGGGCCAGCATCTGGCGCGGACGCGTCGTGCTCGTCGGAGCGGAGACGCGGTGGCAGGCGATGGCGGACGCCGCGTACTACTACCTCCACGCCTCGGCGCACCGCTCGTCGCTCTTCAGCACGTCGATGTTCGGCTTGGCCTACTGGCCGAACTACCACTACTACCGCGGCCAGGTGATGTGGGACATCGAGGCGTTCGCGCATCTTCCGCTCGCGCTCACGCAACCGGAGACGGCGGAGGCGCTCCTCGACTACCGCGCGCGCCACCTCGAGATGGCCAGAGATAACGCCGCGATGAACGGGTACGCCGGCGCGCAGTTCCCGTGGGCCAGCACGCCGATGAGCGGCGACGAGGGCATCCGCACGAGCGCGCCCCTCGTGCTCTTCGAGCAGCACGTCGGGCTCATGGTCGCGCTCGCGTTCGCGCGCCAGGTGCACATCACCGGCGACGACGACTACCTCCACCGGCGCGCGTGGCCGGCGATCGAATCCGTCGCGCGTTGGGTCGAGAGCCGCTGGGTCCGCACGTCACGCGGGCTCGAGATCAAGGACACGCTCGGCATCGCCGAGCAGCGCGAGCGCCCCATCGACAATCCGGCGTACGTCGCGATGGCCGCGATCCGCGTGTTGCGCGAGACGGCGTGCTTCGCCGAGCGGCTCGGTCGCGGAGGTGCGGACAAGTGGCGCGCGATGGCCGACGACATCCGCATCCCGCTCGACGAGCGCCGCAACGTGGTGAAGACGCACGAGACGTTCACGGCGCGGGCGACGGGGCGCTCCGCCGCGACGCCCGAGCCGCTCGCCGGCATCTTTCCCGCGGAATACGAGCTCGACGAGGAGCTCGCGCGCGAGACGACGCGCTTCTATCTCGATCGCGTCGATCCATACGTCGGCTCGCCGATGCTCCCGCCGCTCCTCGGGCTCTATGCGGCACGCATCGGGGATCGCGAGCGCGCGCAGGCCCTTCTCGAGGAGGGCTACGCCGAGTACGTCTTCGGGCCGTACACCGAGACCGATGAGTTCAGCCGCGTGCGCTACCCCGACCAGCCGCGGAAGGGCCCGTTCACCGCGAACCTCGCCGGTTTCCTCGGCTCGTGCATGGTGGGCATGACCGGGTTGCGGATCACGAGCGCCGACCCGGCGACGTGGCCGTCACGTCCGCCGGCGATGCCGGCGGGGTGGGAGGGCGTCGAGATCGAGCGGCTCACGCTGCGCGGACGCGGTGCCCGGCTCGTCGCGCACCACGGCGACGAGCGCGCGCGGATCGAGCTCGACTAGCTCCGCGCCGTCGCGCCGCCGACCGGCTCCGTGCTCGCGAGCCACAGGAACGCCGCGAAGAGGACGACGAGCGCAACGAGCCCGCCGAAGTGCCGCCAGGCCTGTTCGCTCGAGGGCAGGGAAAGGGATGCGACATCGGGCCACGCGACCGACAGGTATCCATCGGGAGCGCCGATGAGCCCCTTGTCCTCGTCGTTCACGAGCAGCATCACGCCCTTGAGGGGACCACCCTTCATGACCATGACGTGGGCGGGCGCGGAGACGGCGATGTCCTGCCCGTTCCTGCGCACGTGCGCCCAGCCCCACAGCGCGATCTCCGGCGCCACGCGCGGCAGCTCGGCGGTGCCGATGCCGGTGTCGCCGTGTTGCTCCTGACCGAGCGCGACAGCGAACCACGTCGTGTACTGATCGAGCGGATGACGTGGCATCGCGCGGTCGATCGTGACGTCGTACGTGTCGCCGCCGATCCGCAGCGTCGCGTGGACGTCGACGAGATCGGTGTTCTCCAGATGCGACCAGCGGTCGCCGACGTCGGTCACCTTCACGTCGATCGTGCCGTCGGCGGTCGTCGCGCGTCCCATGTCGTACGGGTCGACTCCCGTCGCCGCCTTCGCGGCGCCGCTCGCGGTCGCGCTCGCGTGCAGGCCGGTCGCAGGTCGCGGCGCGGACGGCCCGCACGACGCGAGCACGATCCCAACGACCGCGAGGAGCCGGATCATCGCGGCAGCATCTCGACGCGCGCCCAGGGGAGCCGCGGCGCGATGGCGCGCGTCACGTGGAGACCGACGAGCGACGCGACGGTCGCGCCGGGGAAGGAGCGGAGCCAGAGATCCTCGTAGCCGAGGTACGTCGGACGTGCGGTGAACGGCAGGTCGACGGGGCCGAGGTACATCGAATACGTCGTCCACACGAGCGCGAGCAGCACCGACCCGGCGACCCACCCGCGCCCATCCCAGCCGACGAGCGCCGTCCACACGAAGAGGAACACGACGCCGATGAGCAGGTGCTGGACGTAGAACGTGAGCCCGGCGAAGTGGCCGAGCAGCAGCAGCTGCGAGAGGAGCGCGTCGAGCACGAGAACGACGACGGCCCCGACGACGCTCACCGCTGCGCACGCCGCGGCGTCTGTGTCGGCGAGGCGCGCGCGCCGGCGCCAGAGCCACAGGGCGAGGAAGTAGCCGGCGCCGATCGCGAGGTAGTGCGGCGGGACGCCCCACGGGAACCACACGTCCTCCTCGGGCAGCCACATCGGCTCCTGCGGCAATCCCACCGGCGCGAGGAACTGGTAGTAGGTCTCGAGGACGAGCGTGTGGATCGCGGTGATCACGATGCCCTGGGCCACGCCGATGCCGAAGACGGCCGTGCCGAGCGTGAAGATCGCCGTGATGAGGAACGTCTTCGTGATCCAGTACGTCCAGTACGGATCGTTCTCCCAGAAGAGGCCGTGCGCGACGGAGGCGTCGATGAAGATCGCGCAGAACCCGACGAGGATGCCGAACTTGATCGTGGAGGCCGCGTCGAGCGTCATGGCGCCGGGCCGCCGCATGTCCTCCGGGCTAGCAGGCACCGTGCCCAGCGGCGTGCCGGTGATGCGGGCTGCTATGCGGCGGCGAGCCCTCGGCAGGTCCGGATGAGCGCGTCGATGTCGAACGGCTTCGCGAGATAGGCGTTCGCGCCGAGCGAGCGAGCTTGTTCCTCGACGTCCTGTGCCGCGCTCATGAGCACGACGGGGACGCGCGATGCTTCGCCGCGCCGAAGGGCCGCGAGGAACTCGCCGGCGCCGACGTGTCCGAGGAAGAGGTCGACGATCACGAGACGCGGACGCATGCGCGTGACCTCGGCCGCGGTCGCGCGATGATCGGCCGTCACGGCGTCGAAGCCCTCGTCATTGAGCACCTCGGTCACGAGGGTCGCGACATCGCGGTCATCCTCGACGACGACGATGCGGGGGCGGCCGTTCCCATCCATTGCGACCGTCTAACGCGCGGCGCGGGCGTTTCGTATGGACTGACCTTTTGTTCGGCATACTGACCGGCGTGGCAAAGACGATCCGCGGCACGCAGGGCTTCGAGACCCTCGCGATCCACGCGGGCCAGGAGCCTGAAGGGCTGACCGGCGCGGTCACGGTCCCGATCTACCAGACGTCCACCTTCGCGCAGGAAGCCGTCGGGAAGAACAAGGGCTACGAGTACGCGCGTACCGGCAACCCGACGCGCACCGCGCTCGAGACGTGTCTCGCCGCCCTCGAGGATGGACGCTGGGCGCTCGCTTTCTCGTCGGGCATGGCCGCGACCGACGCGATCGCGCACCTGCTGTCGTCGGGCGACCACGTCGTCATGGGCGATGACGTGTACGGCGGCACGTTCCGGCTGTTCGCGCGCTGCTTCGATCGGCTCGGCGTCACGCTCACCGCGGTGGACATGCGCGAGCCGGCGAACGTGCGCAAGGCCATGCGGAAGAAGACCAAGCTGGTCTGGATCGAGACGCCGACGAACCCGCTGCTCAAGGTCGTCGACATCGCCGCGCTCGCCGAGATCGCGCACGCCGGTCACGCCCTCGCCGTCGCCGACAACACCTTCGCGAGCCCGTATCTCCAGAATCCGCTCCTCCACGGCGTCGACCTCGTGGTCCACTCGACGACGAAGTACATCGGCGGGCACTCGGACGTCGTCGGCGGCGCCATCGTCGGACGCGACGAGCCTCTCCGCGAGCGGCTCGCGTTCCTCCAGAACGCCGTCGGCGGCGTCCCCGGTCCGCTCGACGCGTGGCTCGTGCTGCGCGGCGCGAAGACGCTTGCGGTCCGGATGGAGCGGCATTCCGCGAATGGCCAAGCGATCGCGGAGTGGCTCACCGAGCACCCCAAGGTGAAGCGCGTGAACTACCCCGGACTGCCGAAGCATCCGCAGCACGAGCTCGCGCGACGCCAGATGAAGTCGTTCGGGGGGATGCTCTCGTTCGAGCTCACCGGCGGCGAGGCCGCGGCGAAGCGGATGGTCGCGCGCACGAAGATCTTCGCGCTCGCCGAATCCCTCGGCGGCGTCGAGTCGCTCATCGAGGTGCCCCTCGCGATGACGCATGGCTCGGTCCGCGGGACGAAGCTCGCGCCTCCGGCAGGCCTGGTGCGTCTCTCGGTCGGCATCGAGACCGTCTCGGACCTCATTGCCGATCTCGCGCAGGCGATCGGCTAGAGCTCTACGCGGCCGCCGGCCGACCCACGCGCACGATCGCGACGACGGACCAGAGCGCACCGCCGATGGCCGCGAGCGTCGCCACGGTCATGACGAGCGCGTCGCTATAGCTCTGCCAGTCAGGATTGCCGCCCACCGCGGTCGTCACGACGAAGAGGAAGCCCATGTAGAGCGCGAAGAGGGCGATGCCGCCGGCGCCGATCGCGACCGGCACTGCGAGCGCATGGCGCTGGCGCACCAGCACGGCGGCCGTGCCGACGAGCCCGACCGCGATACATAGCGGCGCGACGAGCAGCGCGATGACGAACGTGATCCCTTCGTCGCCTCCGACCCAGGCGGAAACGACGTTGTGCAGGATGATCGCGAGCGGCATGGCCGCGACGCCGAGCGCCGCGACGACGACCCAGGGCCGGATATCACGCACCCTCCGTGCGGCGATCGCGACGACACCTCCGAGGACGAGCGCCGCGAGGGCGATGCTTGGGATCACGAGCTGGTACGGAAACATGCCGCAAGTGTGGCGCGCGCACTCGGGACGCGATGTCGGGAGTGCCCGACAGAATCCGTCCGGCGCGCCATTACGCTCTAAGGAATGAACGTCGCGATCGCGTTCGGGGCAGGGATCCTCTCGTTCCTCTCGCCGTGCGTGCTCCCGCTCGTGCCGGCGTTCCTCGTGAACATGGCTGGTGAGGCGGCGCTGGCGGGCACGCAACGCGTGCGCACGACGACGCACGCGCTCGCGTTCGTGCTCGGCTTCAGCGCCGTGTTCACGCTCCTCTGGGTCGCGGTCGCGACGGTCGGGAGCATCGCGGGCGACCTCGTCTTCTGGCTCCAGCGTCTCAGCGGCCTGCTCCTCGTCGTGCTCGGGATGCACATGCTCGGGCTCATCACCATCCCGCTCCTCGCACGCGAGATGGACCTGCGGCTCGAGGGGAACGCGAGCGGCCTTCCTCGCTCGTTCCTCATCGGTGCGGCGTTCGGCATCGGCATGACGCCGTGCGTCGGTCCATACCTCGCGCTCATCCTCGACCTGCTCCTGAACCAGGATGTCGCCTCGGGCGCGACGCTCCTGCTCGCGTACGCGCTCGGGCTCGGCGTGCCGTTCCTCGTCATCGCGGCGGGCATCGGCGGCACGGCGCGCGTCACGAACACGCTCCGCCGCGGGATCCGGGTGGTGAACGCCGTCGGCGGTACGCTCGTCATCGCGATGGGCCTTCTCCTCATCTCCGGCCAGTTCGCGCGTCTGCCGCAGCTCTTCAACTTCCTGCCGCTCCTCGGATGAGCGACAGCGCCATGGACGACATCCGTCCGCGCATGCCGCGCGCGATCGCGGCCATCATCGTCGGCGCGATCGTCGTCGCCGCGATCGCGGCCTTCGCCTGGCCGAACCTGCACGTCCAGCAGCTCTTCAGCGGACCGACGGAGGTGGGCGTCATCCGCCGTCTGGTGCCGGACCAAAGCGCCGCGCCGCGCATCAGCGGCATCGCGCCCGACTTCGAGTGGAACGCACCCGACGGCACGACGAAGAAGCTCTCCGACTTGCGCGGCAGGACGGTCGTCATCAACTTCTGGGCGACGTGGTGCCAGCCGTGCCGCGAGGAGATGCCGGCGATGCAGCGCGTCGCGGGCGACTCCGACGCGGTGTTCCTCGCGGTGGACCTCATGGAGGACGGCGCGCGCGTCCGCGCGTTCATGGACTCGCTCGGGCTCGATCGACTCACGCCGCTCCTCGACACCGATGGGGCGGTCACGCGCGCGTACTCGGTCCTCGAGCTGCCGCAGACGTTCTTCGTCGACCCGAAGGGCGTCATCCAGCACATCGAGCACGGGCAGGTCATGGACGACGACGCGGTGCGGCGGGGGATCGCGAAGGCGCGGTAGATTCGTTTCAGCATCCGCAAGGAGGGATCACATGGCCACCGAGTTCACCATCAAGCTGTCGGATCGTCCGGGTCAGCTCGCGGCGCTCACTGACGCGCTCTCCAGCGTGAACCTCCGCGGCATCGCCGCGCAGAAGGGCGTTGTCGGCCTGCTCGTGGCTGACAAGGACAAGACCCGCGCGCGGAACGCGCTGAAGCGTGCCGGGTACCGCGCCACCGAACGGGCCGCGATCGAGATGCGCCTTCAGGACCGGCCGGGCTCGCTCGCGCGGAGCGCGCGCCGCTTCGGCAAGGCGAAGGTGAACATCACCTCGATGTACGTGCTCGCGCCGGGGCGCGGCAACGTGAGCGTCGCGTTCGGCGTGAAGGACGCGCGCAAGGCGAAGAGGGCGCTCGGCCGCTAGCGCCTAGGTCGCGAAGAACCGCGCCTCGAGCTCCCGCCGGAACGCGATGAGCTCGTCCTCGAGCTCGTCGGGCGCGAAGCCGTGCCGCCGCGCGCCGTCACGCGCCACGCTCCCCGCGACCTTGAAGCCGAGCGCGACGAGGCTCGGCAGTCGCTCGGGGTCGCGCGCGCGGCCGCGCGCGGTTCGTTCGTCCCGATCCATCCGCCGCGAAGCCTAGCCGGTACCGCGGTACCGCTGCAGCGGGGCATCGACGGACGACGCGCGCGCGACGAGGTTGCGCCGCACATCTTCTGTCGGAGGTCGAGTTCATGACCGCCATGCGACGCTTCATTCGCGAGCGCGAAGGGCTCGCAACGATCGAGTACGTCATCGGCGCGGCCGTCGTGCTCGGCACGCTCGTCACCGGCGTCTCCGCATGGAACAACGGGCTCGTGTCGCGCCTCCAGGCGCTCGTGACGCAGCTCCAGGGTGTGCGGTGAGGCTTGTCCGCGACGACGCTGGGCTCGCGACCGTGGAGACGACGCTCATGGTCGTCATCCTCGTGCCGCTCATCTTTGGTGTGATCGAGTTCGGCTCGCTGTTCCAGCGCTGGCTCGCCGCCGAGACCGTCGCGGTGCACGCGGCGAGATACGCCGGCGAGCTCGGCGGCGATCAGCCGACGCTGCGCAGCTACATCGCGCGCCAGCTCGTCGACGTTGGCATCGATCCGGAGCATGTCACCGTCGAGGTCGACCCGGCCACCGTCGGCTGGCGCGACCCCATCCGCGTCAGCGTCCGCTCCGACGAGCGCATCGAGCTCCCGTTCGCGATGTCGACCACCGTCCAGGTGAGCGCGACCGCGGTCGCGCGCGGGGAGGTGCAGCGGTGATCCACGAGGACGAGGGCACGGCGGCCATCACGACGATCCTCCTCCTCCCGCTGCTGCTCACGGTGCTCGTCGGCGTCGTGCAGATCGGAGCGCTCCGCGTGCTCGCCGCGCGCGTCGCCAGTGCGGCGGACCTCGCAACGCTCGCCGCGACCGACGACCAGGACGCGACCGCGCTCGAGCACACCGGCGCGCTCCGTCTCGCTCCGGACGCGGTCGCGGTCGCGCGCCGGTACTTCTCGCTCAACCTGTCGCAGCTCGCCCCGCAGCTCGCCGTGTCGCCCGACGAAGCCGCGGCGGCGGCCGACGTCGTCGCGTTCCCGGTCGCACCGGCGGTGGATCCGCTCACGGGATGGCGGTACGACCGGCCCGCGGTGCGCCTCGCGGCGTCGGTCCCCGTCCGCGCGCCAGCGCTCGGCGTGCTCCTCATGAAGGACACCGTGCGCATCGATGTCCGGTCCGCGAGCGCGGCGCGATGAGGGCGCGCATCGCGGCGACGTTCGCACTGCTCGTCCTCTTAGCGAACGTCGAGCCCGCGTCCGCGTGGGATCCGTTCGCGGGCGAGGGCGACGATGCGCCTCCACCGGCGCCCGCAGACCCGGCGCCCTTCGTCGTGCCGGAGGGCATCTACCTGGTCACCGACGTGTACACGGGGAACGCCGTGACGACGAGCGGCAACACGACCACGTACACGACGACGACGGCACACGAGGTACCCGGGACGTACGCCCGCGTCATCGACGTCGTCGGGACGGGTGGCGCGAGCGCGTTCGACGGGTCGTCCATGAACGGCCGCGCGCGTCTCCCGGACGGACGTGCCGTGGCCGGGACGTACTACGAGGACTACGTCCTCTCGTCCGAGGGGTACGTCTCGGTGAACATCGTGTTCTTCCAGGACGACAGCTTCACGACGGCGATCGCGACGCCGGTGCCGAGCGCGGCCACGCCCACGCCCACGCCCGTCGCGCGCGCGTCGGCCGCGCCCTTCGTCCCGCCGCCCGTCATTCCGACGCCGGCGCACGCGCCGCTCGTCGTATCGACGCCGCGGCCCGCGGTCTTCGGCGCGGGTGTCGCGCTCGGAGAGACGGCGCCGGTGCTCGCGTCCGTCGAGGTGCTCCGTGGTCGTCGGCTCGCGCTGTGGCCTCGCGCGTTCGTCGATGGCGCTTCCGTGCGCATCACGTCGTGGCGGCTCGTGGCCGGCGACGCCGACCTCGTGTCGTCGCGCACCGGCGACGCCGCGGTCCCGTGCGTCGCGACCTGGCTCCGCATGCCCTCGGCGCCCTCAACGCTGCGCTTCGAGATCACGACGGAGGCAGCGCCCGGACGTGTGCTCGTGGCCACGATCGCCGTGGCGGTGCGCTCGCCCGCGCTCGAGCAGTGATCCCTCGGCGCTGGCTGCTCGCGCTCGCGCTCGCGGCGGGCGCGGTCGCGGGCGGGACGTATCTCGCCGCCGATCGGCGCGCCGACGTCGTCGTCGCGGGACGCGACATCGCGGTGCCGCGCCCGCTCACTCGTGAGGATCTCGAGCTCCGCTCCGTCGCGGCCGCTCTCGTCCCGGAGGACGCCGTCCGAAGTCTCGACGTCGCCGTCGGTTCCGTGCCTCGCGCGCCGCTCATGCGCGGGCAGCTCGTCCTCGGCCGCGCGATCGCACCCGACGTGAGCGAGCTGCGGTCGGGCCTCCCGCTCCCGCGCGGGCAACGCGCGGTCGCGATCCCGGTCCGCGCCGTCGACGCCGTCGGCGGCGCGATCCTGCCCGGCTCGCGCGTCGACGTGCTCTCCGTGCCGGTCCTCGGCCGCGCGCCCGCGGGACGCACGACGGAGCTCCTCATTGCTGGTGCCGCGGTGCTCGACGTGCGCGGTGAGGCCGGCGGTGCGCTCGTCCAATCCGACGCGAAGACGCAGGCCGTGACGGGCGACCGTATCGCGAGCGTCGTCATCGCCATTCCCATGGAGGACGAGATCCGCTTCGCCGATCGCATCGCGACGAGCACGTTCGTGCTCGCGCTCACCGCGACGAAGTGACGACGTCGACGCTGCGCCTCGAACGGATCGCGCCGTGCGATGTCGATCGGCACCTCGTCGAGGTCGGTGCGCTCCGGCTGATCCGCACGGACGCGGGCATCTCGCTCGAGGTCGCGGCGGACGTGGTCGCGCGCGCCGTCGCGATGCTGGCCCGCGCCGGCCTGCGTTCGATCGCGGTCGACGGAGCGGGCACGGTGACGCGCGGTCTCGTCGCGGGCGTCGCCATGCACCTCGAGCCCCTCTCGGCGCGCGGGGTCGTCGACGTCGTGACGATCCGGACCCTCGGCGACGGAGAGGCGACGGCGCGGCTCGCGCGACGCGGCGCCTTCCGCCGCGCCGCGGACCGCGACGCCCTGCGGGCAGTCCTCGCGGACGCCGAGCGCGCGTTCGTGTGGCGCCGCGTCCTCTACGGGTCGCCGAAGGCGATCCGCGCGCTCCGCGGTGTCCGGCCGGTCGTGTTCGATCGCGGTGCGCTGGAGCGCGGGGAAGAGCGGCTCGCGCTCGTGGGCACAGCGGCGCTCACGCGGTGGATCGCGTGAACGTACGCGCGCTCCTCGATCGCACGCCGATCGCGTCGGTAGGGCTCGCGCTCATGCGCGACGCGACGGGCCGCGACGCACCGCTCGAGGCGATCCGCCCCGCTCGCGCCGAGCGCCTCGCGCAGGACGCGCGTATCGCTTTCTGGTCCCTCGCGGCGGGCGTGGGCACGAGCACGACCGCGGCGCTCGTCGCGCACCGCTCCGCGGGGGCGGGGAGCCCGCCGATCCTCGTCGATCTCGACCGTTGGGCGCCATCGCTCGCGCTGCGCGCGGGCATCGAGGCCGCCACCGTGAGCGACGCGCTCGTCCAGCCCGATCGCGAACGCGACCTCCTCTCGAGATGGGAGGGGGTGACGTTCCTCCCGGGGTCGCCGCACCTGCACCGCGAGTACGACGGGCCGCGCATCGCGGCGCTCGTCGCGCGCGTCGCGCGCGGCCGTCCGCTCGTGATCGACCTCGGCGCGGGCGCCGATGCGCTCGATGCCGACGTCATGAGCGGCCTCACGCGGCTCTGCGTCGTGACCGGCGGCCGCGCGTCGCAGCTGCAGGCCGCGTTCGCCGCGCGCGAACTGCTGCGTAGGGCGTCGCTCGCCGTCGGCGTCGCCGTGGTCGGCGTCGAGGCCGGGGACGCCCAGCTCATCGCCACGCGCATCGGATTGCCTCTGCTCGGCGCGATCCCGCACGACGCGTTCCTCGCGCGAGACGAATTCGCGGCGCGCGCGCCGACGATGCGGGCGGTCGACGCGCTCATCCGTTCGTTGTGACGCGGGACGAGCTCGTCGCACGCGCGCGCCGGCAGGTCTCGGCGGGGCTCGATCCCGGCGCGATGCTCGCGGTGTACGCCGATCCGTCGCGGCGCGCGGCCTTGCACGAGCGCGTCCGCCGCTCGGTCGACGAATCCCTCAGCGATGACGACGTCCACATGCTCTGCGCCGAGCTCTTTGGCTTCGGTGTGCTCCAGCCGCTCCTCGACGATGCGCGTGTGACCGATGTGCTCGTGAATTCTCCGGACGAGATCTTCGTCGAGCGCGACGGGCGGCTGGAACGCGCGGCGGTGCGGTTCGAGAGCGTCGCCCAGGTGACGGAGCTCGCGCACCGGATCGCCGCGGGCGTCGGCCGCGAGCTCACGCTGGAGCGCCCGTTCGTCGACGCGCGGATGAGGGACGGCAGCCGCGCGAATGCCGTCATCGCTCCCGTCGGCGGACCGTCGCTCTCCATCCGAAAGTTCGCGCGCCTTTCGCTGCCGCTGCGCGGCCCGGCTCCGTCCTGGACCGCCATGGGTGCGCTGCCGGAGGAAGCTGGCGACCTGCTCGTCGATGCGATGAACGCGCGAGCGAACGTGCTCATCGTCGGCGCGACCGGCGTCGGGAAGAGCACGCTCCTGCGGTCGCTCGCGGCCGAGATCCCGCACGAGGAGCGGCTCGTCGTGATCGAGGACACGAACGAGCTCGTACTGCCGCACCCGCACGTCGTGCACCTCGAAGGGATGGCCGGCCGCGAGTCGGCCATTGGCATCGCCGACCTCGTCGCGAACGCGCTCCGCATGCGTCCCGACCGCATCATCGTCGGCGAGGTGCGCACCCCTCGCGAAGCGAGCGCGCTCCTCGACGCGGTCACGACCGGCCACGACGGCTCGATCACGACGGCGCACGCCGGATCCGCTCGCGGCGCGCTCGATCGTCTCGAGCTCCTGCTCGCGCGCAGCGGCGAAGCCGCACCGGATGCGATACGGCGCCACGTCATGAGCGCGTTCGACGTCATCGTGCACGTGCAACGGCGGAACGACCGGCGCGTCATCGAGGAGATCGTCGCGGTCGAGGAGGGCATCGTCCGCGACCTGTATCTGCGCGCCGATGGCGCCGTCGGCGCGCTTCCGGCGAGGCTGCGGCGCCGGCTCGTATGAGCATCGTCGGCGCCGTGTCGGTCGCGGTCGCGTGCGCGAGCGTCGTGCTCGCGGCGCTCGCCCCGCGCGTCGAGGTCCCGCCGTGGCGGCATCCCGACGCCGCGCCGCTCGCGCTCGCGCTCCCCGGATGGTCGCTCGTGCGGCTCGAGGTCACGAGGGCACTGGCCGTCGCGTCCGCCGCCATCGCGCTCGCGCCGCTCGGCCTGCTGCCGCTCGCGGTGTTCGCCGCGGTCGTCCCGTCCGCCGCGCTGCGCTGGCGCATGTCCATCGCGCGCGAACGCGCCGCGGCGCGCTCCCTCGACGTGCTGCAGGCCGTGCACGCGGCGCTGCGCGGTGGGATCCCGCTCGCGCTCGCGCTGCGCCTCGCGATCGAGCGCTCCGATCCGCTCGCGGGCGATCCCTTCGTGCACGCGCTCGAGGCATTCGACCTCAACGTGCCGCTCGACGACGCCCTGCGTGCGGCGGCTGCGACCGCGCACGATCGACGCGTCGCGATGGCGCTCGAGGCGCTCGCGCTCCTCGCCGCCGAGCAGCTGCCGGCATCGCGGAGCGCGACCGTCGTCGCGAGCGTCGTCGACCGTCTCACCTTCGAACGACGGCTCGCGGAGGAAGTACGCGCGCGCAGCGGCGGCGTTCGCGCGCAGATCGTGCTCCTCGCGCTGCTCGTTCCGGCGCTCGCGCTCTACCTCACCGCGACGATGGCGGGACTTCGCGCCACGCTCGCGACACCGCTCGGGACGCACGTCCTGATACCCGCCGCCGCGCTCCTCGAGCTCGCCGGCATCGTCGCGAGCCGCGGCATCGTCCGCGGGGTCGCTCGCTGAACCTCATCGGCGCGTTCGCGGCCGCGGTCGCGGTCTCGTGCGTCGTGCTCGCGACGCGCCGGTCCTCCGGCGTGGAGCGCCGGCTCCAGCGCGTGAGGGCCGACCTCGAAACCGCGCGCCCGCTCGCTCGCGTCGTGCGTCGCCTCATGCCGGCGCGAGCGACGACGCC
>DATDNP010000169.1:0-19477 GCA_036518215.1 Candidatus Limnocylindria bacterium
CGAGCAGATGCGCTGGAGCCATATCCGCGACCAGCGGCCCGAGCACGACCGTGTGCACGCATTCGCCGATCGCGAGGACCATCGCGGCGCCGGCAAGGAGGAGGGTGGCGGCAAGCTCCGACTGGACGAGCGTCGCGGGTAGTACCGCGAGCAGGCCGAGCGCAAAGATCGCGCTCGCCGCCGCGAAGCCATGTATGCGCCGCAGCCGCGCGACGATGCGCACCGACGGAACCTGCGCGATGACGACGACGGACGTGTTGGCGAGAAAGATGATCCCGAGCCCGGCCGCCCCCACTGCCGTCTCGGCCTTTGCGAACGGCGCCAGGATGTTGGAAAAGAACACGTGGCCGGCGACGACGAGCACGAGGTTGGCTGCGATCACGACCATGAAGACGCGATCTCGAGCGACCGCGCGAAAGCCCGTCGCACCAGCGCTCGGGGCCGTGACGTTCTGGGCCGGCGGGTCCGGTACGGCAGCGAACAGGATCAGCGCGAATGCCGCGAAGGTGGCCGCATCGGCCAGGTAGAGCCTCTGGAACGAGCTCAGCCCCTGTCCGGCCGCGACGAGGAAGCCGGCGACGGTCGCGCCGGCGCCGATGCCGAAGTTCGCCGCGACGCGGTTCAGCGCAAAGGCGGCGGGACGCTGCTCGCGCGTGACCAATCGAACGATCAATGCCCGACCGGCCGTCCCGGCGGTGCCGTTCCCTATTCCGGCGACGATCGCGCAGGCGAATGCCTGCCACGGCTGGTCGATGTAGGCGATGCCGGCGTAGCCGAGGGCGCTCGCAAGGCTTCCTACGATCACGATCGCTTTGGCGGAGTACCGGTCGGCCAGCGCTCCCGTCGGCGGAGTGACGACCGCGGCCGTTCCCATCGTCGCTGCGAGGACCAGTCCGGCTGTCGACGTTGAGAAGCCACGGATCTGGCTCAGGTAGATGATCTCGAACGGAGCGATCAACCCGTATCCGAGGTAGTTGATGAGATTTCCGGTTTGAAGGATGAGTACTGGGCGAGGCAGCTCCGTGCGCCACCCCGCGATGAGGTGTGAGACGCGGCCGCTCATCCGACGTTGGCGCCTCGCCGCGGCGCGATCATCGCGTCTCGTCCACGACGGCCCAGGCCTCGATCTCGACACTCGCACCGAACGGGAGCGCCGCGACGGCGAACGCTGTCCGCGCTGGGCGCGATGAGCCAAAGAAGTCAGCGTATGGACCATTCATGGCCGGCCAGTCCGCGATGTCAGCGAGGTACACGTTGACTTTGGTGACCTGCTCTCGTGTCACACCGGCGTCGGCGAGCACGCTGCTCAGATTGCGGAGCGTCTGCTCGAGCTGCGCACCGAAGCCGCCCTCGACCAGCTTCCCGTCCTCGCCCAGTCCGATCTGACCTGAGGTCGCGATCGTCTGTCCGATCCGACGCCATGGGCTGAAGGGTCCGACCGTCTTCGCCACGAACCGCTCCTTACGTATTTCGTCTCGGCCTGCGCACACTGCCGGAAGGTAGAAGTCCTCGATGTCGACGGTCTTGAACGATCGTGCGTCTGGAGGCGCAACGACGATCGGACGAGGTTCGGCGCCATGTGCGCTTGTCAGTTCGCGAGCGACTCGAAGACGAGCGGCAGCACTGACAATGCGAGCAGCATCCCCATCGCGATGTTGAAGACCCGCATCGAGCGGTGCGTGCGCAGAACGCGCTGTATTCCCGCGCCGAGCGCGAGCCACGGGAAGCAAATGACGAGGGCGACCGCGGTGAAGAGTGCACCGAGGACGATCGCGTGCAGCGCCTGATCGGCTCCCGCGTCCGCGAAGCTCGCTGCCGCGCTCGTCGTTATGAGCCACGCCTTCGGGTTGACCCACTGGAACGTCGCCAGACCAAGGAACCCGATCGGACGCGCGTCGCCTTCGGCGACGAGACGACCCGGCGAAGACGCGATCTTCCAGGCGAGCCACAGCATGAACGCGATACCCGACCAGCGGATGAACCCGACAAGCTCGGGCTGCGCCACGACGAGCGCACCGAACCCCAGAGCGACGACGACGATCATCACGCCCATACCGATCCCTTGACCAAGGAGCGCCCGGAGCCCGCGCACGACGCCGACGCGCGCGCCCGTCGCGACGAGCAGCGTATTGCTCGGGCCGGGCGTGCCTGCCGCGACAACCGCGAACAGCGCGAACGCCAGCGCCTGCTCGATCCTCAAAGCCGGGCCTGCACCTAGTCGCTGGCTACGTCGCCACGCCGCAGCTCCGTCCCACCTGCCGCGGTGGGGTCGGAGCGTTCGGACGCGGCCGGATCAGGAGGCGTCGCGACGTGCGCGACGTGGTCCTGCTCGCTCGTGAGCTGGCGACCGAGAGCGACGCCGACGCCGATGGTGCCAACGCAGAAGACGCACAGCATCACGATCCACAGTGCGGCTGCATCCATTGCGATGAACCCGGTGACGATGGCCGGTGACGCGATGAAGCCCAGCGAGAAGGCGAAGCCCGAGATCGCATTCGCACGGCCACGGATCCGGTCGTCGGCGAGGCTATTGATCAGCGGCCCGATGGTCGGTGCGAAGAAGATCTCGCCCAGGCCGAACAGAGCGCTGAAGGCGAGGACGCCGGCAACGCTCGCCGCGGGCAGGGTCGGCAGCGCGGACAGCCCCAACACCGCCCAGGAGGCAGCCCAGATCACTCCGATCAGGCTCACCGCAACGCTTCGGCGGAGCCGCCGGACGAGCCGAAGAACGAGCAGCTGCGTCGCGACGATGAAGACCGTGTTGACGGTGAGTGACAGCGCGACGACCTGTAGCGACACGTGCGCCACAACTGTGGAGAACGCGGGCATACCGGAGTCGAACGCCGGGTAGCCGGTGAACGCCAGGAACAGCGAGGCAACGATCACGAGTCGGAGTCCCGGGTGCGCCAGCACCTCGCGGTATCCCGCCTTTGCTTCATTGCGTTGCCGCCGCCGGTGCGGATTCTGGATGAAGGGAAGCACGCCGATGAACAGCAGGCACAGCACCGCGTTCGCGAGGAAGAGCGCCTCGAACGAAATCGAATTTGCGCCGTCGCCGACCACTACGGCGGCGACCGCGGCCCCGATACCGATCGCGGCATTCTGTGCAGTGAAGTTGATCGCGAACGCGCGCTGCTGCGCGACCGGATCCGGAGTGAGTCCCGCGATCATCGTCTGCCGAGTCGACAACATCGGTACCCACACCGAGCCGTAGAGCAGCACAGCCGGCAGTGCCGTGTCGACGCTGTGGGCCAAGGCGAACAAGACCAGGGAGATCGCCTGCCCGACCATCATCACGACCAGCACAGGGCGGGCACCCACGCGATCGATGAGCGCACCGGACATCGGCAACACGACGAGGCCCGCGATGGAGGCACCTGCGAGGAGCGCTCCCACGACGGGGAGGTCGATCCCGCGGACTTGATGCAGGTAGATGAGCAGGTACGGGATCACGAGCCCGTTTCCGACCATGGACACCGTGTTGCCGGCGAGGAAGAGACGCGTCGAACGGGGTAGCCGCGTGTGCATCGGCGCCGACCGTACGGGCCGCCGATGGTGACGGTCTTGAACGATCCTGCCGCCCGACGCTCGGAACCGCCCATTCCCGGGCGGGCGGTCTCCTCGGTATACCGACCGGTATGTATACTCACTTGCCATGACGGACCGGCCAAAGGCGCATGACGCGCTCCTCGGGGCGACGAACGAGCTGACGTATGAGCGCGGGATCACGGGCACCGGTGTGGACGCGATCGCGGCGCGGGCAGGCGTGACGAAGCGGACCCTGTACCAGCACTTCGGCTCGAAAGATCGGCTCGTGGCCGAAGCGCTCGCGGAGCGAAACCGACGCGCACTCGCGAACCTCGAGGCGAACGCGAGGCGCCGCTCCGAGGAGACGGGCGAGCCCGCGATCCTGGCGTTCTTCGACGTCATCGAGAACGCGCTCCGCACGAAGACACAGGCGGGATGCGCATTCATCAATGCATCGCTCGAGATCAACTACCCCGGCCATCCCGTGCATGAGGCTGCGTTGGCGCATCTGCGGGCTCGCGAGGCACTCGTCCACCAGCTGCTCGTCGAGGCGGGCGCAGATGACGCTGACCTCGCCGCCCAGGTCGTGGTGCTCGTCGATGGTGCGTATGCCGTTGGCGGGTCTCGGCGGGACCCGACCGCGGCGCGTCACGCAAAAGCTGCCGCAGCTGCCCTGCTCGCAAGGCGGGGCGTCCCGTGATGACCCCGGCGGCGATCGCTGTGCCGGCGCGGACGGCAGCGATCCTCGGCAGCGCCAGCGTCGGCGGTCTCGAGCGATCCTGCGGTCAGCGGTCGGACTCGATCAGGTTCGGACCGAGCGCCCATGGGATCGAGCGCGCGGAGATCTACCTCTCCACATGCACGTTCGCGCCGCATCGACACGACACCTACGCGATCGGAATGACGACGACCGGCGTGCAGACGTTCCAGTACCGCGGCGCGCGTCGCGTCTGCCTGCCGGGCCAGCTTCACGTGCTGCATCCCGATGAAGTCCACGACGGGGCAGCGGGAACTGACATCGGGTTCGCGTACCGGATCCTGTATGTCGCGCCCGAGCTCGTTCGTCACGCGTTGGCTGGTCGCGCGCTGCCGTTCGTCGCGGAGCCGATCCAGCAGCTCGTACCAGCGGCCGGACGTATCGCCTCTCTGCTCACCGATATCGACGAGCCGATCGACGAGCTCAGCGCCGCTGAGATCGCCGTCGCCGTTGCCGACGGCCTCGTTTCGCTGAGCGGCTGGTCCGAGCACCGCCCGTTGGCTATCGATACGAGGGCGGTCGAGCTCGCGCGCGACTATCTCGCGGCCCACGCGCGCGAGCAGACTTCCGCCTCGGTCCTCGAGACGGTCGCGGGTACTGACCGCTATACGATCGCTCGCCACTTCCGACGGGCATTTGGGACGAGCCCGGACCGGTATCGCACGCTCCGCCGGGTGGCACTGGCGCGCGCCGCGATCGAGAGCGGGAGATCGCTTGCCGACGCTGCTTTCGAGGCCGGCTTCGCTGACCAAAGCCACATGACACGTCAGTTCAAGCGTGCCTATGGGTTCACACCCGCCCGCTGGATGGCCCTCACCGCAGCGACGACATGATCCTCGCCAGGGTCCGCGATCCGCGTGGCAACGAGATCTGCTGGTCGGTGTTCGACCGCTGACGACGCCGGATCAGACCCGCGCGATCGCCTCTTCGCGGTTCCAAAGCCTGCGCGCGAGCTCGAGCGCGACGACGTCGGACGCGAGCACGGCGAGGATCACGCCGAGGACGAGGTCCGAGCCGATGTTCTGCGCCGCGAGACCGCCGAGTGCGGTGAGGCCGATGAACATCCCAGCGATCATG
Source organism: Candidatus Limnocylindria bacterium (assembly GCA_036518215.1). Taxonomy (GTDB): domain Bacteria; phylum Chloroflexota; class Limnocylindria; order P2-11E; family P2-11E; genus CF-39. The sequence continues at coordinate 5,363 of DATDNP010000169.1, forward strand.
AATCCCGCGATCTGCTGCGCGCTGCGCTGCGTGTTCGCGCGCGACGAGAGGACCATGACCCACGAGCTCAGCGTGAGGACGAAGAACACGGCGAGCGCCACGAGCGCATAGAGGATCTCGGGCGACAGGATCCGCGCGACGCGCTCGGCACCGAACTCGTAGCGCGCTGCGAGGTCGAACGCGACGATCGAGACGGCCGACAGCACGCTCGAGGGCAGGAGCGTCGCGAGGAGCTTACCGGCGACGATGTCGATGTCGCGGATCGGTGCGGCGAGGAGCGGCACGAGCGTCTGCGCCTCCTTCTCGCCGGCGAACGATCCCGCCGCGGCGGTGACGGCCGACGCGGCCGGCAGGAGGGCGGAGTACAGCGCGAAGACGAGGATGAGCACGTCGCTCGAACCGCGCGCCGACGCCGATCCCCGGTTGACCACGACGAGGATGATCGGCAACGCAGTGAAGAGGAGCGCGCGGAAGAGCGAATTCCGCTCGCTGTACTGACCGATGATGTCGTGTCGCGCGAGCAAGAGGGCCTTCTTCATGAGCGGCTCTCCGCAACGATGGCGAGGTACGCCTCTTCGAGCGAACGCTCTTCGGCGGTGAGGCTCACGATCTTCGCACCGGCGGCGATGAGGGCGCCGAGCGCACGTGTGTTCGTCTCCGCCGGATCGTCCGCGGTCCAACGCAGCTCGACACGGCCGTCGGCCTCCGACGCGTTGTCGGGTGTGATCCCCACGCTCGCGAGCGCGGCACGCGCCGCGGGTGCCTGCGCGACGACGACGGCGCGGTACGTCGGCCGACCCGTCTGGCGCAGCTCCGACGTCGTCGCTTCGCGCACGACGCGGCCGCGGTCGATGATGATGACGCGGTCGGCGATGCGCTGCGCCTCGTCGAGATCGTGCGTGCAGAGCAGGATCGCGCGGTGCTGCGCGCGGAGCGAGAGGATGAGCGCGCGCAGCGTCTGGGTCATCTCCGGATCGAGCGCCGTCGCGGGCTCGTCGAGGAGCAGGACCGGCGGCTCGTGGATGAGGCCGCGCGCGATGGCCGCCTTCTGCTTCATGCCGCGGGAGTACGACCCGAGCTTCCGATCGGCGACCGACTCGAGACCCATGAGCGCGGTCACCGCCGCGATCCGCGGGCGGATGTCGGTCACGTTGTAGAGCTGCGCGAAGTACGTGAGGTACGACCGCAGCGTCATCCACTCATAGAGCGAGGGCGAGTCCGTGACGAGACCGCAGCGCAGCCGCACGCGCTGCGGGTCGGCACGCACAGAGATCCCGTCCACGACCGCGTCGCCCTCGGTGGGCGCGAGGATCCCGGCGATGATCCGCGACGCTGTCGTCTTGCCCGCGCCGTTCGGCCCGAGGAGCGCGACGATCTCGCCGGGGCGCACCGTGAACGAGACGCCCGAGAGTGCCGTGACGTGGCCGAACCGCCGGACGACATCGTGGAACTCGATCACGAGCAGCGAGCATAGAAGGAAGCTCGAGCCGGTAGCACGAACGTATCGAGGCGAACGTTTGCTCCGCACCGTCTGCGCGTACCGTTCCGTGATCGTGGAAGGTCGGCGGCTCGGACGGAGCGACGTGCGCGTGAGCGCATTTGGCCTCGGCTGCTGGGCCATCGGCGGGCCGACGCAGTACCGCGGCAGCCATTTCGGCTGGGGCCGCATCGACGAGGACGAGGCGATCCGCGCGATCCACACCGCTCTCGACGCCGGCATCACGTTCTTCGACACGGCGGATGTGTACGGCGCCGGTCACAGTGAGCGGATCCTCGGGAAGGCCCTCGCGGGGCGGCGCTCCGACGTCGTCATCGCGACGAAGTTCGGCCTCACGTTCGACGAGTACACCGGGACGATGACCGGCCGGGACGGCAGCCCGGAATACGTCGCTCGCGCGTGCGACGCGAGCCTGCGACGCCTCGGCACCGACCACATCGATCTCTATCAGTTCCACATCGGTGACTTCGATCCGGCGCACGCCGAGCCGCTCTGCGATGCGCTCGACCGTCTCGTCGCCGCCGGAAAGGTCCGCTCGTACACCTGGAACTCGTCGCCCGAGAACGCGCGCGTGTTCGCGGAGCACGCCGCCTGCACGTCGATCGGGACGGGCATGAACATGCTCACGATGTTCGGGCCCGTGTCCGCCGTGCTCTCGTTCTGCGAGGAGCGCGATCTCGCCGCGATCGTGAATGGACCCCTCGGGAAGGGCCTCCTCACTGGGAAGTTCAACGACGACACGCGCTTCCCGGAGGACGACCTGCGTCATCAGCGCGGGTGGGACCTCCGACAGGGACCGCTGGCGAAGCAGCGCATGGTGGTCGAAGAGCTGCGCGACATCCTCACGAGCGACGGGCGCACGCTCGCGCAGGCGGCGCTCGGCGCGCTGTGGGCGCGCAGCGATCGCATCGTCCCGATCCCCGGGTTCAAGAACGTCGCACAGGTAAGGGAGAACGCCGGGGCGTTGCGCTTCGGTCCATTGGGGACCGACCAGATGCGCGCGCTCGAGCAGGCCGTCCGCGCAGCGTTCACGCCGGAGGAGATGCAGATCCTCTGACGTCCGCGTCAGTGGCGAGCCTTCACCTCGACGATGCGCGCGTAGCTCTCGCGATCGGTCGCGCCCTCGGTGTTGACGACGGCGACCACGGTCGTGCGGTCGATCCCCAGACGCTCGCGCAGGTCAGCGTCGGCGAGCGCGCGCCTCGCGCCCGCGAGCCCCGCCGCGCCCGACTCGCCGGCGACGACGCCGTGCGCCGCGAGGACGCGCATCGCGTCCGCGGCTTCGGCGTCCGCCACGGTCATCGCGGCACTCACGCGCTCACGAAGGATCGGCCACGCCGCGGCGGACACGCTCTGGCAGCGCAGCCCGGCCATGATCGTGAAGCGGTCCCGAACGGCACGCGGCTCGCCCGCAGCGAGCGAGAGGAGGAGCGAGTCGGAGCCCTCCGCCTCCACGGCGACGATGCGCGCGTGCGGCGCGAGCGCGTCGAACGCGACGACACCACCGGACGCGAGGCCGCCGACGCCTGCCTGCACGAAGAGCGCGTCGGGCGCGCGCCCGAGCTGCTCGACGAGCTCGACGAAGAGCGTCGTGTAACCCGCCGCGACATCGCGGACGAACTCGAGCTCCGCCGGATCGGCGTCGACGAGCGCGGTGTCCGGGCAGTACCAGTGGCCGTGCGCCGCGGCCTCGGTCCTCGCGCGCGCGACCGTCTCGTCGTAGCTGCCGTCGACGAGCACGACGCGCGCGCCATGGGAACGCGCGTCGCTCACGCGCTGGCCCGCGGTGTCCGACGGGAGGAAGACCACGGCCGCGCAGCGCAGGAGCTCGGCGAGCGCGGCGATCGAGCGCCCGTAGTTGCCGTCGCTCGCGCAGCAGAGCGTCGTCCCGCGGGCGCGCTCGCGCATGTCGTCGAGCGAGAGCGGCGGTGCGTCCCGCCGTCCCGCCATCCGCCGCATGCGCTCGTGGACAGCCCACGAGCTGCCGAGGATCTTGAACGACGGCAGTCCAAAGCGGCTCTCTTCATCCTTCACGACGAGCGCGCCGACACCGAGGTCGCGTGCCACGTCGGGCAGCGGGACGAGCGGTGTCGCGCGATACCCCGGCAGCGAACGATGCAAGGCGAGCGCGGCGGGCAGCGGCCGCGGCGCGCCAGGGTGCGCGCTCGCGTTGAAGAAGACGCGGTCGTTCGTGTGGCGACTCTACCCTCGACCCGTACCATTCGCGCCATGGACGAGGGAACCAAGGCGCCAGGGCGCACTCGGCCCGCGCGACGGCGGATGAAGGCACCGGTCGAGCATCACGCGCCGCGCCGGGTCGAGGAGCGGCACGCCCCGCCGAGCGTCGAAGAGCCGCGGGCCGAGACCGGCGGCGGATCGTTCGGTGGCGGGACGGTCGACGATGACGACGGGCACCGCAAGCCCGAACGTCCCAACGATGACTCGAAGAAGCTGCTCGTGGTCCTCGGGCTGCTCGCGCTCGGCGCGGGCGTCATGAGCGCGCGTCTTGTCGCGACCGCGCAGAGGCGGCAGAGCGCCCTGCGGCGCTAGACGTCACTGCCGGGCGCGGAAGATGTACGCGCCGCCCTCGGAGTACACGAGCTCGTAGCGCGGATCCCGCTCGAGCGACATGCGCAGCGGCGTGCAGCACGGCTCCGCGCTGTGATCCTGCCGCTGCATGAGCTTCTCCGAGGGGATGTAGACGTAGCTGAACACGTAGCCCGTGTCCGCACGCAGGCGATCGAGACATCCGCTGTCCTGCGAACCGCATGACTGCGCTGCGAAGAAGCTCACCATCTGCTTCCAGAACGCGCGGTCGGGGACCCACTCCCAGCCCTGGACGGTCGAGACGCTCGGACGCTCCGCGAGCGCCGGGAACCACTCACCGACCGAGTTCTCGGCCCAGCCGCGCTCCGTCACGACGAGGAAGCGCGCGTCGGGCGGCGTGTTGTCCTTCACCCAGCTCATCGCCGTCCGGTCCGTCGTCGGGATCGTCCGCAGCACGTCGGGCAGCGCCCATGGCGTCGTGATGAGGCCGTACGCGATCGCCGCCGCGGCGAGCGCGATGCTGATGCGCCGCGACGTGACGAGCGGCGCGAGGACCTCGCGCACCGCGATCGCGGCGAGGATCGCCATCGGGATCGCCGACAGGATGTGGAGGGAGCGCGAGTCCAGCAGCCCGATGGCGAGGATCCACGCCGGGAGCCACCACCTGCGCTGCCCCAGCACCCGGACGATCCCGACGATCGCGAGCGCGGCGAAGAGCGGGAACCACGGCTCGCCGGTCTGATCGAAGATGGCGAGCTTCACCGCGGGGTTGTCGAGCGTTCCGGTCGAGAACGCCGAGAGGAACGGGGCCGGCCCGTAGCGAAGGAGCACCGTGACGAGCCACGGCGCGGCGACGGCGCCGGCGACGAGCGCGGCACCGACCGCATCGATGAAGCTGCGGCGATCGCGAGCGCGCAGTAGCCAGAGCACGACGGTGCTGAACGCCAGTGCCCATCCCATCTCGGTGTGCGACAGGAGCGCGAGCGCGCCGAAGACGCCGGCGCCCACGAGCGCGGCGCGCGAGCGCGTCTCGAACAGCACGATGAAGCGCTCGAGCGCGAGGAGCAGGAACAGCACGCCGAGCGCTCTGGGTAGGCCACCGCCGGTGATGTGCGACGCGTACGCGCTCGGCACGAGAGCGAAGCCGACGGTGGCGATCGCGGTGAGCACGTCGTCCTTCGTCGCGCGACGTGCGAAGCGGACGAAGGCGAACAGGATGAGCGACGCCAGCACGGCGGGCAGGAAGCGGAACACGTCGAGGAGCGGGACGCCGACGAGGTTCACGAGCGTCGCGAGATAGAAGGAGAGCGGCGCGTACGCGAACGGGAGGTCGAGCCCGTTGTACGAAAGGTGCTGGGGGAAGCCGAGGTGAGCGCGCTCGATGTCCTGGACGATCGTGTAGAACATCCCGCCGTCGTTCACCGGGAAGTCGCTCGTGACGACGGGGAAGAACCGCACCGCGACCCCGAGCGCGATCGCGGCGGTGGTCGCCGCGCGCGGCGTATCGATGGCGATCGTCCGCAGGAGGGTGCGGCGCGCGATCACATCGAAGGTGGTCGCGATCGGGAGCACGGATGCGCTCCGCCGCAAGTTCGATGCCTGCTCGAGCGCCTCACACGACGCATCCAGTCCGCCGTCAGGTTGGCGGAGCGCCGGCCACCGGGAGCGACGAAGGGCCCCGAGGATCGGCAGAGAGTGCCGCCAAACGGCATCGGGAGGGACGACACAGTGTCACAGGAAGCTCTCGCTACGGTCATCAAGCGCGCGCTCAACGATCCAGCGTTCCGGCGTCGCCTCGTCACCGACGCGACGGCGCTCGGCGGCTTCGACCTGACGGACAACGAGACGGCCGCGCTCCGCAGCGGCGATCCGACGCGGCTCAGCGCGTTCGGCATCGATCAGCGCATGAGCAAGATCTTCATGGTCGACCCGGGCGCGGGCGGCGCGAGCCTCACCGGGGGCGTCGGAAGCGAGCCGCGCGACGTCGAGCCGACGTGGGTCGGCGGATCGTCCGACGCGGTCACGGCAGGGAACGGGACGGACGAGGGTCAGCTGATCCCGGGCACGTGGGACGCGACCACGGACGCGCTCAGCGGCACGGCGAGCGAGCCCCGCGACATCGAGCCGTACTGGACAGGCGACGGATCGGACGCCGTCACCGGCGGCGCGGTCGAGCCGCGCGACATCGAGCCGACGGACATCAGCTCCACGGTCCACGGCACGCACGGCGAGTTCTAGACATCCAGCGCTACCTCCACGATAGGCGGGCGAGCGATCCACACCGGGTCGCTCGTCCGCGCGACTAGCGCTTCACGGTGCGCCGCACTACGCCGCCGTACACCGTCTCACCGTCGAGCTTCGCCCACGCGGCCTCGGCCTTCACCTTGTCCGCGAACACGAGGATCGTGTCGTCGCCGGTGCGCTCGTCCCACGCCGTGACCACGTAGACCACCTCGCCGGCCATGTCGTTCTCCTTGCTACCTCAGGCGGATGCCGATGAGCCGGCCGTCCGCCGCGATGTACACGATGTCGCCTGACGCCGATGGCGTCGTGAAGTGCTGCATCTTTCCAACGGAACGCTGGAAGCGAACACTGCCGTTCGACGGATCGAGCGCCCAGAGCATCCCTCCGACCGGATCGGTGACCCACACGGCGCCGCCGGCGACGATCGCCGAGCCGGGTGAGGTGGACCGCGGGCCGCGCCACAGGATCCGAAGCGTCGTGCCGTCGACGCGCACCGCGGCAAGGCCGTCGCTGCACGGCACGTAGGCGACGCCGTCCGCGAACGCGAGTCCACCGAACACCGATCCGCAGACCTTCAGCTTCGCGAGCTCGCCGCCGATCTTCCCGAGGTCACCGGCGCGGAGCAGATAGAGGTAGCCGTTCTTCCCCGCCTCGAGCGCGAGGCCGCCGGGAAGCAGGGTCGGACCGACCGAGCCGACATCGATGTCGGCCCTGCTGAGCGCGAGCCAATCGGACGGCGCCCAGTAGTCCTCGACCTTGAGATCCGGAGTGAGGCGGAGGATCGCGTCGTTCATGTCGAACGCACCGCTCGAGTCGCTGTTCCCGGTCGCGGCGTAGAGGCGCCCGTTCGCATCCGCGGCGAGGCCGGGGGGCGCCCAGATGCCGGCCTGGCGATTCGCGGGAACGACGTACGAGACGAGCGCGGCATCGGCTGAGATCGTGGACGCTCCGACGATCGATCCGCGATACGGGCCGCAGTCGCCGAGCAGTCCGCCGTACGGGATGTAGACGTTCCCGTTCGCGAGTGTCAGAGCACCACGCTGCTGGTGCGCGCGTGGGTCACCGCCCGGTGGATCGACCGTGCGATGCCATCGCACCGCACCGGTGGCCAGGTCGAGCGCATACAGCTCGTGATGGAACGGCTGCTCGAACGCGACCGCGTACACGGCGCCGGCGCGCGCATCACCGACGAGCGTGCTCGTGATGCCGCTGACCGGGCGGATGTTCCCGCACGGCAGCGTCGACGCATCCACGGGCGCGCCGAACCGCGCCGTCCAGCGCTGGGCGCCGGTGCGCGCGTCGAACGCGTACACGACGTTCCGTTCCGTCGCCACGAGCACAGTGCCGCCGACGACGATCGGCGAGCCGTACACATCGCCGTCGAGGACGTCCGTCTGCCACGCGACGTCGACGTTCGCGAACGACGCGAGATCCCGGCTCACGCCGGTCCGCGCGTTGTCGCCGTGATAGGCGGGCCAATCGGAGCCGGTGTCCCCAGGCGATCGGCTCGCGGGCGCGGATGCGGTCGCGGTCGCGAGCGCGGATGCGGTCGGCGTGGGCGTGGACTGCGCGGCGTTCTGCGCGCACGCCGTGACGAGCGTCAGGAAAAGGGTGCATGCGACGCGTGCCGCCCCGGACATGGCCTCAGGCTAAGACGACGTCCGGTTCAGCGCCGCGCGGGCTCGCGTTCCGCAGCTTCGCGCTCAGCATCCCGCACACGCTTGATCTTCTCCGCCGGCAGCTCCTCCACCCCGACCTTCCGTGTGTCGGCGCGGAGCACGACGAGGATCTCGTCGAGCTTCACGTGGATGGCGGTCGTGTCGCGATCCTCGTTGTGCTCGAGGAGGAACACGAGAAGCAAGGTGACGACGCCGATGAGGAAGTGCAGCTCGGTGACGCGGTCGGGCGGTATCCCGAGCGGGGGCAACGCATACGTCGCGAGCCCGATGAGGAGGAGCGCAACGACCGGCGCCCACGGCGACGTGACGAGATGGTTCGACCAGCGCGCGAAGCGCGCGACGCGTGTGGATCGTTCGGGTCCCACGCTCGCGCGTACGTGCACCAAGCGTGCCGCCGTCCCCTAGGGCGCGGTCACCTCGAGCGGCTGCTCCGCCGGTGCGGGGAGGAACCAGGTCCGCGAGAACGCGACCGGGATGAGGAGGAGCAGCAGGCCGAGCGCGCCGGCAAGGTACAGCGCGGGTATGCCCGCGAACGCGGCGAACGCGGAGCCGATGAGCGGCCCGAACCCCCACCCCATGTTCTGCGCCGCGGCCAGCGTCCCGAACGCGCGGCCCTCGCCGCCGAGCGGCGAGCCGGCACGCGTCAGCACGGCGATCGAAGAGGTCGTCCCGGCGAGACCGACGCCGATGACGAGTCGGAAGAGCAGGAACACGACGGCGTTCGGGATGAGCGCCTGCGGTATGAGCGAGACCGCGACGGACGCGAGCGAGAAGATGAGCACCGTACGCGCGTCGTGGCGGTCGGCGTAGCTGCCGAGGATCGGCATCGCGACAGCGGCCGCGAGCGCGCCGAGCGCGAGCGCGAGGCCGATGGTGAGCTCCGTCGAGAGCCACGCCGGACGCGCGAGGTCTTGAACGTAGATCGCGAGGAGCGCGTACGTGCCGGCGTACATCACCTGCACGACGGCACCGACGATGAGCACGCCACGCAGACCCGGCCACGAGAATGGGACGAGCATCTCGCGCATGCCGCCACGGAATCCATGCTCGAGCGGCGGACGCGACACGACGGGCAGGTCCTCGACCATCCAGATCGTGATGACGGTGCAGATGGCGAGGAGGATGCCGCCCGCGAGGAACGACCCGCGCAGGCCGAGCGCGATGACGACGAGGCCACCGACGACCGGACCGATGAGGTTCCCGACCTGCACGCCGGTGTTGAGGAGCCCGAGCGCGAAGCCCGTGCGCTCCTTCGGGACGATCGCCGCGATGAGCATCGACGCGGCCGTCTGCGTTCCGGTGAACGCTCCCTGGAGGATGCGCACGGCGACGAGCTGCACGACGTTCGTGACCGCGGACTGCAGCGCGAGAAGGATCGATCCGGCCGCGACCGACCGAACGAGCATCGTCTTGCGCCCGAATCGGTCGGCGAGCAGGCCCCACAGCGGCGAGATGAGCGCCATGGCGATCCCGCTCGTGCCGATGGCGAGGCCCGTCCAGAGCGCGAGCTCGCCGCGGTCGGTGACGCCGAGATCCTCGATGAGGAGCGGGAGGAACGGGAAGGCGAAGTTGAACCCGATGAGGATCGCGACCTGGGTGAGCGAGATGATCTGGACGGTGCGAAGCCAGCGGGGATGAGCGGCGCTCTCGTGCATCCGGAACTCGTAGCAAAGCACACCGGAGCGTCCGCGTCTGCGACGCGCGTCACACCGGCCTCTCAAGGCGGTCTCGAAAACGCGCGCCGCGCCCGGTGCTCTCGGACCGGGCGCGGCGCTGGTGGGGAATGGGAGGGCTGTTGCGCTACGCGGCGCGTCTGCGCCACGTCGCCGCGGACGCGGCGATCGCCGCGACGGCGACGAGGTCCATGACGACGCCCCAGAAGAGATACGTCGTGCCCGAAGGCGACTCCGCGACGATCGGCGTCAGGAGCATCACGACGAGCGCGAGGACGACGATGAGCGCGCGGACGGCATATCTCATTGCAGTGACTCCACCACCTTCCAGAATTCGGCTTCCGTGAGGCCGTCGGCCGACAGCATGTATGGCGTGAACGTCGCACCCGACCACATCGAGGTCGCGTATTCGTTCCAGAGCAGGGTCCGCGACGTGGTCGCGCTCGCGTCGAGCGTCTGATAGAGCGCGTTCGTGTCGCCGCGGAACTGGAGGTGACGCTGCGAGCCTCCGGCCTCGACCGGCCGTGGATTCGCCAACACGGTCGCGACGACGACGCGCACGCCGCTCGCGACGTACGTCACGGTGAACGAGTACGCACGCGCATCGACGTCGGCGCTCACGCCGTCGGGAAGCCAGGTCGGCACGAGGACCGGGCCGATCGCCGTCACACGCTCCTTGATGAGCTCGCGAGCGGCGTCGCTCGAGAGCACGGCCTTCGTCGTCGGGGTCGCGCCCGCGCAGATCGGGCGAGGAAGCGCGCGCGGATCCGTGCCGGGGTGCCATGGAGCGTCGGGCGCACCACCCTTCAGGGCGAAGCGCTCGTCGCCGAAGCGCAGATACGCGCCGTCGATCGATGCGGGGATGCGGCCGATCGCCCAGCGTTCGCCGGCGCAGCTCCATTCGAACACGGCCCCTGCGCCGTTCGCGACGGCACCGTTCTCGAACGTGACGAGCTGCCAGATCAGCGGCGCGGGCTGATAGACGTACACGCCGGAGGGAAGCACGGTCGTGGAGGGTGATGCGGATCCAGACGACGCGATCGCCGCCGGCCCACAGGCGGCGAGCAACGCGCTCGCGAGGATGAGGCTCGCCGGTCGGAGAGAGATGTCCATACGCATTCGACGCGACCGTACGCGAACGGTTCCTCGCGTGGACGGCGCGCAGTGTGTCGTTCGCGACGCTGCGAACGCGAACGTGCCTACTCAGTCATGGCTAAGCGATGTCACGCACGTCTTGCACGAGCGCGCTTGACGACCCTCGACGAGAGGAGTAGCCCGCGCGCGTGAACAGGCGACGCTGGCTCGCGGCCATCGCGGTGCTCCTCGTGGTGGCGGCGATCGTCGCGTACGTTGGCGTCGGGTACACCGTCGCGGATCGCTTCTCGCGCACCGAACGACATCCCGTGGACGGTCCCCCCGACGTGCCGGCGGCAACGAGCTATGAGGACGTCACGCTCACGACGTCGGACGACGCGCGTCTGTCCGGATGGTTCTTTCCGGCGAAGAGCGACCGCGCCGTGATCCTCATCCACGGCCGGAATGCGAACCGCCTCGAGTGGGAGGGGCGGAACGAACGGATCGCGAGCTTCCTCATCGCGGCGGGCTACTCCGTCCTCATGTTCGATCTTCGCGGTCACGGGAACAGCGGCGGCGACCCGAAGATCGGCGACCGCTTCACGCTCGGATTCCTCGAACGTCGCGACGTCGACGCCGGCGTCACGTTCCTCCGAGGCCGCGGCTACGCCGACCAACACGTCGCGCTGCTCGGGATCTCGATGGGCGCGGCGTCCGCGCTCGGCGAGCTCACGCTCGATCCGAACGTCGGCCCCGTCATCATCGACTCGTCCTTCACCGATGTCGCCGTCGAGCTCGAGGAGAAGCTGCCGAGCGAAGCGGGCGTTCCGGGCTGGTTCGCGCCGGGGGTGGTCATCGCCTTCCGCCTGTTCTTCGGGATCGACCCGGAGGCGGTGAGGCCGATCGACATCGTCCGCGCGCACCCCGAGCGGCCGTTCCTTTTCATCCACTGCGACGCGGACGAGCTCATCAACGTCCATCACGGCCGCGACCTGCGCACCGCGAGCGCGAATCCCGCCAGCGATCTGTGGATCGCCTCGGGTTGCCTGCACCCACGGGCGTCCGACGATCACCCGGACGAGTACCGCACTCGCGTGCTCGCTTTCCTCGCCGCGCAGATGCACTGAGCCGTAGGGCTTTCCCGTACGGGCATCGGGTCGAACGGCGGGCAGGCGCCTCTCATTCATCACTCGCTACGTCGGGCCTCGTGAGTAGCGTCGCGTACGGAGGTCTTTGTGGCGCACGCCGCGACGATGCCGGCCCGCCGCGACGTCCTGTTCCATCAGGACGCTTTCACTGTCGCGATGGTCGCCGTCCTCCTCGCCGCCGGCCTCCTCTTCACGGGTCTCTGGGGCGCATCGCAGCTGCTCAACACCGGCCACGTTCCCGTCGCGACGACGCTGAACGAGACCGCCGCGCTCCTCGAGACACACGCCGCCACCCTCGGTGCCGATCGCGCCGCCGACGCGTCCGCGCTCCGGACGATCGCGAGCCGCATGCGTGCCGACGCGCTCCTCCTCGGCGACGACCCGACGTCGAACACCTACGCGGGCGCGTCGCTCCTCGCGATGAAGGCCGACAGCCTCATGAGCGACGCGAACGCGCTCGCCGCGCGAGGGACGGCGATCGGCGACGCGACGATGCTCGACTGCGCCGATCGCATGCGGGACACCGCGTCGACGCTTGACGCCGCCGCCCAGCAGATGCGAGGCATGCTCCGCCGCTAACGCTCGCCCGCACGGTCGCCTCTCCTCGCGTTCCCCTCATTGCGTATGCGCATTCCCGCAACGACACTGTGACCTTCCGCCGCCGCACCGGACGATGCGCAACCGCAGGTCGCACGAAGAAGAGAGGGAATGCGCATGCCGCCGCGCAAGAAGGACAAGGACGTCCCGCGCTTCTCCACCACGAAGGTCGTCGGCGTCGGCGGCGGCGGCTGCAATGCCGTCGATCGGATGATCGCCGACGAGATCGGCGGCATCGACTTCATCGCGGTGAACACCGACGCGCAGGCCCTGCTCTCCTCCGCCGCGCCAGTGAAGCTCCGGATCGGCGACGCGATCACGCACGGCCTCGGCTCGGGCGCCGATCCGAGCGTCGGGCGGAAGGCCGCCGAAGAGGACATCGAGCGCATCGCCGACACGCTGACCGGCGCGGACATGGTGTTCGTGACCGCGGGCATGGGTGGCGGCACCGGCACCGGCGCGGCGCCGGTGATCGCCGGCGCGGCGAAGCAGCTCGGCGCGCTCACCGTCGCGGTCGTCACGCGTCCCTTCTCATTCGAGGGCGGACGGCGCGGCCTCATCGCGGAGCGCGGCCTCCAGGAGCTGGTGACGAAGGTGGACACGCTCATCGTCGTGCCGAACGACCGCCTCCTGCAGGTCGTCGAGCCGCGCACGAAGCTGGCGGAAGCGTTCGCGGTCGTCGACGACGTCGTGCGACAGGGAGTGCAGGGCATCAGCGGTCTCGTCACGGTGCCCGGCCTCATCAACGTCGACTTCGCGGACGTGCGCGCGATCATGTCGGACGCAGGATCGGCGCTCATGGGACTCGGTCACGCGCGCGGCGAGGAGCGCGCCGTTCGCGCTGCGCGGGCGGCGATCTCGTCGCCGCTCCTCGAGCAGTCCATCGACGGCGCCCGCGGGGTCCTGTTCACGATCACGGGCGGTCCCGACCTCACGCTCTATGAGGTGAACGAGGCCGCCGAGCTCATCCACGCGGCCGCGGATCCCGAGGCGAACATCATCTTCGGCGCGGTCATCGACGAACACAGCGAGGGCGACGTGAAGATCAGCGTCATCGCCACCGGATTCGACGCCGTGGCGAGCCGCGCCGAGCCGATGTGGGCGCGCCGGCAGGTGGAGGCCGCGTCAGCCCGGGGAAGCTGAGCCCTCCTCCTCAGGCGCTTCGCTCGCGTCGGGCCCGCTGTCCTCGCCGCGCTCGTCGACGCCGATGCGCTTCGGCTTGCGGTCGCCCGACGCGACGGTTCCTGCGGGCTCGGGACGCGGCGGGATGTCCTCGGGATCCTGATGGTCGTCCATGCTCCGGCCTCCTCTCGCTCCCCCACGCGTGAGCACCCGCAGTGCCAGTCAGGACCAGCGCGCGAGCAGGACGGCGAGCGAGCCCGCCACGAGCGCGATCCACATGATCGCGAGTGCGGCCTCCGGCGCCGCGATGAGCGAGCGCGCGTCGAGTGCCTCCCGCGAGCCATCCGCGAACACGACCTCGCCGGTCACGGACACCGCGCGCCGCCGGATCGCGCGCGCCCTCGTCGAAAGCCGTCGCTGCGCGAGGCTCATGAGCGCGGCGTACGCGGCGCCGAGGAGCGCCGGCAGCCACGCCGCGCCGCACGCGTACGCGACCGTCACGACCGGGAACGCGCCCCAGCCGAGCGCGAACC
>DATDNP010000170.1:0-2135 GCA_036518215.1 Candidatus Limnocylindria bacterium
CCTCTGGTCGCGCGTCGGTCTCGTGCCGCTCGCGGGCGGCGCAGCGCTTGCGTTCGGCGCGCTGCTCGCGAGCGGGATCCTCGTCCCGATGGGGCGACCCGGCGGGCGCGCGCCGGTGATCGGCCCGCTCGCGCTGGGGGCGGGCTGGCTCGCGGCTGCGATCGGGAGCCTCACCTATTACATCGGTGTCGGCCTCGTCGCCGCGCTCGCGGCGATGCTCGCGATCGTCGCGCTCGCCTGCGCGCTGAGCGCGGCGCGTCCGGACATGGGGCCGCGACGCGCGGCCGGCGCGCTTGCCGCGCTCGTCATCACGCTCCCGGCCCTCGCGATCGCATCCGCGCCCGGTCCGCGGTACGTGGGGGCCGCGGGCCAGCTCCGCGTGATGACCTACAACGTCCACCTCGGGTACGACGACGGCGACATCCCCGCGATCGACGTCATCGGCGACGAGATCGCTCGCGAGGCGCCCGACGTGGTCGGCCTCGAGGAGGTGAGCCGCGGCACCGTCATCTCCGGCGGTCACGACATGCTCCAGCTCCTTGCCGAGCGCACGCACATGTCCTTCGCGTTCGCGCCGATGCTGGGTGACGTCGAAGGCGTCGGCGTGCTGTCGCGCTTCCCGATCGACGAGGTGCGCGTCGTCCCTCTCGCGCGTTCGACGAGGGCGAAGGACCTCACGCGCGTCCTCCTCCTCGTCCGCACCGGCGGGCTCTGGTTCGGCGCGACGCATCTCGGCGGCGATGACTTCACGACGCAGACCCGCTCGATCGCGGACGCGGTGCACGGTCTCGACCGTTTCGTCGTGAGCGGCGACATGAACTCGACGCCCGAGACGTCGCAGATGCGCGTCCTCGCGGACGCCGGCCTCACCGATCTCGGCGCCGCGGCGAACGCCCCCACGTTCCCGGTCGCCGACCCCGTCGATCGCATCGACTACCTGTGGGTCGCCGGGGTCACCGGCACGAACGTCGCGACGCCGCGCACCTCGGCGTCGGATCATCTGCCGGTGATCGCGACCGTGGCGGTGCGGTGATGGCGCTGTCGCGGAGCGCTCGTGTCGTCTTCGACACGCTCCTTCCGGCGAGCGCGCATCCGCAGCTCCCGCTCGGCGTGCTCGACACACGGTTCGACGCCTTCTACGACGCGTTCGCGCGCGAGACGACGCCGCTCATCCGCAACGGCCTCCGGCTCGCGATCTTCACCGCGACATGGGTCGCGCCGCTGCTCATCGGGACGCGGCCGCCGCTCCGCCGCCTCTCGCTCGACGAGCGCGAGCGCGCGCTCGAGGCGATGGCGTCCTCCTCGAACGGGCTGCTCCGGCAGCTCGTCGTGCTGCTGAAGCTCGTCGCGGCGCTCTGTTACGGCGCCGATCGGCGCGTGCGCGAGGCCATCGGCTACACGAGGGAACGGACGGCGTGACCTCTGAGGCGTTCGATTACGTCATCGTGGGATCCGGTGCCGCGGGCGCGACGGCGGCGCGCGTCCTCGTGGAGACCGGGCGCAGCGTCGCCATCGTCGAGGAGGGACCGCGTGTCGCGACGCGCGATCTGTCGGACCGCGTCGTTCCGTCGATGCGCACGCTCTACCGCGACATGGGGTTGCAGCAGGCGCAGAGCGCGGGGCCGATGCTCGTCATGCAGGGGCGCTGCGTCGGCGGCAGCACGGTGATCAACTCCGCGATCGTGCGGCGCATGCCGGAGACCGTGTGGGCGTCGTGGCGGGACGAGCATGGCCTCGGCGCCGCCATCCCGTTCGGCGCGCTCGAGCGGAACTTCGAGCGAATCGAGCGCGACCTCTCCGCGGCGCCGACGCCGCGGGAGGTGTGGGGCGGGAACAACGCGCTCATGGACCGCGGCCGCACCGCGCTCGCCATCGCCGGTGCGCCGATGACGCGCTTCGTTCGCGAGTGCCGCGGGAGCGCGCGCTGCCAGCTCGGGTGCCCCCACGGCGCGAAGCAGAGTATGGATCTCACCTACATCCCGCAGGCCGAGGCGCGCGGCGCGCGCGTCTTCAGCGGCGCGCGCGTCGAGCGGATCGTGTGGGACGGCGATCGCGCGGTCGGTGTGAGCGGGCCGACGCTGCGGCTGGTGGCGCGGCGCGCCGTGATCGTCGCGGCGTCGGCGATCCAGACGCCC